>DASZUO010000213.1:0-5336 GCA_035547575.1 Amycolatopsis sp. | reverse complement strand
GAGCCGTCGCGCACGTACGCGCCGCAACCGATTCACCAGCTCGGGGAACTCGGCCGCGGCGGTCGGGTTGTCCAGGAGGCGGTTCAGGCGCTGGAAGAACGCCACCGGGGACAGCCCGAGTTCGTCGCGGATCGCCTGCTCACGCGACCCGGGCGCGAGGTAGAAGCGGTCTGCGATGTCCAGCACGAGATGGTCGTTGTCGTTCATGGCCGCGACGCTACGGGCCGGGTGCGACAGTTCGGAACGGCAGTGATAACAGGCATCAGTCACCGTCGTGACTAGTGCGTGAACTCACCCAGCTGCCAGGAGCCGCGCACCCGCACCGTCGACAACGGCCGACCGGGCACCACATCCACCCGACCGAGCAGCTTGCGTAGCCCCGCGCGCAGGTGCTCCAACGGCATCTCGTCCCAGTCCCGCGCCAGGTCCACCGCGATCTTCCCCGGTTCACCCTCCAGCGACTCCGCGCGCGCCACGCTGGCACGCTCGGACAGCACCTGGCGCTCGGCGAGCATCTCCGTCCGTGCGGCGTCGTAGATCGACCGCGGCATCTCCCGGTCCGCCGCCCGGTTCGCCTCCAGCCGGATCAGCGCCTTGTCCACTTCGACGATCTCCCGCTCGATCGCCTTCGCGTCCTGCCGCCGCCGTGCCGCGCGCGCAGCCGTCAACAGCGCGGCATCCGTGCTCGCCGTCGCGTCCGCCGCGAACCGCTCCACCCACGCCCGCACCTCGGTCTCGACGACCTGCATCGTCACGTACCCGCCCGGGTGTCGTCGCTCGGCATGCGAGGCCAGGCACCGGTACTTCGCCACATGCCCGGACCCGAACTGACCGCCACCCATCGGCGACCCGCACGGGCGCCCGTCGAGGTCCGCAGCACACCGCAGCACACCGAGGCCGGTCAGCAGGTACGTGGCTCGTTCCGCGCGCCGCAGCGTGCGCCTGGCCGCCCGTGCGCCCAGGTAGGCGTTCCACAGCTGCTCGTCGATGACCGGCTCGTGGATGCCGCGCACCCGCTCGCCGTGCACGGTGATGAACCCGGCGCCGAAGCCGGTATCCAGACAGCGGCGCAGCGCGGTCTGTGTCCATGGGCCCGGCCCGCGCTTCGAGTAGCCGGGCACGGTGCGCCAGCCGTGCGCGTTCAGCCACGCCACCAGCGAGTAGACGGACTCGCCGGCGACGTACCGGCGGTACAGCTCGGCGAGCACCGGCCCCTCGCCCGGGTCGGGACGGTGAATGCCGTCCAGCACCCGGTACCCGAAGCGGGGTTTGCCGTTCGCCGGCAGCCCCTTCGCGGTGCGGCGGGCGTGCGTCTCGCGCCAGGTCGAGCCGATCACCTCCGACTCATAGGCCGCCATCTCGGCGAGCATGCCGCGCGCCAGCCGCCCGGAGGCGGTGGAGGTGTCGAGCGGTTCGGTTGCGGACTCCAGTAGGCCGCCGGCGACCTCGACACGGTCGATCGCCACCGCCCACTTCAGCCGCTGCCGCGCCGCGCGGGAGAACCGCCAGGTGACCAGCACGTCCGCCTCGCCGGCCTCGATCTGGCCGACGGCCTCGTCGAGTTTCGCCCACCACGGCGAACGTCGGCCCGACCCGGATTCGTCGACACCCTCGACCCAGCCGATCAGCTGATAGCCGCGGCGCGCGCAGTGGTCCGTGATCGCCGTGCGCTGCAACTCCGGGCTGGTCAGGTCGTCGCCCCGGTCTCCGACTCTGGAGACCCGGACCAGGCCGAGTGCCCGCGGTTGGGCACCCGGGACGGAGCGGAGACGAGCGGGCATTAGCGTCGCCGGGTAGCCGGGTGAAACAGCATCACAAGCACGCCGATGCCAACGAACAGGCCCAGCCAGACCCAGAAGCTCTGGAACAGCACCGCGGGGAAGATCGCAACGACCGCGAGTCCGACGAAGAACGTGACGATGTCCTGCACACTGCCCGGCTTGGGCGGCGGTGGTGCGGGTCGCTTGCGACGCCGGCCGCCACCGTAGAACCGGAACGGTCCGAGGCCGACGCTGTACCTCATCCGGCGAACGGGCCCGAAGGCTCAGGGGAGGTGGGCGCGCTCGGCTCGTCCGATGGCTCTGTCGCCGGGCCGACCGGCTCCACGTCGAGCGGCGCGCTCATGAACAGAATCAACGCGCCGATCAGCGAGATGCCGCCAGCCGCGAGCAGTGCCACCGCCCCCGGGCGGTGCGCAGTGCGCGCCTGGGCGCATAGCTCGTCGCCGGTGTCCGATAGTCCATCGAACGTGGAGCTCGACTTAGCGAACGCCGAGCCGCACGCTGTGCCGTCCGCAACGGACACCGGCACGAAGCCGTACGCCACGCCACCGCCGAGCAGCATCAACCCGACGATCAAGAACGCCGCCGCCATCGCCTTCATGAGATCCTCCCTAGTTCGATTCGCGAAGCACCCGCCTGCACGAGTGCTTGCGTACGCGCGTCGCCCTGCGCGGGCTGCGTTTCTCGCTGTCTACGCAGACCGCGAGCGCGGCCTGGCCGTCGGCTGGTTCGGTCGCGGCCTCGATCATCTCGGCAAGCTCGGCGATCTCCTCGTCCGACAGGCTGTCCACCCGCTCGGTCAGCACGTTGCGGGTCACCTGTAGCTGCTCGGCCGCGGCCGGCAGATCCCATCGCGCGAGCGCGGTCGCCACCACCCGCAGATCGGGCAGCAGGAAGCGCGCGGTCTCGTCGATCACGTCCGCCTCGTCCTGCGGGCACAGCGGCCGGCATGGTGCTCCGCGCATGACGTGATGGAGTTCGTGAGCCAGCGTGCAGCGCCGCTGAATGCGGCCGAGATCCACGGCAAGATGGATCTCCGGCACGCCATCTCGCCAGACGGTCTGCCCCCAGCGCCGACCGAGGTCGGCGCGCAGGTAGACCTTCACTTCGGGGTGACGGTCCATGAGAAACAGCCAAGGATCGGGCACGCCAGGCATCATGACCGCTAACGCTGTTTTCACGCAAGGTCTTGATCACGATTCGTCCCGGCGCTTGGGCTCGCGGCGGCTCTCGCCGTCCTCGGGCAGGTGCCCGGCGAGGTCGACTTCGGCCTTCGCGGTCACTGGCTCCTCGCGCGGTTGCACGTCCACGATCGACCGCACCAGTGCCCGCAGTGCGCGCCGCTGCTCGAACGTCAGTCGCTCCGCACCGGCCGGCAGGATGCCGGCCGCCGGGTCGTAGCGCGGCACTGGCACACCGAGTTGGGATGCCATTGACAGCAGCACCTGCTCGACGTTCTCGTCCAGCGCCCGGGCCCATCCGACGAAGGTGTCCATGTCGCGCGGGAATTGGGTCATCGCACGCTTGTGCCAGCGCTCGACGGTGGGCGCGTCGAGCAGGTCGCCGCTGTCATGAGCGATCGCGCGGTAGGAGCGGCCGGCGTCGCGCCGCCGCTGGATCAGGTCGGCCAGATCGGGCATGCGCTCACTGTCTGGACCGTGCTCGACCACCGCAATCCCGCCGATCTCATTGCCGTCTACCTGCGTTGACGCGCTGAAACTACCGTCCGCGTCTACTACGCGGACGGCCCGGTGGCGCGCGTCCGTGGCAGCAATTCCGAACTACATGCGTGTGATTTCTTGACAGCGCGTCTATCAGTAGACAACACTTTCGACACGGATACTTGACAGCTAGCCGTCTACGGAGGAAGGTATGAGCACACGAAAACGATGGCCGAAGGGGGCATGGATGCGACTCGCCAGCGCCGCCACACTGAGCGCCCTGATGGGTCAGCGTGACCTCTCGATGGGCACTCTGGCGCGATATGCCGGCTGCTCGAAGGGGTTCATCTCCCATCTGACATCCGGCCGGCGCCGAACCTGCACTCCTGAGCTCGCCGAGCGCATCGCGGAGGCACTCCAGGTCCCCCTGGAGGTTCTTTTCGTGCCCTCGGTGGCAAGTGCTGAACAGCAGAACGCAAAGCGGAGCGCAGCATGACCACCTACCAGGAAGCCATCGACGGCTTCGGCCAGTCCGTCGCCGCCGGGATCGCGCTGCGCGACTCCCTCACCTGCGAGGAAGCCGCGAAGATCAGCAACGGCTACCTGTCCGGCCGCTTCACCCTCGCCGAAATGACCGAGCGCATCCGCGCCCGTCGCGCCGAAGCCAGCGCCAGCCGGAAGGCCTCGTGATGTTGCGCTGGCGCGACGACCTCCCGCCGGTCAACCGGGATTCCGGCGGGACCACGGCCACCGGGGCGGGCGACCGTCCCGGTGGCCGGCCCGGACGCGAGATCGCCGAAGCCCTGATTGTCGCTGCAGTCGCGGTCGCCCTGATCGCGCTCGTGATCGTCGTCGCGACCGTCATCCACACCTGAAAAGCCGAACGGCCCGCCACCGCGCAAGGCAGACGGGCCGTTCCAACCGAATGGAGAGTACCGCAATGGCTCGCTACCGCAGCCGGTTCGACCCGCCGACCCAGCCCTGGGAGAAGCGGGCCGACAACCTGAGCTACCAGCCCCGGCACGCCCTGCCGGTCGACGCGTTCGACCTGGCCGCGCTGCGCCGCCGCTCCATCGACACCGGCCGCGCGCAGCTCGCCGTGATCGTCCTCGCTGCCACCGACGACTTCGAGCCGTCCCGCCAGGCGTACCGGGAGCTGCTGCGCGCCGGGGCGCTCACCCCGCGCATCGCCGCGTCGCTGCCCGTCTCCGCGATCGGGGGCACGCGGTGAACGCCGAGATCCGCGACCCGCGCCCCGACGTCGACCGGGTGCTCGTCGCCGCGCAGCTGCTCGACGAGGGCCACTACCGCGCCGCACACCTGATCGTCGACACGATGCTCGGGGCCCTGTCGTACGACCTGGACACGATCGCCGACAAGCTCCGCGAGCACCAGGAGACGCTCGACAAGGCGCGCCTGTGCAAGGACGACCCGCGCTACTACCGCGACCTGCACGAGGACTGGCAGCCGTACGGCTCGCTGCTCGACTACAGCGAGTGGCGCTGCGCCGAGCTGGACACCGACGCGGCACAGCTGCTGGCCGAGATCGTGCGTCTGGCCGAGGAGATCGCCGCGAAGGCGGAACGGCTGGTGGCCGCATGAACGCCGACGCCACCCAGCCGCCCCTGTCGCCGCTGTGGTTCTTCGCCTGCTGCCTCGCGAGCGGGTTGCTGATCGCCGGCACCCTACTGGCCGACCGGGTCCGTGAGCGCCGCCGCAAGGCCCGCGCCGCGTACCGGGCGCACTGCGACCAGGTTCTGCGAGGTGGGCGATGAGCTTCACCGACGCGCAGATCCAGCAGCTGCTCAAGCCGATCGCCAAGCAGCGTGTCCTCAACGACGGCAAGGGCCACTCGCACGTCAGCCAGCAGGACGTGACCGCGCACCTGATCCGC
>DASZUO010000212.1:0-67859 GCA_035547575.1 Amycolatopsis sp. | reverse complement strand
GGCGGGCCGCCCCCGTGTGTCGTGCCAGGCCACTCGCCGTATAACGCCCTATACTCACCGGCTGTGAGTCGCCTGAGTCAACCCCCGCCTTCGACGGCCGCGGCACCGCGCCGGTCCGGCCGAGGTTGACGTCCCGATCCGGAGGTCCGGCCATGAAAGACGGTAGTGCTGTCAGCGAGCCCGGCGACGCGCGTCCGCGGGCACCGATCACCGCCGCGGAGGTGGTGGCCTGGCTCGAGGACGTCGCGCGAGCGGTGCGGGCCGGCGAGGTGGGCGCCGACGCGCTGATCGCGGTGCTGGGGGACTTGCGGCAGGCGTCGGCGGCGTGTGCGGACGCGTCGGACTGGGCGCTGCTCGCGGCGCGGGAGGAAGGCGCGAGCCTGCGGCAGATCGCGCCAGTCTTCGGCAAGGGCTACGTGCGGGCCCCCGCGGCCCGTCTGGAGAAGCTGCACCGGCAGGCGCTGAGCGCCGATCAGTGGTTGGAGATTCTCCGGCAGCGCACATCTGGGGTATAACGACCTACACGCCGGGGGGCGAGAGGGGCCGGCTCACCCGTACCGGCGAAAACCGCGGAGAGGGGACAGCCCTGCGAATCGGACTCGGCCTGGCCGCATTGGGGCGGCCCGCGTACATCAATCTGGGCAGGGAGACGGAACTCCCGGCGGACCGCGACGTCGAGTCCATGCGCCGCGCCACGTACGCGGTGCTCGACGCCGCCTACCGGGCGGGGGTGCGCTGGGTGGACGTCGCCCGCTCCTACGGCAGAGCGGAGGAGTTCCTCGCCGGCTGGCTCGCCCACCGCGGGCACACCGACCTCACGGTCTCCAGCAAATGGGGCTACACCTACGTCGGCTCGTGGCGGATGGACGCGACGATGCACGAGGTCAAGGAGCACTCGGCGAGCAGCTTTTCCCGGCAGTGGTCGGAAAGCCGGGCGCAGCTGGGCTTCTCGATCAATCTCTACCAGGTGCATTCCCTGACGCTGGACAGTCCGCTGTTCGCCGACGAGCCGTTGCTGCGGGCGCTGTCGGCACTGACCGACGACGGGGTGCGCGTCGGGTTCTCGACGTCGGGACCGGGGCAGAGCGCGGTGATCCGCCGCGCGTTCGAGCTGGAAATCGCCGGGCGCCCGGTGTTCACGGCCGTGCAGTCGACGTGGAACCTGCTGGAGCCCTCGGCCGGGCGTGCGCTCGCGGAGGCGCACGAGGCCGGAAACCTCGTGCTGGTCAAGGAAACCCTTGCCAACGGCAGGCTGGCGGTCGAACGGTCGGCGGTGCTGAGCCGGATCGCCGAGCGGCACGGTGTCGGGCCCGATGCGGTCGCGGTGGCCGCGGTGCTCGCCCGCCCGTGGGCCGACACCGTGCTCGTCGGCCCGTCGAGTGGCGCGCAACTGGCGGCGAACCTCGCCGCGACAAGGGTGACGCTGTCCGAAGCTGAACTGCGTGCGCTCGCGACACTGGCCCAGCCGCCGGGCGAGTACTGGAGTCGCCGATCCTCGCTGCATTGGCGCTGAACGACTCCGCTACTCTCGGCGCCCTCGACAGCAACACGAAGGGGGTCTCAGGGTGCGTCACGGGCGGGGTGCGGGTGCGATCCTGGCCGCGGTTCTGCTGGCCGGACTGACCGGTTGCGCCGACCGTCCGAACGATCTCGAGACCTACTACGACACGGCGCCGGTCTCGCCCTCGGCGCGGCCGCCCTCGCCCGCGCCGAACACAGCCGCGGCACCCTCGGCGGACCCGGCGGCGACCGCGCAGCATGCCATCGCCGGGCAGGTCACCGCCGCGGTGCTGACCAAGGACGATCTCGCGCGCGAGGGTGTGCGGGCGGCGAGCACGCCGATCGAGAGCGGTGCCTGCTTCGCCGCGGTGCCCTCGGGCGACCCGCGCGGTGCGAGCTGGACCTATGCGAGCGGGTCGTCGCTGCTGCAGCAGGTCACGGGCTACCTGGACCGCACCGCGGGCGACGTGCTGGCCGAGGTGCAGTGCGACGGGCAGAAGCTGACCTTCCCGCTGCCCAGCGGCGCCGAGTCGGTGCGCGGCTGGTGCCAGGGCACGACGTGCACGGTGCTGCTGGCGGGCGGGCACGTGCTGTCCGGCCTGCAGGTCACGGCCAGCAGTGCCGGCCGCGCCACGGAAGCCGCGAAAAGCCTCGTTCCGCTGGCCGCCAAGAAGCTTCCCGCCTGACGCCGTGCAGGTTTACGGGTCCGCAACCCGTGGGCCACTCACCGTCGTCCACGGGGACCCGTAGGCTTGGGGTATGCGGCGGATCATGGGAACCGAGGTCGAGTACGGCATCGCCGTGCCGGGTGACGCGACGGCGAACCCGGTGCTGACCTCGACGCAGGTGGTGCTGGCCTACGCGGCCGCGGCCGACATCCCGCGGGCACGGCGTGCCCGGTGGGACTACGAGGTGGAGTCCCCGCTGCGCGACGCGCGCGGCTTCGACCTCGCGGGGCCTGGCGGTCCCGGCCACGACCCGGACGTGGAGGACCTCGGCGCGGCCAACGTCATCCTCACCAACGGCGCCCGGCTCTACGTCGACCACGCGCACCCCGAGTACTCCGCGCCGGAGGTCACCAACGCCCGCGACGCGGTGATCTGGGACAAGGCGGGCGAGCGGGTCATGGAGCAGGCGGCGATCAAGGCCGCCACCGTGCCCGGCCAGCCCCCGTTGCAGCTGTACAAGAACAACGTGGACGGCAAGGGCGCGAGCTACGGCACCCACGAGAACTACCTGATGTCGCGCGCCACCCCGTTCACGTCGGTGATCGGCGGGCTCACCCCGTTCTTCGCGTCGCGCCAGGTCATGACCGGGTCCGGGCGGGTGGGCATCGGTGCTCAGGGCGAGGAGGCCGGTTTCCAGCTGTCCCAGCGTTCGGACTACATCGAGGTCGAGGTCGGGCTGGAGACCACCCTCAAGCGCGGCATCATCAACACCCGCGACGAGCCGCACGCCGACGCCGACAAGTACCGGCGGCTGCACGTCATCATCGGCGACGCGAACCTGGCCGAGTACTCCACGTACCTCAAGCTCGGCACCACTGCGCTGGTGCTGGACATGATCGAGGCCGGGCAGCGGTTCGACGACCTCAAGCTCGACGAGCCGGTGCGGGCGGTGCACCAGATCAGCCACGACCCGACGCTGAAGACGAAGGTCGCGCTGGCGGGCGGCAAGTCCTACACCGGGCTGGACATCCAGTTCGCCTACCACGAGCTGGCCGCGGCCCACATCGACCGCGAGGGCGGCGACGAGCAGGAGAAAGAGGTCCTGCGCGTGTGGGGCGAGATCCTCGACGCGCTGGCGCGTGACCCCGCCGAGTGCGCCGACCGGCTCGACTGGCCCGCGAAGCTGCGGCTGCTGGAGGGCTACCGGCAGCGCGACAACCTCGGCTGGGCCGCGCCGCGGCTGCACCTGGTCGACCTGCAGTACTCCGACGTGCGGCTCGGCAAGGGCCTGTACAACCGGCTGGTCACGCGGGGCTCGATGAAGCGCCTGGTCAGCGAGGAGGAGGTGCAGGCGGCGATCACCAGCCCGCCGCTGGACACCCGCGCCTACTTCCGCGGCCGGACGCTGGAGAAGTACGCGACGTCGATCGCGGCCGCGTCGTGGGATTCCGTGATTTTCGACGTGGGCAAGGAGTCGCTGGTGCGGATCCCCACGCTGGAGCCCCTGCGTGGCACGAAAGCCCACGTCGGAAGGCTGCTGGACGAATCGGCGACCGCGGAGGAACTGGTGGAGGCGCTCACCGCCAGCGACTAACCGTTTCCTCGGCGAAATCCCGATTGTCGGGGGTACTGGGTAGGCTAGAAGCAACAGCTCACCGGGAGGCGAGATGGCTCAGGAAAAGATCGAGAAGCACGGCGGCGGCGACTCCGACGAGGAAATCGAGGGTGGCGCCCCCGCCGGCCAGGAACGCCGGGAGAAGCTCGGCGAGGACGTGGACACGATCCTCGACGAGATCGACGACGTGCTGGAGGAGAACGCCGAGGACTTCGTGCGTGCCTACGTGCAAAAGGGTGGCCAGTAGCATCCATCCGTCCGGCCACTAGGCTTCACCACCGACGTTTCAGCCACCCACCTGCGTTGATGGGAATCACGAGCACGCATGGAAAACACTTCGGGCCCCTCGGGTTCAGCGCTGCCCGCGGCCTACTTTTCGAGCACGACGTCGTCGTTCACCGAGTTCCTGCGGGTGCAGGCGCCTGACCTGCTCCCAGGGCACCGGCAGACGTCGGCGTCGCGGGAGGTGGACGCCCCGCACGGCACCACGATCGTCGCGGTCACCTTCGCGGGTGGCGTGCTGATCGCCGGTGACCGGCGGGCCACCTCGGGCAACCTGATCGCCTCGCGCGACATGCAGAAGGTCATGGTCGCCGACGAGTACTCGGCGGTCGGCATCGCCGGCACGGCGGGTATCGGGGTGGAGCTCGCCCGGCTGTATTCGGTCGAGCTGGCGCACTACGAGAAGATCGAGGGCGTCCCGCTGTCGCTCGACGGCAAGACGAACAAGCTGGCCAACATGGTCAAGGGCAACCTCGACGCGGCCATGGCGGGCCTGGTCGCGTTGCCGCTGTTCGTCGGCTACGACACCGAGGCGGACGACCCGAAGCGCGCCGGGCGCATCGTGTCCTTCGACGTGGCGGGCGGCCGCTACGAGGAGCACGCGGGCTACGCCTCGATCGGTTCCGGTTCGGTGTTCGCGAAGTCGGCGCTGAAGAAGCTCTACGATCCCGACGCCGACGAGGAGGCCGCGATCCGTGCCGCCGTGGAGTCGATCTACGACGCCGCCGACGACGACACGGCGTCCGCGGGCCCGGACCTGGTGCGCCGGATCTTCCCGACGGTGATCACCGTCACGGCGGAGCGGGGCGCCGAGCATCTGCCCGAGGACCAGGCCGCGATCGTGGCCGAGGCCGTCGTGCGGGACCGCACCGAGCGCGCCGCGCAGGGCCGCAGCTGACCAGTCCACCTGTCAAGGTTCACCGAGCACTTTTGGAGTCCACACCGTGACGATGCCGCTGTACGCCTCTCCCGAGCAGTTGATGCGCGAGCG
This sequence comes from Amycolatopsis sp., assembly GCA_035547575.1. GTDB lineage: Bacteria > Actinomycetota > Actinomycetes > Mycobacteriales > Pseudonocardiaceae > Amycolatopsis_E. The sequence continues at coordinate 62,803 of DASZUO010000212.1, read as the reverse complement.
CTCGGAGCTCGCTCGCAAGGGCATCGCGCGCGGGCGCAGTGTCGTCGTGCTCAAGTACCGCAACGGGGTGCTGTTCGTCGCCGAGAACCCGTCCACGACGCTGCACAAGTTCTCCGAGATCTACGACCGGATCGGCTTCGCCGCCGTGGGCCGCTACAGCGAGTTCGAGAACCTGCGGGTGGCCGGCATCCGGCACGCCGACCTCAAGGGCTACCAGTACGACCGGCGTGACGTCAGCGCGCGGGCGCTGGCCAACGCCTACGCGGCCACGCTGGGCAGCATCTTCACCGAGCAGCTCAAGCCGTACGAGGTGGAGATCTGTGTCGCGGAGGCCGGCACCAGCTCCGCGGAGGACCAGTTGTTCCGGCTCACCTACGACGGTTCGATTTTCGACGAGCCGCAGTTCGTGGTGATGGGCGGCCAGACGGAGCCGATCGCCGCCAAGCTCAAGGAGGGCTTCGAGGACGACTTCGACCTCGAGCACGCCCTGCCGATGGCGGTGGAGGCCCTGCGGGCCACGTCGCCGAACAACGGCGAGTCGGAGCCGGTGAAGCTGGAGGTCGCGGTGCTGGACCGCACCCGGCCGCGGCGCGCGTTCCGGCGGATCACCGGTGCCGCGCTCGACGCGTTGCTGCCCGCCGCCCCGGCCGAGCCCGAGGCGGAGGCGGAGTCAGCCGACAAGCCCGCCGAGAACGGTGACGCCGGCAGCTGACGATCACGATTTCGCCATGGGCCTGTCCTGCCTGAACCGGAAAGTCCAGGTAGGACAGGTCGTTGTGACGTTGTGTCGCCGCGGTGTCGCACGGAGATCAAGATCGCGGCGTGTCGCCGCCCGAACGGCGCACATGCAGGCGGCCAAAAGCGCCTAGCATTGAGTAATGCAGCGGCGGATTTTTGGCATCGAGACTGAGTTCGGCGTCACGTGTACCTTTCACGGGCAGCGTCGGCTTTCTCCCGATGAGGTGGCCAGGTACCTGTTCCGGCGGGTCGTGTCCTGGGGACGCTCGTCGAACGTGTTCCTGTCCAACGGGTCCAGGTTGTATCTGGACGTGGGCTCTCACCCCGAGTACGCGACGGCGGAATGCGACGACCTCGTCCAGTTGGTCACGCACGACAAGGCCGGCGAGCGGATCCTGGAGGACCTGCTCGTCGACGCCGAGCGCAGGCTGGCGGACGAGGGCATCGGCGGGGACATCTTCCTGTTCAAGAACAACACCGACTCGGCGGGCAACTCCTACGGCTGCCACGAGAACTACCTCGTCACCCGTGCGGGTGAGTTCTCGCGGATCGCGGATGTGCTGCTGCCTTTTCTGGTCACCCGTCAGCTGATCTGCGGCGCCGGCAAGGTGCTGCAGACGCCGCGGGGTGCGGTGTACTGCCTGTCGCAGCGGGCGGAGCACATCTGGGAGGGTGTGTCGAGCGCCACCACGCGGTCGCGGCCGATCATCAACACGCGCGACGAGCCGCACGCGGACGCCGAGCGCTACCGCCGGTTGCACGTGATCGTCGGCGACTCCAACATGGCGGAGCCCACGACGCTGCTCAAGATCGGCAGCGCGAACCTGGTGCTGGAGATGATCGAGCAGGGCGTGCAGTTCCGGGACTTCACGCTGGACAACCCGATCCGCGCGATCCGCGAGATCAGCCACGACCTGACGGGCCGCCGCCCGGTGCGGCTGGCGGGCGGGCGCGAGGCATCGGCGCTGGACATCCAGCGTGAGTACTACGGCCGCGCGGTGCAGCACGTGAAGGCGAACGACTCGGGGCCGACCGCGCAGCGGGTGATCGAGTTGTGGGGCCGGGCGCTGGATGCCGTCGAACAGCAGGACTTCGGCAAGATCGACACGGAGATCGACTGGGCGATCAAACACCGGCTGGTGGAGCGGTACCGGGCGCGCAACAACATGGACCTGTCGAGCCCGCGGGTGGCGCAGCTGGACCTCGCCTACCACGACATCCGGCGCGGGCGGGGCCTGTTCGATCTGTTGCAGCGCAAGGGCCTGGTCCGCCGCATCACCGACGACGGCGACATCGAGGCCGCGAAGGACACCCCGCCGCAGACCACCAGGGCGAAGCTCCGCGGCGACTTCATCGCGGCCGCGCAGGCGGCGGGCCGCGACTTCACGGTCGACTGGGTGCACCTGAAGCTGAACGACCAGGCCCAGCGCACGGTCCTGTGCAAGGACCCGTTTCGCGCGGTCGACGAGCGGGTGGACCGCCTGATCAGCTCCTTGTAGCGACGACGCGGGCCCCCTCCGGCGAGGGGGCCCGCTTCGTCGGGCTCACACGGGCAGTTTCTCTTGTGGCGACGGTGTCGCCTCGCTGATGCCGATGCGGTTGTGGAGGCGGCGCAGCGGGCCGGGGGACCACCACGCGCGGCGGCCGAGGGCGCGCATGCCGGCCGGGAGCAGGATTCCGCGCACCAGCGTGGCATCCAGGAGCACCGCGAGGCCGGTGCCGAGGCCGAACATCTGGATGAAGCTCACCCCGCTGGTCCCGAACGCGAACAGGCTGATCGCCAGCAACACCGCCGCCGCGGAGACGATGCGGCCCGAATGGGACAGGCCGTCGATCACGGCCTCGCGGGGGCCGGCGCCGCGGTCGTGTGCCTCCTTGATGCGGCTGATCACGAACACCTCGTAGTCCATCGACAGCCCGAACGCGATGCAGAACAACAACATCAGCATGCTCGTGTCCAGCGGCAGCGGCGTGAAGCCGAGCAGCCCCGCCCCGAACCCTTCCTGGAAGATCAGCGTCATCACCCCCAGCGTCGCGGACAGGCTGATCAGGTTGAACAGCAACGCCCGCAACGGCTGCAGCACGCTGCCGGTGAACAGGAACAGCAGCAGGAACGTCGTCACCGCGATGAGCCCGCCCGCCAGCGGCAGCCGGCTCGCGATCGTGTGCTTGCTGTCGACGAGCGTCGCCGCGTCGCCGCCGACCTCGACCTCCGCTGGTGCGGCCAGCGCCCGGATCTGCGCCACCAGGTCCTGCGCCTGATCCGACCGTGAGTCCGCGCTGGTCACGACCGTCCATTGCTGTGCGTCGGGCGCCGCCAAGGCCACGTCGGCGGGGGAGACGCCGAGCGGGCCTCCCTGCGCGAAGTCACCGGCGCTCGAGGACACCCTGGTCACGCCGGGGAACTCCGACAGCCGCCGGGCGTACGCGGCGACCGCGGCCCCGTCGACACGGCCCTCGGCGACGATCTGGATGCCGCGGCTGTCGTTCTGCGGGAAGTGCGCGCGTAGCTCGTCACCGACGACGCGGCTGGACGCCGACTGCGGCAGCACCCGCTCGTCGGGTGTGCCGAACTGGACGTTGAACAACGGCACCGCGGCCAGCACCAGCACGGCGAGCACCGGCAGGGCGGTAACCAGCGGACGCCGCAGCACGGTGCCCGACACCCTGGCCCAGAACGGCGACACCGTCGTCAGCGTCCGCCGCCCCGGCAGCCGGCCCGCGTTGACCCGCGGCCCGAGCACCATCAGCAGCGCGGGCAGGACCACGACGGCGCTGATCATCGCGATCACGATCACGCCGATCCCGGCGTAGGCGAACGAACGCAGGAAATAAAGCGGGAACAGCAACAACGCGGCCAGTGCGACCGCGACCGTCGCGGCGCTGAACGCGATCGTGCGGCCCGCGCTCGCCACCGTGGCGATCACCGCGGCGCGGGTGTCGCCGGTGTTCGCGAGTTCCTCGCGGAACCGGTTCACGGTCAGCAGTGCGTAGTCGATCCCGAGCCCGAGACCGAGCGCGGTGGTGAGGTTGATCGCGAACACGGACACGTCGGTGATCGATCCCAGTATCGACAGTTCGGCGAAGGTCCCCAGCACCGCGATGACGCCGACGACGAGCGGCAGCAGTGCCGCCACGAGGCTGCCGAACACGACGAAGAGCAGGATCGCGATCAGCGGCACCGCGATCGACTCGGCGATCATGAGGTCGTGGCTGACCTGGTCACCGATGTTCAGGTTCGCGACGGCGCCACCGCCCGCGGTGACCGTGACCGGCCCCTCGTCGCCGGTGTAGCGGGACACGAGGCCCTCGACGGCGTCGTCGCCCGAGGCGTGGGCGACGATCAGCGCGGACCGGCCGTCGTCGGACCTGAGCGCGGGCGCGCCGGTCTGCCAGTACGACGCGACGTCGGTCAGGTCCCGGTCGGCGGCGACCCGCGTGCTCAGGCCGGTCGCCGCCGCCCGGACGGCTGGGTCGTCGACGGTGCCGTCGTCGGCCTTGACGAGCAGCAGGAAGTCGGATGTGCCGCCGAAGTGGCGCTGGATGAGGTCCTGCGCCTGGCTGGATTCGGCTCCGGGGTCGGTGAATCCCTGCGACTGGAGTTTGTCGAACGCGGTCATGCCGAGGGCGCCGGCGCCGATCATGAGCAGGACGGCGACGGTCAGCACCGCTCGTGCGTGGGTGGCGGCGAACCGCCCGATGCGAGCGAACATGGTGGTCCCCATAATGTTGACGAGCGTAAACTTTGTGCCTGTTAACTTGCCATCGAATGTGTACGGGTGTCAACATCAAGCTGTGAGTTCCTCAGCAACCGCACGATCCGCCTATCACCACGGCGATCTGCGCAACGCGCTCATCCGCGCCGCCGCCGAACTGGCCAGGGAGGGCGGACCGCGCTCGGTCACCATCCGCGCCGCGGCCCGGGCCGTGGGCGTCACCCCGACCGCGGCCTACCGGCACTTCGCCGGGCACGAGGAACTGCTCGAGGCCACGCGGGAGCGGGCCATGGAGCAGATGGCCGCGACGATGGGCGCGGAAGTGGCCCGGCTGCCGCACACGGACGACCCGTTGCGGCGCGCGCTGCGCAACCTCGCCGCCGTCGGCCTCGGCTACCTCAACTTCGCGACGGCCGAACCGGGGCTGTTCCGCACGTGCTTCACCGGCGCGACGCGCGGCCCGCACGACTCGAAGACCATGGAGGTCTGGACGGCGGAGCCGTTCCTCAAAGCGATCGCGGTCATCGACGACCTGGCCGCGATCGGCTACCTCCCACCGGAGCGCAGGCCGATGGCCGAGGTCGCGATCTGGTCGGCCGTGCACGGCCTTGCCATGCTCTTCCTCGACGGTCCGCTGCACGATGCCGACGAGCAGACCCGGCTGCTTGCGGTCGAACGCTCCTTCGAGGTCACCGCGGTCGGGCTCGGCGGCGCCGCGCTCGCGCCGGAACTGCGCGAGGACCTGTTCGCGGTGCTGCGCGACCGATGATCTAGGAATGAGAACCCCGATCGGTCAAGAGTTCGAAATTCCCGGCGTGTAATGGCGGGATGTGCGGTGCGACGTGCCCGGTGCGAGCTAGGGTGGTCGCGTGTCCACCGCCCGCGCCGAGCGCCTGGTCAACCTGGTGCTCGCCCTGCTCTCCACCCGGCAGTACCTCAGCGCTGACCGGATTCGCGGGATCGTGCCCGGATACGCCGACGCGGCCAGCGACGAGGCGTTCTCGCGCATGTTCGAGCGCGACAAGACCGAGCTGCGTGAGCTGGGGATCCCGCTCGAGATCGGCCGGAACTCGATTTTCGACAGCTCCGACGGCTACCGCATCGCCCGTCGCGACTACGAACTGGGGGAGATCGAGCTGGCGCCGGACGAGGCCGCCGCCGTCGGGCTCGCGGTCCGGCTGTGGGACTCGCCGGAACTGAACGGCCAGGCACAGGGCGCGCTGGTGAAGCTGCGCGCCGCCGGTGTCGAGGTCGACCACACCGCGCCGCCGGTCGTCGAGTCGCGGGTGCGCACCGAGCCGGCGTTCTCGCCGCTGCTGGCCGCCGTGCAGAACCGGCAGGCGGTGCGGTTCGGCTACCGGCGTTCCGGCTCCGCCGAGCGGCTCACCCGCACGCTCGAGCCGTGGGGCGTGGTGTCGTGGCGCGCCCGCTGGTACGTCGTCGGCCATGACCGCGACCGCGAGGCCGCGCGTTGTTTCCGGCTGTCCCGCATCGTGGGCGAGGTCGTCACGATCGGGCGTCCCGGTGAGATCGAACGGCCGGAGAACGTGAACCTGCTGGAGTTCGTCGCGGGCAGCGGCCAGTCCGAGCCGTCAGCGGTCGCGACCGCGCGGCTGTGGCTTGCGGACGGGCGCGCCGCCGGCGTCCGGCGCCGCGCGAAGCTCACCGGGCGCCTCACCGTGGACGGGGTCGAGGGAGACCTCGCCGAGATCGAGCTGTACTACCCGGAGAGCGCGGCGGACTGGATCGCCGGGCACGGACCCGACGTGCTGGTGCTCGAACCAGAGGTGCTCGCCAAGTCGGTGTGGGAACGCCTGCATGCCGTCGCGCGCGAGGAGGCAAGGCCGTGAGCTCGACCGACCGGATGCCGCGGCTGCTGGCACTGGTGCCCTATCTGTTGGCGCGGCCCGGCATCAGGATCGACGACGCCGCCCGCGATTTCGACGTCTCGCCCAAGCAGTTGCGCCGCGACCTGGAGCTGCTGTGGATGTGCGGGCTGCCCGGCTACGGGCCGGGCGACCTCATCGACCTCTCGTTCGAGGGCGACACGGTCACGGTCACGTTCGACGCCGGGATGAACCGGCCGCTGCGGCTGACCGGTGGCGAGGCCACCGCGCTGCTCATCGCGTTGCGGGCGCTGGCCGAGACGCCGGGCGTGCTCGACACCGACGCGGTGCGCCGCGCGATCGCCAAGATCGAGTCCGCGGCCGGGCGGGCCCAGCCGTCCGGTGTGGTCGTCGGGCTCGGCGTGCGGGAGGGCACGGCGACCGCGCACACCCGCGAGGTCGTCCGGCAGGCCCTGCAGGCGCGTCGCGCGCTGCACATCCGCTACTACACCGCGTCGCGGGACGAGATCACCGAGCGCACCGTCGACCCCATGCGGCTGCTGATCGTGCAGGCGGTGAGCTACCTCGAGGCATGGTGCCGCCGCGCCGACGACGTCCGGCTGTTCCGCCTGGACCGTATCGACGACGTGCGCGTGCTCGACGAGCCGGCCGCGCCGCCGCCCACCGCGCGGCCCACCGACATCAGCGACGGCGTGTTCGCCGCTCGCCCCGACCAGCGGATGGCCGAGATCGTGCTCGACCCGGACGCGCGATGGGTCGCCGAGTACTACCCGTGCGAGGACGAGACCGAACTCGACGGCGGCAGGCTGCGGGTGCGGATGCGCTACAGCGACGAGTGGTGGATGGTGCGCCTCGTGCTCAGCCTCGGCGGCGACGCGCGGGTCGAGGCGCCCGTCCAGCTGGCGGAGGCGGTTCGTCAGCGTGCGGCCGACGCACTGGCCCGGGCTCGTCACCTTCCGTCAACCTTGGGCCAGTAGGGTGACCGAGTGTCGTATCTGCCGAGCATCCTGCTCGCTGTCGCCGGGCTGGTGATCCTGGTGGCCGTGGCCGTCCGGGTGTTCAGGGGCTTGCGCCGTTTCCGGGCGACCCTGAGCATTGTCATGACCAGGACGAACGATCGCGCGGGTCTGGTGCGCGCACGCTCGGCCGGGGTGCGGGTGGCTTTGGCTCAGCGTCGCAATACTCCCGTGAATCAGTAGCATTGGGCATGAAACAGATAGGAGGCCGATCATGTTCACCAACGGTTTCGGGCCGTGGCACATCCTGATCATCGTGCTCATCGTGGTTCTGCTGTTCGGTGCCAAGCGGCTTCCCGACGCCGCCAGGTCCGTCGGCAAGTCCATGAAGATCTTCCGCGCGGAGACCAGGTCCATGCGTGACGAGGAGGAGAAGCCCGCAGAGGAGCCCGAGACCCGGCACCTTCCTGCGGCGCGCCCGGAGCCGGACGCCGGTGACAAGCAGGTCGCCGACCTGCAGCGCCAGCTGGACGAGCTGAAGAAGCAGCAGGGCGCAGGCGACCAGGCCCACAAGCACGCCAGCTGACCGGACGGGACACCGACGATCGTGGCGGACGCCACCTCCAGCCGCCGGGACCGGCGGCGCAAGCGCAGCCGTCGGCACAACCCCGACGGCACGATGACGCTGATCGAGCACATCTACGAGTTCCGGCGCCGGCTGGGCTGGGCGCTCGTCGCGCTCGTCTGCGGCGGGATCTTCGGGTTCATCTGGTTCCAGACGAAGCTGGGGCCGGTGGATTCGCTCGGTCAGCTGCTCAACGGTCCCTACTGCGGCATTCCCAAGGACCGGCTCCTGCCGGGCACGATCGCGGCCGACGGCACCTGCAGGCTGCTGCAGACCACGCCGTTCGAAGGCATCATGATCCAGCTGAAGGTCGGCGTGGCGGCCGGTGCCGTGCTGACCTCGCCGGTCTGGCTGTACCAGCTGTGGGCGTTCATCGCACCGGGGCTGTACTCGAAGGAGCGCAAGTACGCGCTGACCTTCGTCGGGTTCGCGAGCGTGCTGTTCGCGGCGGGCGCGCTGCTCGCGTACCTGCTGGTGCCGCACGCGTTCGCGGTACTGATGAACTTCGGTGGCGAGTTCTTCACCACCGCGCTGACGGCGGACAAGTACATCTCGTTCGTGCTGTCGCTGCTCGTCATCTTCGGTGTGAGCTTCGAGCTTCCGCTGCTCGTGGTCATGCTGAACATGGCCGGTGTGGTGAAGTATGCGCAGCTGAAGAAATGGCGGCGGGGCATTGTTTTCATCCTGTTCGTCTTCGCCGCGTTCGCGACGCCCGGCTCGGACCCGTTCTCTATGCTCGGCCTGGCCGGCGCGCTGACCGTGCTGTTCGAGGTCGCGATCCAGATCGCCCGGGTGCACGACAAGCGCAAGGCCCGGGAGGCCAACGCCGAGGGCTGGGACCAGCTCGCCGACGACGAGGCCGCCCCGTTCGACTACACGCCGACCGCGGCTGATGAGGAGCCCACCACCCCGGCGGGCAAGACCAGCACCGACGACATCACCTGACCCGGCGCGCCTTGGTGAGGGCCGTCGTTTTCCGGAAGCGCCAGCGGCATAAGCACGAGCCGCGCTGGCGACCACAAAGCCGACGACCACCCACCCACACCTCCCCCACCCCGATCCCAAGCCGAACAACGCCGCGGTCTGCCGTGTCCAGACTGGCCGAAGGCCACCGCGCAGCGGCGCGACGAAGGAGCGGTCTTGACGCGGCCCGACCGCGGCGTAAAACGATAAGGGGATCGGGGTGGGGGAGGTCCCGGCGGCGAAAGCCGGAACCGGCACCGGAGGAAGCGGCACCGGGAAAAGAGATGCCTCGCCGGCGGGCAGGCTCTGGGATGACCGGGGGTTCCGTTGTCGGCTTGAGTGATGTGGTGGGTAGCCGCCGCGGCACGGACAGCCCCGTCGTCCGTGGCAGGTGATCACCACACCCCACGGTGTGCGAGGTCAGGCGCCGGTATGACACCCTGACGGGGTGGCCGCTAGCCCTTCTCCGTCCCCGGCCGAGGCCTATCGGGCTTCCCGGCGCAGGGGCCGCTACCCCCAGCTGACCCGCTTCGCGGCGGAGGCGGCGTTCGAGTTCGACGACTTCCAGGTGCGCGGCTGTGAGGCGCTCGAGGACGGCCACGGCGTGCTGGTGTGCGCGCCCACCGGCGCGGGCAAGACGGTGGTCGGCGAGTTCGCCGTGCACCTGGCGCTCGCCGAGGGCCGCAAGTGCTTCTACACCACGCCGATCAAGGCGCTGTCGAACCAGAAGTACAACGACCTGATCGACCGCTACGGCACCGGCGCGGTCGGCCTGCTCACCGGCGACACGGCGATCAACGGCGGAGCGCAGATCGTGGTGATGACCACCGAGGTGCTGCGCAACATGCTCTACGCGGGCTCGTCGACGCTGGAGGACCTCGGCTACGTCGTGATGGACGAGATCCACTACCTCGCCGACCGCTTCCGCGGCGCCGTCTGGGAGGAGGTCATCCTCCACCTGCCCGAGTACGTGAGCCTGGTTGGCCTGTCCGCGACCGTCAGCAACGCCGAGGAGTTCGGCGAATGGCTGGTCGAGGTGCGCGGCGACACCACCGTGGTGGTCGACGAGCATCGCCCGGTGCCGCTGTGGCAGCACATGATGGTCGGCAACCGGATGCTCGACCTCTTCGCGGACGAGGACGGCTCCACGCGGATGAACCCCGGCCTGCTGCGGCGGGTCGAGGAGGTCGGGCGCATGCACGCGCCAGCTGCGCTGCGCGGACCGCGGGGCCGCAACGGACAGCGCCGCAACTTCGCCGGGCCGCGGTTCCGGCCGCCGTCGCGCGTCGACGTCACCGCCCGGCTCGACGCGGCGGGCCTGCTCCCGGCGATCGTGTTCATCTTCTCCCGCGCCGGCTGCGACGCGGCGGTCGCCCAGTGCAGCCGCTCCGGCCTGCGGCTCAACACGCCCGACGAGGCCGCCGCGGTGCGCCGGATCGTCCACGAGCACACCGGCGACCTGCCTGAGGGTGATCTGGGTGTGCTCGGCTACTGGGAGTGGCGCGAGGCGCTGGAGAACGGCGTGGCGGCCCACCACGCGGGCCTGCTGCCCGCATTCAAGGAGACCGTCGAGGAGCTGTTCGTCCGCGGCCTGGTGAAGGTGGTGTTCGCGACCGAGACGCTCGCGCTGGGCATCAACATGCCCGCGCGCACGGTCGTGCTGGAGCGGCTGGTCAAGTACAACGGCGAGGCGCACGTCGACCTGACGCCGGGGGAGTACACCCAGCTCACCGGGCGCGCCGGCCGCCGCGGCATCGATGTCGAGGGGCATGCGGTCGTCATCTGGCAGCCGGGCGTGGACCCCAAGCAGGTCGCCGGGCTGGCCTCGACCCGGACGTATCCGCTGCGCTCCTCGTTCCGGCCCGGCTACAACATGGCCATCAACCTGGTCGCTCAGCTGGGCCCGCAGGAGGCGCGTGAGCTGCTGGAACAGTCGTTCGCGCAGTTCCAGGCCGACCGCTCGGTGGTGGGGCTGGCGCGCCGGATCGAGAAGAACAAGAAGGCGCTGGCCGAGTACGCCGAGGCGATCACCGGCGACTTCGACGAGATGCTGTCCTACGTCGAGCTGCGCAAGAAGATCTCCGATCGGGAGAAGGCGCTGACCAGGCAGAACAGCGCGGCACGGCGGGCGAGCACCGCGGACTCGCTGGAGAAGCTGCGCAAGGGCGACGTGATCGCCGTGCCCGCGGGACGGCGCGCCGGGCTCGCCGTGGTCATCGACCCCGGCCTGGACCCGATCCGCGAGCCGCGCCCGGTCGTCGTCACCGAGGACCGGTGGTCCGGGCCGCTGTCGCTGTCGGACTTCCCGGCCCCGGTCGAGCCGCTCGGCCGCATCCGGCTGCCCAAGCACGTCGAACTGCGTTCGCCGAAGACGCGCCGCGACCTGGCCTCCACCCTGCGCAACTCCGGGATTTCCGTGCCCTCACGGCAAAAACACCGGACGGGTGCCAACGACGACCCGGACTTGCTTGCACTGCGCCGGGAGCTGCGGGCGCACCCGTGCCACGGGCTGGCCGAGCGCGAGGCGAACCTGCGCTGGGTCGAGCGGTATCAGCGGCTGTCGGCGGAGACCCAGCAGGTCGAACGGAAGGTCGCCGCCACGACCCACTCGCTGGCGCGTGCGTTCGACCGCATCCGCGATCTGCTCGACGAGCGCGGCTACCTCGGCAAGGGGGAGAACCGGGTCACCGAGCACGGCGCGATATTGGCGCGCCTGTACAGCGAGTCGGATCTGCTGGCCGCGGAGTGCATCCGCAACGGTGTGTGGGAGGGCCTGAACCCGGCCGAGCTCGCGGCGGTGGTGTCGACGCTGGTGTTCGAGGCGCGCCGCGATTCGGCGGGGGAGCCGCGGTTGCCGTCCGGCGCCGTGCCGCGTGCGTGACAGGACACGGCGCGGCTGTGGTCCGAACTGGCCGAGGACGAGCGCCGGTTCCGGCTGGACCGCACGCGCGAGCCCGACGCGGGTTTCGCGTGGCCGGTCTACCGCTGGGCGCGCGGCGAGTCGCTGGAGAAAGTGCTGACCACGGCGGAGGCCAACGGCCAGGAGTTGTCGGCGGGCGACTTCGTGCGCTGGTCACGGCAGGTCATCGACCTGCTCGACCAGATCCGCACCGTGCTGGGCAAGGACCATCAGGTCGGCCACGCCGCCGCGCAGGCCGTGAAGGCGCTGCGACGCGGTGTGGTCGCGGCGGGAGCCGCGTAGCGCTTTCCGCACACGGGGGCGTGTGGTTGGATCACGCACAGCGAACCGGGCCCGGATTGGAGTTTCGATGAGCACGCCCTATGGCGGCAACGACCCACAGCAGTGGGGGCAGGCGCCCCCGCCCGGCCCGCAGTCCGGTGGTTTTCCCGCGCAGGGATACCCGCAGCAGCCCGGCTACGGTCAGCAACCCCCGTACGGCCAGCCGCAGTACGGGCAGCAACCGCAGTACGGGCAGCCGCAGTACGGCCAACAACCGCAATACGGGCAGCAGCCGGGATATCCGCAGCAGCAACCGCCGCAGTACGGCCAGTACCCGCCGCAGTACGGCCAGTACCCGCCGCAGCAGCAGCCCTACTACGGCCAGCCGGGGCAGCCCGGCCAGTACGACTACGGGCAGCCCAGCGGGTTCGGCGCGGCTCCTGGCGGCAGGAAGGGGCGCGGCAGGCTCTGGGCGATCATCGGCGTGGTGGTCGTGGTGATCGTGGCGGCCGTGCTCGTCACCGGGCTGTGGAAGCCGGGCTGGTTCTCCATGGGGAAGGTGTTCGACCACACCGCGGTCGAGAATGCCGTGAAGCAGCAGAAGAACGCGACCAGCGCGACCTGCCCGGCGGATCAGCCGGTGAAGGCGGGCAGCACGTTCACCTGTCAGGTGACGGTGGGCGGCAAGCAGAAGAACGTCCAGATCAGGGTCCAGGACGACAGCGGGACCTACAGCATCGGCGACCCGCAGTAAACGGGTGGCTGTTTGGGCCGATCTCAGCCACGATCGGTTCGTGACCGCCTTCACCGTACGCACGCTGCGGCCGGACGAGCTCCGCCGGTCCGGCGACCTGTTCCGATCCGCGCTGCACTTCGCACTGGTCAAGGACGACGAGTGGGTCTACGCCGAGCGCCTGTACCAGCCGGGCCGGACGCTCGGCGCGTTCGACGACGAGCTGATCGGCACCGCGCGCTCGTTCGACGCGGAGCTGACCGTGCCCGGCGGCGCGCGGGTGGCGATGGGAGCCGTCACCGGTGTCGGTGTGCGCCCGGATCGTACGCGGCGCGGCGTTCTCACCGGGCTGATGCGCGAGCAGCTGAGGGACCTGGCCCGGCGGGAGGTGCCGCTCGCGGGCCTCTATGCCAGCGAGGCGTCGATCTACGGTCGCTTCGGCTACGGCATCGGCACGGTCAGCCGTCAGTACACTGTGGACCGCAGGCGGGCCGTGCTGCGCCTGGAGGTCCCGGCCGGCGGTCAGGTGACCCTGCTGTCGGCGGACGCCGCGGTGCGGCGGCTGCCCGCCCTCTACGCGAGCCTGCCGCACACCCGGCCCGGCACGATGTCACGCCCCGTCTACTGGTGGCCCGGCTTCGAACGGAGTCTGCGCAAGGCCGAGTCGCCGGTCCACACGATCGTCCACGATGGACCCGACGGCCCCGACGGGTTCGCGGTGTACACAGTGGACGGCCCGAGCTGGGGCGAGCACAAGTCCACATTGGACGTGTGGCACCTCACCGCGGCAAGCGACGAGGCGTTCGCGGGGTTGTGGCGGTACCTGCTCTCGGTCGACCTGGTGGACCGGATCAAGATGGACGGCCCGGTGGACGACGGCACCGAGCTGCTGCTGACCGACCCGCGCGCGTGCACGGTGACGGGCGTGGGCGACGGCCTTTGGCTGCGCCTCGTGGACGTGCCCGCCGCACTGGCCGCGCGGGAGTACGACGGCGAGCCGGTGGTGCTCGAGGTGACCGACTCGTTCCTGCCGGGCAACGACGGCCGCTACCGGGTGGCGCCGGACGGGGTCGCCCGCACGGATACTCCCGGCGAGCTGAGCCTGAGCGCGGACACGCTCGCAATGCTGTACCTGGGCACGTGGCGCGCGTCCGCGCTGGCGTCGGCCGGCCGGATCCGGGTGGCCGAGCCGAAGGCGCTCGCGCGCGCGGACCGGCTGTTCGGCGTAGGCGTGTCGGCCTGGTGTGGTACACACTTCTGACCACAAGTGGAGCTGAGTGTGCGGGGGCAGTGCGGTGGCGTGGTGGCGTGCCGGGACCTGGGCCGGGATGGGGTGTGTGGCTGCCGCGCTCCTGTCGGGATGCGGCGGCTCCGGTGACGAGCCGCCCGCGACCAGCTCGCCCGGCGTGATCTCCGACAGCGCGGTGTCGAGCCTGAGCCCGGTCCCGCGCATCTTCGACGAGGCCGCGCTGGAGGCCGGGGTGCGCCGGGTGCTCGTCCAGTCCTACGGACTCACCGACGTGGGCACCGTGCACTGCCCGACCGGGCAGTCCGTGCAGACGGGTGTCTCCTTCGACTGCGAGGTCCAGACCGGCCGGGTGACCAGGCACGTGACGCTCACCGTCCGCGGGCCGGACGGCACGTACGAGGTCTCGCAGCCGAAGTGAGCCGACGTCGCTGGACGTCACGCCCTGCCATGCCACTCTGCCAGCATCAGGAGGGCAACCGCGGCATGCTGCGGTTGCCCACCCTCGTCGGTGCCTGGGCGTGGGTCGGCTGTTGGTCAGGCCGCGGTGAGCGCGTCCCGGAGCCGGACCTTCGCGCCGGTGCGCAGCACCGCGTTCCGGTAGATCCGGGCCGACAGCCACACCAGCGCGGGAATGAGCAGCACGACGAGCAGCACGGAAAGCCCCGCCTCCCACGCCGGGACGCTGCCCATCGCGAGCCGCATCGGCATGATCGTCGGCGAGAACACCGGGATCACCGACAGGATCTCCACCAGCCGGCTGCCGGGGTCGCTGGGCAGGACCGAGATGCCGATCACGTATCCGGCGATGACCAGCATCAGGGCCGGGCCGACCGCGCCGCTGACCTCCTCCTGCCGCGACACCAGCGCGCCGAGCCCGGCGAACACGATGGAGTACATCAGGAAGCCCAGCAGGTACCACACGATCAGCCAGATCACCGTGCCCGCGGCGGCCGAGACCGAGATCGTGAGTACCCCGGTCGCCAGCCCGGCGACTATGCCGACGACCCCGATCACCGCCATCTGCAGCAGCCCCACCGCCCCGATGCCGAGCACCTTGCCCGCCAGCAGCTGCCAGGGCCGGATCGTGGCCAGCAACAGTTCGACGACGCGGCTGGTCTTCTCCTCCACGACGCCCTGGGCGACGCCCTGCCCGTTGAGCAGGAGCGAGAGGTAGATCAGCACGCCGGCGATGATGCCGAGAGCGAGTTGCTGGCCGTTGTACTGGTGTGGTTGTTCCAGCGGCTGCACGTCGATGCCGGCCTGCGCTACCGCGGCGTCGACCTGCGCCGGGTTGCCGCCGAGGCCGGTGATCTGCTGGTTGAGTGCGAGCTGGCCGGCGACCACGTTGAGCGCCGAGCGCAGGTTGTCGTCGAGATCCTTCTTGACGACGACCTGAACACGCGTGCCGTCACCGGTCAGCGCCGCGTCGAGCGAGCCGCCCGACACGTCGGACCGTGCGGTGGCGTCGTCGGGAACCTGGCGGGTCTCGATCGTGGCCCCGACGGTCTTCGCGCTCGCCTGCAGTGGCGCGGCGAGTGCGGCGTTGGCCGGCGTCAGGCCGACCGTGGTGGCCGTCGAACCGCCGACCAGCTTCATGATGACCGCGAACGCCACGAACGCGATGACCAGCACGAGGGTGCTGATCAGATACGCCTTCGAGCGCAGCTTGGTCGAGATCTCGCGTCCAGCGACCAGCCGGATCGCCCCCCATACGTTCATCGGTTCTCCCCCTGGGTGACGACGTTGCGGAACAGTTCGGTCAGCGACGGGCGCCGCCGGGCGAACTCGTGCACCGGCCCGGTGGCCAGCGCGGTGGCGAGCACCTTCTGGTCGTCGGCATCGTCGCCGAGTTCCAGCTCGGTGCGGTTTCCCTGCTGTGTCAGGACTTTCACCCCGGGGATCTGGCCTGCCCATCCCGGCGGCGCGTCCGGAGCCTCCACGATGACCCGCACCGCGCCGCCGGCCCGGAGCTCGTCCACCGAGCCGCACGCCACCATCTGTCCACTGCGGACGATACCCACCCGGTCGCAGAGGCGCTCGACCAGATCGAGCTGGTGGCTGGAGAACACGACCGGCACGCCGGTGGCCGCCTTCTCCCGCAGCACCTCGCTCATCACGTCGACGGCGACCGGGTCGAGGCCCGAGAACGGCTCGTCGAGGACCAGGATCTGGGGATCGTGCACGAGTGCGGCGGCGAGCTGGACCCGCTGCTGGTTGCCGAGGCTGAGCTTCTGCACCTCGTCGTCGCTGCGGTGGGCCACGCCGAGGCGTTCGGTCCACGTGGCCACGGACGTGCGGGCCGCGGCGGCCGACATGCCGTGCAGCCGCGCCAGGTAGGTCAGCTGCTCGCCGACCTTCATCTTCGGATACAGCCCGCGTTCCTCGGGCATGTAGCCGATGTGGCGGCGGGTGTCGAGCGTGACCGGCTCGCCCGCCCATCGCACGGTGCCTTCGTCGGCGGCGAGGACGCCGAGCGCGATCCGCATCGCCGTCGTCTTGCCCGCGCCGTTGCTCCCCACGAACCCGAACAGCTCGCCCGCGCGCACGTCGAAGGACATCTGTCGCAATGCGACAGTCTGGCCGTACCTCTTGCTCAAGCCGTCTATCTCCAGCAGGCGGTCCGCCATGCCAGCTCCCCTCAGCCGGTTCAAAAATGTGATATCACTATGCTACCGTGAAATCCGCGGTGCAAGCCACCGTACCGACTGAGGGGATCGAAGATGACCGAAACCGGTGTGGAAATGCCGGCACCGAGCACGCGGGAACGTGTCGTGCACGCGGTGCCGGGCTTCGTGATGCTGATCGTGTTGCTGGTGGTGGCGGCGGGTGGGATCGCCCTGCTCGTCATCGGGATCGTGCAGGCGATGGTGGCGTTGCTGGTCGTCGGCGCCGTGCTGGCGCTCGCGGCGTTGCTGTCCCTGCCGGGGCTGACCGCCGTCGCGCCGGGGGAGGCGCGGGTGGTGCAGCTGCTCGGCCGGTACGTCGGCACGCTGCGCCACGACGGCCTGCAGTGGGTCAACCCGTTCACCGTGCGGCGGCGGGTGTCCACCCGCATCCGCAACCACGAAACGGGCGTGGCCAAGGTGAACGACGCCGACGGCAACCCGATCGAGATGGCCGCCGTCGTCGTGTGGCAGGTGCGCGACACCGCGCAGGCACTGTTCGAAGTGGACGATTTCGTGGAGTTCGTCGCGATCCAGTCCGAGACGGCCGTACGGCACATCGCGAACGCCTACTCCTACGACACGCAGGACGAGGGCAAGCTCTCGTTGCGGGACAACGCCGACGAGATCACCGAGAAGCTGAGGGAGGAGATCGCGGCGCGGGTCGCCTCCGCCGGTGTGGCGGTGATCGAGTCGCGGATCACGCACCTGGCGTACGCGCCGGAGATCGCGCAGGCGATGTTGCGGCGCCAGCAGGCGGGTGCGGTCGTCGCCGCGCGGCAGCGCATCGTGGAGGGTGCCGTGGGCATGGTCGAGATGGCGCTGGGCCGGCTGGCCGAGCACGAGGTGGTGGACCTGGACGAGGAGCGGAAGGCGGCGATGGTGAGCAACCTGCTGGTGGTGCTCGTCGGCGACCGCGACACCCAGCCGGTCGTGAACGCCGGGACGCTCTACTCCTAGACCGTGGCCGAGCGGAAGAAGATCCTGCTGCGGCTCGACCCGGCCGTGCACGACGCGCTGGCGCGCTGGGCCGCCGACGAGCTGCGCAGTACCAACGCGCAGATCGAGTTCCTGCTGCGCAAGGCTCTTCGCGACGCCGGCAGGCTGCCCCGCGACGCCGGGCGGATGCGGCGGCCGGGCAGGCCACGAAAGTCCACAACGGACGGAGACAACGATGAACCCGCCTGAGACCCTGCCCGCGCGGATGTTCCTGCTGGCCTTCGACCCGCAGCGGCACCGGCTGACGGCTCGCGGCGAGCTCGGCTACCTGCTGCGGGCGGCCGCGCTGGCCGACCTCGTCCTCAATGGACACCTGACCGACGCCGGCGGGAAGGCCGCCGCCGGCGCGTACCCCGGCGAGCTGGATCCCGTGCTTTTCGCGGTGTGGGAACAGGTTTCGCAGGTCCCGCCCCGGTCGTGGCGGCGCTGGGTGAGCAAGGACCGCAGGCGGATCCTCACCGCGGTGCGGGACCAGCTGGTGGACGCCCGCGTGCTGCGGCTGGAGCAGACCCGGTTCCTCGGCCTGTTTCCGTGCACCCGCCTGGTGTTGCGGGAGCCCTACCGCGCGCGGCGCCTGGGTGAGCAGGTCGGGCGGGCGGTGCGCGGCGGGGAACCGGCGGCGCGCGTGGAGCAGCACATCGCGGCGCTGGCGGCGCTGGCCTCGGCGGGGCAGCTGCGGGTCGCGCTCGGTGGGCGCGACCGGCGCCGGTTCAAGGCGCGGATCGCGGAGCTGGGTGCGCCGGTCGAGCCGATCGCCACGGCCCTGCGCCGCGCGATCGCCACCCAGCGCGCGGCGGCGGCGTCCGGAGGCTAGCGTTCCAGGGCCGCGAGCAACCGCTTGACCGAGTTGCCGAGGTTCCAGCGTTCGCCGAGTTCCGCGACGCGGCCGGGGTCGGCGGGCTTGGACGGCACGGCGTCGGACCCCGACAGCACCACCGGAGCGTCGGTCGCGACGCGGACCACCGTTGGCGCGACAGCGAGGTAGTCGTCGGCCGCCGTCAGCTTCAGGCGCCTCTTCAACGGCAGGTCGCGGCTGCTCGACTTCGCGGCCGCCACCAGCGCCTCGACCGAGCCGAACTGGCTGATCAGCTTTGCGGCGGTCTTCTCACCGATGCCCGCCACGCCCGGCAGGCCGTCGGACGGGTCACCGCGCAGCGCGGCCATGTCCGCGTACGCCGATCCGGCGTTGTCCTCGGGCACGCCGTAGCGTTCGGCGATCTCGCCGGGGCCGAGTACCTCGGCCTTCGCCCAGCCCTTTCCGACGTAGATCACCGACGCCGGGGTGGGCTCGGTGCGCACCAGCTGGAACAGGTCGCGGTCCCCGGTGATCACCTCGACGGGGTCGGCCTGCTCCCGTGCGGTCAGGGCGCCGATGACGTCGTCGGCCTCGTAGCCCGGCGCCTCGGCCGTGGCCAGGCCCACCGCGTCGAGCAGGTCGAGGATGATCGGCACCTGCGGCGTGAGCGTGTCGGGCACCTCCTCGGCGTTCTCCTCGGGATCGGCGACCCGGTGCGCCTTGTAGGTGGGCAGCAGGTCGACCCGGAACTGCGGCCGCCAGTCGGCGTCGAGGCACGCGACGAGCCGCGACGGCTTGCGGTCGGTCAGGATGCGGGCCACGGTGTCGGCGAACCCGCGCACCGCGTTGACCGGCGTCCCGTCCGGGGCGGTCATCGACTCGGGCAACGCGAAGAACGAGCGGAAGTACAGGCTCGCCGAGTCCAGCAAGGCAATCGTCACCCGCACAGCCTAGAGCCGTGGGAGCACGCGGCGTCGGAGAAGCGCGCCGGATACGCTTTGCCCATGTCACGCCGATCACCACAGACCTCTCCACTCGACCCTGCCACCCTGCGCGCCCGGCTCGACCGGGCTCGTGCGGCCGCGGCCGCCGCCGAGACCGACGCGCTGCTCATCGCGCCCGGGTCAGACCTGCGCTACCTGATCGGCGAGGCGGGCGGATCGTTCGAGCGGCTCACCGCGCTGGTGCTGCCGGCGGCGGGCGGTGTACCGGCGCTGGTCGTGCCGAAGCTGGAGGCGCCGGGATATGCGCACGTGCCCGCCGGTGACCTCGGCGTGGAGATCGTGACGTGGGTCGACGGGGACGACCCGTACCGGCTGGTCGCCGACCGGCTCGGCAAGGCGGGCCGGGTCGCGGTCAGCGACAACACCGCGGCGCTGCACGTCCTCGCGTTCCGGGAGGCACTGGGCCAGGCCGAGCAGACGCTGGCCGGGCCGGTCGTCCGTGAGCTGCGGATGCGCAAGGACGCCGCGGAGATCGACGCGCTGCGGCGCGCGGGCGCGGCGATCGACCGGGTGCACGCGCGGATGGGGGAGTGGCTGCTGCCGGGCCGTACCGAGGCCGAGGTCGGCGCCGACATCGCCGCCGCGATCGTCGAGGAGGGCCACACGCACGCCGATTTCGTCATCGTCGGGTCCGGTCCGAACGGCGCGAGCCCGCACCACGACGTGTCCGGCCGCGTGATCGAGCGCGGCGACGTCGTGGTGATCGACATCGGCGGCCCGATCCCGGAGGGCTACAACTCCGACTCCACCCGCACCTACGCCGTGGGCGAGCCGCGGGACGGCGACGTGGCCGAGACCTACGCGGTGCTGGAGCGGGCGCAGCGCGCGGCCGTGGATGCGGTGCGTCCGGGCGTGACCGCGCAGGACGTCGACACGGCGGCGCGGGCGATCATCGCCGGCGCCGGGTTCGGCGAGTTCTTCATCCACCGCACCGGCCACGGCATCGGGCTCGACGTGCACGAGGAGCCCTACATCGTCGGCGGCAACGCGCTGGCGCTGGAGGCCGGGATGGCGTTCAGCGTCGAGCCGGGCATCTACCAGCCGGGACGCTGGGGTGCGCGGATCGAGGACATCGTGATCGTCACGCCCGACGGCGCCGAGGCGCTGAACACCCGGCCGCACGAGCTCGTCGTGCTCGGCGCATGAGCGGCACGGACCGCACGTCGCGAACGCGGACGATGGAGCGTTCGGCAGGGGGACCGGTCGGGTGCGGGTGTCCCGCATGAACACCTCCGCCGGACCTCTGGAGCCCCTGGACCAGGCGATCGCTCGTGAGCTGGCCGCGGATGGGCGGTGCAGTTTCACCGACCTCGCCGAACGGGTCGGGCTGTCCGTGTCGGCCGTGCACCAGCGCGTGCGGCGGCTGGAGCAGCGTGGCGTGATCCGCGGCTACGCGGCCCGGCTGGACGGCGAGCTGATCGGGCTGCCGCTGACCGCGCTGATCTCGCTGACGCCGAACGACCCGGCCGCGCCGGACGACTACCCGCAGCGGCTCGAGCACATCACCGAGATCGAGTCGTGCTACTCGGTGGCGGGCGACGAGTCCTACATCCTGCTGGTGCGGGTGGCCTCGCCGCGGGCGCTGGAGGATCTGCTGCGCCGGATCCGCGAGTCGGCGATGGTCTCGACCCGCACCACAGTGGTGCTGTCGACACCCTTCGAAGGGCGTTCGCCAACGCTGTGAGGGCTCACGGGCCGGCTGGGTGCGGATCCCGGCGGTAAACGGTATGGTGAAAGGTATGGCAACACGTAAGGTCACGTTGTCCCTGGACGTCGCGGCCATCGAGTACGCCGAGCGGGCCGCCAAGGCCCACGGCGTGTCGCTGTCGTCGTGGCTGTCGAAAGCCGCCCGGCGCGAGGCCGTCCGCACCGGTTACCGCCCGCGCCCGGCCGCCGCGCCCGTCGCGGACCTCGCCGCGGCCGACGAGGCCGAGGTCGCCACCGCCGAGAAGGAGATGCGTGCGGAGGGGTGAGGTGTGGACGTACCGGCCCCCGACTGAGCAAGCCCGCGAGCGCACCGTGTTGTTGCTGTCCTCGGACGGCGTGAACGAGTCGGAACGTCCCTGGCTGCTGGGCACGGAACTGCTGGAGGACGATCCCCAGGACATCCTGGGCGTGGCGCTGGACTCCCGGTTCTGGATCTCCACGCTCAACGTGACCCGGCTGTATCGCGGCTGGCTGAACGAGCGCGTCGCGGAGATCCACCAGGACACGCAGGAGCAGGTCGACGTCGCGCTTCGCGCGGCGCTGGATCTCTAGGAGTCTGCTGAATTAATGGGGTTTGGGGCGGGAGGAGCGCCGACAGGCCGTCTGTGCGGCAGTTCAGGTGAGGTCTCGAGGGGCGGCAATGTGGTCGTTGTTCCCGCCGCGGCCGGTGTGTTCGCTGTGTGGGGGTGTCGGCAGGGCTGGTGGGCTGGGGGTGGTGGTGTGTTAGGCCAGGGTCGATGTCCCGGATGTGCGGGTGAGTCCCAGGGTGATGAGTCGGCGCAGGTTGAGTCCAGCCACGCGGTGGTGTAGCAAGTGATCGTTGTTGGCGGCGCCGCGATGGCGTACACGTCGGTTGCCTCGGGTGAGCCAGGCGATGCCGCGTTCGACCATGGGCCGGTGTTGTCGGTACTCGGCCTGCCAGGTGGGTTCGCGGGCTGCTGCCCGGGCGGCGCGTAACAGATGCTCGTGGGGGTGGATGGTGAGTTTGCGGCCGCGGTTGGCGGTGGTGCAGCGCGCCGCGAGCGGGCAGCTGCGGCAGTGTCGTTCGAAGGCCGCGCCGCGGCTGGGGCGGAGGGTGACGGTGTGTCCGGCCGGGCAGGTCACGGTGCCCGCGTCGTGGTCGATGGTGAAGTCATCGGTGGTGAATCCGCCGGGCACCGGGGCGCGGAGCGGGGTGGGTTTGATGACCCCGCGGTGACCGGTTTGGGCGAGGGCGGCCCGGGCGTCGCCGGTGCCGTAGGCGGAATCCGCCAGCACGGTCACCGGCTCGTCCTCGCCCTCCAGCAGCTCCAGGCCGACGACCGCCTCGTGGTTGTCGCTGCCACTGGCTCGGGTGAGTGCGCAGTCGGTGACCAGCCCGGTGTCCGGTTCGATGGCGATGTGGGCCTTGAACCCGTCCTGGCGGCGGTGCACCGTCTTGTGTGCATGCCGCGCTTCGGGGTCGACGGTGGAGATCACACGATCCGGGGTCACGTTGCGGGCGATGCGCCACCGCCCGTCGGTGCCATCCGAGCCCTCGTCGGGTTCGACGTCCTGCCCCGCGATCAACGCCAACAGGGCGACCGCTTCGGCGGCCTTCGCGCCGCGTTCGTGCTCGGGCAGATAGCCGAGCAGCCGGTGCGCGTCACCGACCAGGGCGTCCACCAGTTCAGCGCGGGCGGCCTCGTCGTCCCAGGCGATCGCCGGTTTGCCCGGGTCGTCGTAATCGTGGGCCCGGCAGTGCGCCGCGACCACCTCGACCGCACCCGGCACCTCCCGGCGCACCCGCCGGATCGCACCGATCAACTGGGTCACCGTGTCCTGCGTCGCGACCGCGTCATCCAGCACCGTGGAATCCAGAGCACGCCGCGTCTTCCCACGCAGCACCCCGGTCTCCGCGACGACCTGCCTGACCGCGTCGAAGATCCGATTCGGGCGCTCCGACACCGCCAGGCGGCGCCGCCAGTACGTCAACGTCGTCGGGTGCAACGCCCCGGCCGTGATCGCCAGCCCACACGCGGCTTTCCATCGCAGGTCGAACGTGACCGCGTCCACCGTCTCGGCATCGGACAGGCCATGCAGCGCCTGCAACGTGATCACCGAGGCGATCACATCCACCGGGACACTCGGCCGACCCCGTCCACTCGGGAACAGGTCGGCGAACATCTCATCCGGGAATAACTCCCGGCGATGCCCGGCCAGGAACGCGAACACACTGCCCGGCTTGAGCAGATGCCCCGCCACCGACTCCACATCCAACAACTCACGCTGCGACTCAGAACGACCCTGCACCCCACAACCATCCCGAACCAACAAGATCAACAGGCCGACCGGCGCGCCGGACTATTCAGCAGACTCCTAGCCCGGTGCGGCCAGCGAGGCGGCCGGGTGCAGCGTGCCGTCGGAGCCGGCGAGGCAGGCGGCTGACGGCAGTGCCGTGGCCAGGAACTCCGTCAGGCAGCGGCCGATCTCGGCGTGCCCGTTCGCGTTGGGGTGGAACGACTCCTGCAGGGCATGGGAGGCCCTGTCGGCGTCGGCGAGGTCGTTGAGCTGCAGTGTGAGCCTGCTGAACCATTCCCTGCCGACGTCGTCGCCGCCGCTGCACGCCTCGTGGCCGCGGCCCGCACGGGAGAGGTCCAGGAACCGGGCGCCGGTCTGGGTGGCGGCCTTGGCGATGCCGGTGGACAGCGCGGGCACGCCCTGGTCCTGGAACCAGCGCAGGTCGTCTGTCCGGAATGGACACCCGTTGAGGTTCTGCAGGTTCGCCGGGATGTCCGGCCCGATCGGCGACGCGTAGGACTGCAACACGAGCTGGTAGTCCGCTGGCAGGTAACCGGCCCGCGCGAGCACCGTTTTCACGTCGGACACCGCCGCGACGACCTTCGGCACCATCGCGTTGATCCGGTCCTGCCAGGTCGCCCTGATCGTGGTGCTGCACGGCGCGCTGCCGGAGACGAACCACGCCTGGAAGCACTGCTGCACCAGTTGCGAGAAGTGCGGATCGTCGTTGGCGCCCACGGCGATCACCACCACCGCGACCCGGTGGTCGTCCTTGACCAGCTGGGCGAGCTGCTGCGCCTGCGACGGTTCGGTGTACTGCCTGGCGTCGCCGAGCCCGACCTGCGCCGACGTGGCGCCGGAGCACGCCAGGTTCACCTTCGCCACGATGCCCGGCACGTGGGTCTCGAACACCGCCGCGTCGGGCGAGCGGTGGCACCAGTCGCCGTTGGTGCCGTTGGTGTCCGGGGTGTAGCGGCCCGCGCCCTCACCGGACAGCGTGCTGTCGCCGAGGGTGACGATGGTGAGCGGGCCGGTGCCGGGCGGGCCTGGCGGGCGGACCGGCCCGGGCGGGGTGCCGGGGCCGGAGAACACGAAGACGGCGACGAGCGCCGCGACGAGAACGACCACCCCGCCGCCGATCCACCACCGAAATCTTCGCATCGCACCCGAGTTTACGGATGCCGCGTACCCGGCAAGATCACGCCGCGGCCGGGATCGGCGTGGTTTCCGGTACGCCCCGGGTGGAATCCGCGTGAGGGGAGTGCAAAGGTGGAGCGGGAAGGGACGTGCGGATGACGAGTGAGCAGGTCAACGGACGAAGCGCACCATGCCGGTTCTGCGGGCGCACGCCGCGGCCTGGACAGCACCGGGCACCGGGACCGCACGGTCCGATTTGCACGGACTGTCTGGAGGCGGGCCTGGTTCTGGTCCGGGACGGGCGGGACCGGCTGAGCCTCGGCGGTACCGGACTCGCGCGGGTCACCTCGGTCGCGGACGACGCGTGCGAGTTCTGCGGCCGCCGCGAACGCCGCACTTTCCTCGGTTTTCGCCGCCAGCTACCCCGGATGAGCTGCGCGCAGGCGCATGCGATGATCTGTGCGGACTGTCTCGACAGGGGCGGTGAACTGATCAACAAGTACTTGCGGCAACGCGCTCATTGAGCGTTCACCCGTTGTCCGCGTCTTGTCGATAGGGTCGGCCGCGACGCGAGGGAGGGAGCTATAGTGTCGTCGGCCGGCACCTCGTTACTCCTGGCGGTGCCCGCGGCCGTCGTCGGCGCGGCGAGCATGGGGCTGGCCAGTGCCGCGCAGGCACGAGCCACCAAAGAGGTCGAAGTCAGCCGCATTCTCGATCCCGGACTGCTCCGTGGTCTCGCGCACCGGCCGCTGTGGCTGATCGGGATGGTCGCCACCGGCGCCGGGCTGGCGCTGCAACTGGTCGCGCTGGCGTTCGCGCCGCTGCTGGTCGTGCAGCCGCTGCTGATCACGTCGCTGATCTTCGCGGGTGTGTTCACCGCACGGCTGGAACGCCGGCGGCTGGACGGCGTGATGGTCATCGGCTCGCTGGTCTGCATCGCGGGCCTTGCCGCGTTCCTGCTGGTCGCGCGCCCCGGCGGCGACTCCGACCGGTTCACCGGCGGAGCACAGCCGGTCGCTCTGGCCATCGCGCTGGGGCTGGTGGCCCTGATCTCGCTCGTCGTCTCGACGCTCAGCCACGGCCCGGCGCGGGTGCTGAGCCTGGCCGTCGCGACCGGCGTGCTGTACGGCGTGACCGCGGGCCTGATGAAGGTCGTCGCGGGCCAGGCGCGCGACGGGCTGGCCGAGCCGTTCACGCACTGGACCCTCTACGTCGTCTGTGTCGTCGGGCCGCTGGGTTTCCTGTTGTCCCAGAACACGTTCCAGCAGGGCCGGTTCCTCACCCCCGCGCTCGCGGTGATCACCGCGCTCGACCCCCTCGTCGGCGTGGCGATCGGCGTGTGGTGGATGGGCGAGACGGCCAACACCGCGCCGGCCGCGCTCGCCGGGGAGGCGGTCGCGGGCGCGGTGGTACTCGTGGGCATCGTGCTGCTGGCCAGCCGCGCGTCCCACCTCGCTCGGCAGCAGTCCAGTGTGGACAACCCGGACGCTTCGGAAAGGACAGCATGACCAAGGTGCTGATCGTCTCGGCGGCGATGGGCGAGGGACACAACGCGACGGGACGGGCACTGCAGGACGCCGTGCGCCGGCTGTGGCCGCGGGCCGTGGTTGGCTGGCTGGACGCGCTCGACGTGATGGGCGCCGGTGTCGGGCCGCTGTTCCGGTGGATCTACGTGTCCAACGTGCAGCGCACGCCGTGGCTGTACGAGTTCTTCTACGGCGCGCTGTGGCGGTTCCACTGGTTCGCGGTCGCCTCGAAGCGGTTCGTCGGCGCATGGTGCGGGCGGCGGCTGGCACGCAAGATCGAGACGTTCGCGCCCGACCTGGTCCTGTCCACCTACCCGCTCGGCACGGCCGGCCTGGAGTGGCTGCGCAGGCACGGCCGGCTCGACGCGCCGGTGGGTGCGTGGATCTCGGACTTCGCGCCGCACCCGTTCTGGGTGTACGGCGACATCGACCTCAACCTCGTGATGCACGAGTGCGCCGTGCCCCCGGCACTGAAGTGCGTGCCGAAGGCGAAGGTCGTGGTGTCCGCGCCGTCGGTGCGCGACGCGTTCCGGCCGGGGGACCGCGACACCGCCCGGCAGCGCCTTGGCCTGCCGCTGGAGGCGTTCGTCGCGCTCGTCTCGTGCGGTTCGCTCGGTTTCGGCGATGTCGAGGACGCGGCCCGCGAACTGCTCGCCGCGCACCCTGACGTGGTGCCCGTCGTGGTGTGCGGGCGCAACACCCAGCTCCTGGAGCGGTTGCGGCTCGTGGCGGAACGTGAGCCGCGGCTGGTCCCGCTGGGCTGGACCGACGAGATGCCCGCCTACACCGTGGCCGCGGACGTCGTGGTCACCAACGCGGGCGGCGCGACCGGGCTGGAGGCGCTGTCCTGCGGCAGGCCCGTGCTGATGCACCGGCCGATCGCCGCGCACGGCCGGGCGAACGCCGAACTGATGCGGCAGGCCGGGCTGGCACTGGTGTGCGAACGGGACGGTGAGCTCACCGCGGCCGTGCGGGGCCTGATCGAGCGCCCGCAGGACTGGAAGGCGATGGCCGAGGCCGCGGCGCGGCACTGCGACGCCACCGGCGACCTGGCCGACGGGCTGCGCACGCTCGCCGCGTTCACGGGCGCGGCCCGCGCGGGGAGTGCCGCCCGGTGATCCGGTGTGCCCGCGCGCCGACGCGGGTAGCCCGAGGTCATGGCTGACGTGAAACGACTGCTGGACGAGGCCGGGCAGACCTACGCGGCCGAGGCCGGCATCAAGCTCGCCGACACGCCGTCCCCGCTGTACCGGCTGCTCGTGCTGGCCGTGCTGCTGTCCGCGCCCATCCAGGCGAAGGTCGCCGTCGCCGCCGCCCGCGAGCTGGCCAAGGCCGGGTTCGGCACGCCCGCCAAGATGGCTGCGGCGACCTGGCAGGAACGCGTCGACGCCCTCGGCCGCGGGCACTACGTCCGCTACGACGAGAGCACCGCGACCGCGCTCGGCGACGGTGCGCGACTGCTGCTGGACAAGTACTCCGGCGACCTGCGCAAGCTGCGCGACAAGGCGTCCGATCAGCGGGAGCTCAAGGCGCTGCTGCGCGAGGTGCCGCGGCTCGGGCCGGTGGGTGTCGACATCTTCTGCCGCGAGGCTCAGCAGGTGTGGCCGCAGCTGCGCCCGTACTTCGACGACAAGGCCCGCAAGGGCGCGCAGCGACTCGGCCTGGCGGCCAAGGAGCTGCCGGAGCTGGTCGGCGGCGACGACTACGCCCGGCTGTCGGCCGCGCTCGTGCGCGCCGGCCGGGACAAGAAACTGGCCGAACTCGTAAGCTGAGGGCATGGCACGGTCGAACGACGAGGTCGCGGCCCTGCTGCAGGAGTACGCCGACCTCCTCGCGATCACCGGCGGGGACGCGTTCAAGGCGCGCGCCTACGAGAAGGCGGTCCGCGCCATCGCCGGCTACCACGGCGACGTGTCGAAACTCGACGTCAAGGACATGCGCAAGATTCCCGGCGTCGGCAAGTCCATCGCCGACAAGGTGGCCGAGTACGTCGAGCACGGCAGCGTGCAGGCGATCGAGGAGGTACGCGCGCGGATCCCGGCCGGGGTGCGGCAGCTGATGGCGATCCCGACGCTGGGGCCGAAGAAGGCAGCCCAGCTGTACGAGGACCTCGGCGTCTCCTCGGTCGAGGAACTCGTCGACGCCATCCAGTCCGAGCGCCTGCGCGACATCAAGGGATTCGGGCCGAAGACCGAGGAGAACATCCTGCACGGCGTCGAGCTCATGCAGCAGGCGGGCGACCGCGTGCTGCTCAACGTCGCCATGGACGTCGCCGAGGAGATCGTCGACGCGCTGTCCGCGGTGACCGGGTGCCGGCGGTGCACCTACGCCGGTTCACTGCGGCGCTTCCGGGAGACGATCGGTGATATCGACGTGCTCGTCGCGGCCGAGGACTCCGCGCCGGTCATGCGGGCGTTCCGCGACCTGGACCTGGTCGCCGAGGTGATCGCCGGCGGCGAGAAGAAGACCTCGATCCGCACCACGAAGGGTCTGCAGGTGGACCTGCGGGTGGTGCCGCCCGAGGCGTGGGGCGCGGCGCTGCAGTACTTCACCGGCTCGAAGGGGCACAACATCCGCACCCGCGAGATGGCCGTGCACGCGGGCCTCAAGCTGTCCGAGTACGGGATCTTCGACGTCGAGACCGGTGAACTGATCGTCTCCGAGACCGAGGAGGAGGTCTACCGCAGGCTGGGGATGCCGTGGATCCCGCCGACGCTGCGCGAGGACCGCGGCGAGATCGAGGCCGCGCTCGACGGGAGCTTGCCGAACCTGGTGCGGGAGAAGGACATCCGCGGCGACCTGCACACGCACACCGACCTCACCGACGGCGTGTCGTCGCTGGAGGACATGGTGGCCACGGCCGCCGCCCGCGGCTACGCCTACTACGCGATCACCGACCACGCGCCGAACCTGTACATGCAGCGGATGTCCGACGACAAGATGCTCGCCCAGCGCGAACAGGTGCGCGCGCTCGGCAAGCGATATCCGAAGATGACGCTGCTGCACGGCACCGAACTCAACATCGACGCGGACGGCGAGGTCGACTGGCCGGCCGGGTTCCTCGCCGGGTTCGACCTGTGCGTCGCGTCGGTGCACTCGTCGTTCAACCAGCCGCGCGAGGAGATGACGCGGCGGCTGGTCAAGGCGTGCGAGAACCCGTACGTCAACATCATCGGGCACCCCACGGCCCGGCTCATCGGGCGCCGCCCGGCTGTGGACGCCGACCTCGACGAGGTGTTCCGCGCGTGCGCCCGCACCGGCACCGCGCTGGAGATCAACTCGTTCCCGGACCGGCTCGACCTGCGCGACGAGCACATCCTGTGGGCCAAGCGGTACGGAGTGAAGTTCGCGATCGACAGCGACTCGCATTCGACGCTGCACCTGGCCGGGATCCGCTACGGGGTCGGCACCGCCCAGCGCGGCTGGCTCACCACGGGCGACGTCATCAACACCTGGCCGCTCGCGAAGCTTCGCACGTTCCTGAAGAAGGGGCGGGAATGAGCCCGTCCGGCAGGCTGTTGGACCTGTCGGAGTAACGAACGAGGGAGCCCCGATGGCGACGGTCGAACTGACCAAGGACAACTTCAACGAGACGGTGGGTCAGTCCGGCATGGTGCTGGTCGACTTCTGGGCGTCGTGGTGCGGCCCGTGCCGGATGTTCGCGCCGGTGTTCGAGGGCGCGTCGGCGCGGCACGACGACGTCGTGTTCGGCAAGGTCGACACCGAGGCGCAGCAGGAACTGGCCGGCGCGTTCGGCATCTCCTCGATCCCAACGCTGATGGTCGTCCGGGACGGCGTCGTGCTCTACTCGCAGCCGGGCGCGTTGCCGGAGACCGCGCTGGAGGACCTGATCGGCAAGGCCCGCGAGGTCGACATGGACCAGGTGCGCCGCGAACTGGCCGAGCAGCAGGCCGGTCAGCCGGCCGAGTGACCGCTTGTACCCGGCGAGCCGTTCGCAAGTGGACAGCTCCCTGACGTCCACCGCACGGCCGGTGCGTTGTCGGCGGTCATGAGGTCGCGTCGGCCGGGTCGGCGGCGAGCACACAGGCGACGGGCGGGTCGAGGTCGAGGGTCTCGACCCGGGTGTCGGTGAAGCCGGCACGGGTGAGCATGTCCTGCAGCTCCTGGGCGGCTCGGGCCGTGGTGTCTCGCGTCGCGCCGGGGCAGCGGGGCTGGCTGACGAGCGCGATGCGCCCCGCGGGGCGGAGCAGGCGGCGCAGCTCGCGAAGCCGCTCCACCGGGTCGGGCCAGAACCCCAGGGAGTTCACGGCGAGGATGGCATCGAGCGGCTCGCCGAAGCTCGGCAACCGCTCCACGGAGGCGTGCGTGAGGTGCACGCGGCCGGCGCGGACGGCGGCTGCGTTACGACGGGCGGCATGCCGGACCATGGCTTGCGAGTAGTCGATGCCGAAGACGTGGCCCTGCGTTGCGCGGACGGCGAACTCCGCGATGGCGATACCGGGCCCGAAGCCGATCTCCAGTACCCGGTCGGTGGGCTGCACGTCCAGCAACGACACCGCCCAGATGTTGCGCTGCCGGTTGGAGGGGCGAAGAGCGAACATCCAGCCGTTGGCCCACCCGACGATCCCCCGAGGGCGATGAGCCTGGCCCACCAGATATCTGATCGCGCGTTGCTTGAGAGCTGTGCCTGTTTTCTGCATGATCGCCAGTCAACGGCTTCAAGTACGCTTGAAGTCAAATGAGTGAGCAGCTGACGATCGGTGAGCTGGCGAGCCGGACCGGTGTCGCCACCTCCGCGCTGCGCTACTGGGAGGAGCTGGGCCTGCTGCCGGCGCCGGCGCGGGTCTCGGGCCAACGGCGTTACCCGCCATCGGCGGTCGGGCTGGTCGGTGTGGTGTTGGCGCTGCGAAATGTCGGCTTCAAGTTGCGGGAGGTCAAGGCGTTCATCGCGGGTCGTTCCCCGGCCGGCGGCGGCTGGCGCGAGCTGTACCAGCGCAAGCTCACCGAGCTGGACCAACGGATTGCCCAGGCGCAGGTGGCCCGCACCGCCATCGCCCATGGCCTGGCCTGCCCGCACGAGGACATCTTCGAGTGCTCCAACTTCGCCGGCGGGGTCGCGGCGCTGCTGGCCGGATGTTCGCTCGAAGAGGCTCACGAAGTGGCTCATTCGCACTGATCTTGCCGGGGGAGGGACACGTGATCGGCGACCGGTGGGGCGTGAGCGACAGCGAGATCGTGCGCTCCTACCCGTGCGACGACTTCGTCACCTCGCCCGCGCTCCGGGCATGGCGGGGCGTGAGTGTCCGGGCGCCTGCCGAAACGGTGTGGCCGTGGGTCACGCAGGTGCGGCTTGCGCCGTACTCCTACGACTGGATCGACAACCTCGGCCGCCGCTCACCTCGCGAGCTGGTGGGCCTTCCCGAGCCTCAGGTCGGAGAACGGTTCACTACCGCAGGCGGGCGTGAACTGGGCCGGATCGTCTCGGTCGACCCGGGGAAACAGTTGACGGGCACCATCATGGGCGCGTTCATGTCCTACGTCCTCGTGCCCGAGGATCAGGACACGACGCGTCTGCTGCTCAAGGTCGTCATGCAAGCCAGCCGCTGGGTGGCCCTCGGGCTGTCCGTCGGCGATCTGATCATGGCGCGCCGGCAGTTGCTGAACCTGAAGCTGCTCGCCGAGCGGCACTCAGCTGCGGGCGCGGGTTGAGCCGCTTGAGGCGGCGAACGTGTGCGAGTGGCCGCGCCCGGGAACACAGCCGGCCGCGAAACTGGCCGTCCACACTGACCGCGGGCAACGGCACTCCAGAACGTCGTGGCGGCGAGGGGCGACATCGGCGGGGGAGTGCTGAACAATCCCACTATGACTGGCGTCACCGGCAGCAGGCGAGCGCAGATCACGCGGACGGCGTTGCTCGCGGCGGCGCGCGAGGTGTTCGCGGTTGCCGGGTATGACGGCGCGAGCATGGCCGACATCGCGAGCCGGGCGGGGGCGAGCATCGGGAGCCTGTACCACCACTTCGCGGCCAAGTCCGACCTCTGCATCACGCTCTACAACGAACACCAGCGACGGCAGCAGCAGCGTTCCGCGCGGCACTGGCGAGAAGGACGCGCTGCGGTTGTTCATCGTCGGTACCCGCGCCTACCTCGACGGCTGCTGGGAGGACCGCAAGCTCGCGGCCGTGTTCCTGTCGGGCAGTGGGCCCGCCGGGTTCGGCCTGCTGACCCGCGAGCGGTTCGGGGAGTGGCTGCACACCAATTCCGCGCTGGTGAACGGGCACAGCCGGCCGCTGAGCGACGTGCTGGTGCTGTGCCTGACCGCGATGGCCACCGAGGCCGGCCGTGAGGTCGCCGCGGCGTCGACCAAGGCGAAGGCACGCGAGACCATCGACGAGGTCCTCGAGTTGATGGGCCGTCTCTATCCGGTTCAATAGATGTATAACAACCTATACGGCGTGGCTCGAAGTCCCAGCCCCGATGTCCGCGCGGTCCCAACACTCGGCTGCACCGAGCAAAACGCCGAGACGCGCGCGGGCCACATCCACGGCGGCCTGCGGGCTCGGGCCCACGGCGCGGGCGCGGAGCAGCCTGCCCGCCATCACGGCATCGGCCTGGGCGAGCACGTACGTCGGCATCGACGGGTGCCCGGTCCGGCGCATCCGTACGCGCAGCGAGTCCAGCGGATAGGCGGTGCACAGCGTGCGCAGGTGATCCAGCGCGTAGCCGACCGAGTCGGCGGGGACTCCATCGCCGACCTGGATGGAGACCATCGGAATCGTCACACGCCGAGTGTGCGGGGGCGGCGGGCCGTACGGACAGGATCGGTGGTCCCCGCCCGGTGGCGCCAAAGTCCTCGGCGTTTAGGGACTTTCAGCCGTATCCCCGCTGCTCCGAACCGCCCATAGTGGTTGGTACGTGAAGGTGCTCGGGGCACCGACACGGCGGGGTGCGGGTGGTGATCAATCGGGGACCGCCACCCGCCGGAGCTCGTCGACGGCCGGTCGGGGCAAACTGTCCGCACGAAGCTCCTGGATGGGGCAGTTCGGTTTCCGGACTGCCCCATCTCCATGCCTCGAAGGGAACGGCGATGGCACCACAGGACGCGCTACTGCGCGAGATCGTCGACGGCGTCTACGCGTGGGAGCAGCCGGACGGGACCTGGTGGGTCAACAATGCGGGTGCCGTCACCGGCAGCGCGGGCACACTCCTCGTCGACACGTGCGCGACCGAACGGCGCACGCGGCGGTTCCTCGGCGCCGTCGCGGAGGCCGCCCGGCACGCGCCGATCCGCTGGGCGGTCAACACGCACCAGCACGGCGACCACACCTACGGCAACTCGCTGCTACCCGAGACGACGGTCCTGATCGGGCACGAGGCGATGCGCGCGGGGCTCGCGACCGACCCGATCATCCACGGCTGCCCGCCGTTCTGGGAGCCGGTCCCGGACTGGGGCGCGGTGACCACGCGCCTGCCCGATGTCGTGCTGCGGTCGGAGTTGACGGTGTTCTCGGGTGACCGGCGGATCGAACTGCGGCACCCCGGGTATGCCGCGCACACGGCGGGCGACGTCGTGGTGTGGTTGCCGGAGGAGCGGGTGCTGTTCACCGGTGACCTGATCTTCCACGGGCTCACGCCGCTGGTGTTCATGGGCTCGGTCGAGGGCGCGCTGCGCTCGCTGGACTGGCTGGCCGCGTTCGAACCGGACCACGTGGTGCCCGGGCACGGGCCGCTGCTCGACGGTGCCGCCCTGCCGGACGTGCTGGGCCGGCACGAGCGCTACTACCGGCTGGTGCTGGACGCGGTACGCGACGGGCTGGGCCCGCTGGAAGCGGCACGCGAGACCGACCTGGGCGAGTTCGCGAACTGGGCTGACGCGGAGCGGCTGGTCCTGAACCTGCACCGGGCCTACGCCGACCGCGACGGCACGGACCTCGACCTGATGGCCGCGTTCGGCGACGCCACGACCTGGCATGGCGGCCCGTTGCCGACGAGCGTCTAGTGCTCCGTGGTCCTGGTTGCGAGCAGCTGCACGAGTTCGGTCCACAGCGCGTCGTACGCGCGGGCCGCGGGGCTGTGTGGCGCGTAGGCCCCGAGCGGGGCACGGTGCACCGCCATCTGCTCGATCACCGACAGCGCCGGGATCGCGGTGGCGCTGATGCCCTCGCGTTCGGCGGGCAGGGTCGCGATGAGCTCGCGGTGCAGCGACTTGCGGCGGTCGGCCATCGAGAAGAAGCCGTGCACGCGCGGGCCGTCGCCGTTGAAGGTGCCGAGGAATTCGACAAGCTGGTCGAACGTCCGCTGCGCGAGGACCGTCGGGATGATCGGCACCAGCACGACGTCCGCCGCGTGCAGCACATTCTCGGACACCAGTGACAGGCTCGGCGGGGTGTCCAGGAAGACCAGGTCGTACTCGTCGGACAGGTCACGCAGCAGCCGGGACAGGGTGTGCACGGTCTTCTTCGCGTCACCGCGGCGGGCGAGGTCGAGGTCCATGTTGCGGTAGGTGAAGTCGGCGGGCAGCAGGTCCAGGTTCTCGAAGTCCGTCGCCCGCAGCGCCGGGTCGAGGGGCCGCTTGCCGCCGACGAGCCTTGCGCTGCCGCCCTTGACGCGGGGCTTGACGCGGAACAGGAACGTGGCCGCGCCCTGCGGGTCGAGGTCCCACAACAAAGTACGGTGCCCGGCCCGGGCGGCCAGGTAAGCGAGGTTGACCGCAGCGGTGGTCTTGCCGACCCCGCCCTTGATGTTGTACGACGCGACCGTTTTCACGGCAGCAACCCCTCGATCCGGCTGTAGGTCTTCGGCCCGAGGAACGTCACCAGCGCGCCGTTCAGGTCGTGGCGGGCCTCGTGCTGCTCACGGACGAACCGGGACAGCAGTTCACCCATCGCCAGCAGCGTCGCGGCGGGCGGCCGGTCGTGCTCGAGCATGTCGTGCGCATACAGGCGGAGCTTCGCGCTCTGCACCTCGCCGTCCTGGAACGCGCCGAGCACGTCCTGCAGGCGCTTGAGGTCCTTGAGCACGGCCCGGTAGACGCCGGGCGGGCACAGCGGCCGGAACACCTCCAGCACGTACCGCAGTTCCTTGCAGCGTTTGCGCAGCGCGTGCACGTGCTCGGCCGGAGACTCGGGCGTGATCGCCTGCGCCCTGCGGAAGACGCGCCTCGCGACGCCGCGGATCCGGTCGGCGGCCAGGTCGCGTGCCGTGATAGGGGACCGGCCGTTCTCGATCACCTTCGTCAGCGCCGCGCGCCAGCCGTCGAGCAGTCGCACGAATCGCTGGGACTCGAGGCCGCGCACGAGTGCACGGCGCTGCGTCGCCAGTTCTTTGCGCAGGTGCGCGCCGAACGGGTCGAGGTCGGCCGGCTCGCCGACGGTGAGGCTGCGGGCCAGTTCGTCCAGCCCCAGCAGGTAGACGTCGAGGTCGCGGGTGGGCGTGGTGAGGTCCCCGACCCACTTGAACCGGGGCGCGTAGCGCTCGGCCAGCCGGTCCGGCAGCACGTCGCCGGCGACCTTGAGCAAGGACCGGGTGCGCCGCACGGCGACCCGCAGGTCGTGCAGGAACTCGGTGTCGACATCGTCGATCGTGCCGGTGAGGTTGTCGGTGATCGCGTCGGCGAACCCGAGCAGTGCCGTCGCGACCGCGACGTCGGCGGGCATGTCGGCGGTGATGGCGGCTCCGGGCTCGTCCTCGCCCATTCCGGCCGCCTGCAGGAGTTGCTCGAATACCGTGTCGTCGGCGGGCGTGAATCCCGCCGCGCCGAGCAGGACGCGGGCCACCCGGTCCGCGTCGCCCTGATAGCCCCGCAGCGGGCGCAGCACGACGCGCACGAGCGGGTCGGTCCGCACCGGCTCCCGGCCCGTGGCCTCCGTCCACTCGATGCGCACGACGGTCTTGCCGTCCTCGTTGAGCACCGCGACGTCACGGGTGATGGTGCGGCTGCGCACTTTCGGTGCCACAGCCCGGATCCACATCGCATCGGCTACGCCGTCCCGCACCGGTCCCGGGGCGAGGTGCTCGACGCGCGCGGGCCAGGTCGGCGTCTCGCTGAGCTTCGTGGTGCGCGGCTCCATGCTGCCGTTGAGCACGAGCGCGCTGCCCTCGTGGCTGAGCACGAGACCGCAGCGCCGCAGCCGCCAGTCCACTGTGTCCAGATATGTCGCGTCGCGTACCCGGCGCGCCCCGAGCGCCAGGTCGTACCGGCCGGTGAGGGCGGCAAGGCCGGCCAGCACGGCGCCGGGCTCGCCACGAGTGGGCCCGCCTTGCCAGTGCAGGATCAGCGAGGTCGGCACAGCGCTTCCATCGAGTCGGAGGCAAGGACGGACGCAAGTATAGTCACCGATTCGCGTCCTCCTGTTCGCCTGAGGTTCATCCTGGGCGCCTCGCCGTACGATGACTCGGTGCCGTTCCATTCGAGACGCCGCTAACAAGCGTGTTTCGCGGGCAGCACCCGCTCGAGCGCGTCGGTGACGCGCGCGGCGGGCAGTTCGCCGCTCGACACCGCCAGCTCCAGGCGGTCGAGGACCGGGCCGACCTTGCCGCCGGAGGACCACAGCGCCTGGTCGGCCCCGGCCTGCAGCGCGTGCAGCACCGCGTCGGGCAGCGAGTACGTGTCGGTGATCGCCTTCATCGCGCCGAGGTCGTCGGTGATCACCGGTCCGGTGAAGTGGTACTGCCCGCGCAGCAGTTGGTACGCGGCCGGCGAGATCGACGCGGGCGTGGCGCCGGTGAGTCCCGGTACGGACAGGTGGCCGACCATGACGGTGGCGCCGCCGAAGTCGCCGATCGACTCGTACGGCACAAGATCGTTGCCGCGCAACGAATCCAGCGGGGGAGTCGTGACGGTGCCCTCATGCGAGTCGCCCTGTGCGTGGCCGTGGCCAGGGAAATGCTTGAGGACCGGCTGGACACCCGACTCGCTCAGGCCGGTGGCGTAGGCGAGGCCGTAGGCGCGGGCGACCCGCGGGTCGCTGCTGAACGACCGGTCGCCGATGGGCCCGTCGTCGGGCTGGGAGCTGACATCGAGGCTGGGGGCGAAGTCGACGGTGATGCCGCGCGACCGCATCTGCTCGCCGCGCTTGCGGGCGAGGTCGTGGACCTGGTCGGTGGTCATCGTCCTGGCCATGGTGCGGGCGCTGGGGATGGATCCGTCCAGCTGGTCGATGCGCTGGACGCGGCCGCCTTCCTCGTCGACCGCGATGGACAGGCGCCGGCGGGCGGCCTGCTGCACCGGCGCGAGGGCGTTGTCGCGCAGCAGCGTGGTCGGGTTGCCGCCGATGAAGATGCCGCCGACCTGCTCGTCGCGCACGAGCCGGACCGCGGCCGCCGGATCGCTGGGGCTGACGCCGACGACCAGCAACTGGGCGAGCTTCTCGCGCGGCGTCATCTGCGCGATCGTCGTCGCGCACGGGTCGGCGACGGCGGCGGCCGACCGCGGTGTCGAGGCCGGGGGTGCGGTCGCGGGCTGCGGCGACGCGGCGCAGCCGGTGACAACGGCGGCCGTCAGGACAAGCGTGGCGATGCGGTAGCTCATCGGCTCCCAAGGTCGTGCCGGTCGGAACGGGACGTGGAGTCTAGTGGCCCTGGCTGACCGGCGCGGTCATGGCAGGGCAGACGCGGCCCCAAGACCTTGTTCGGCGGCGGCGGCGCGGACCGCGTCGATGACGAGGTGCAGTGAGGGCCGGGTGGCGCTGGCCGTGCGGTAGGCGATCGACACCGTCCGCATCACCGGCTCGTTCAGCGCCACCACCTCCACCCCGTCCGGGCGCAGCGACAGGCCCAGATCCGACACCAGCGTCACGCCGAGACCGGCGGCCACCATCGCCAGGGCCGTCGCCTGCTCGCCGACCTCGTGGCTGATCTTCGGCTCGAAGCCGCTGCGCTGGCAGGCCAGCCGCACCGCCCGCCCGAAATGCGACCTCGGTCCGGCCAGGATCCACTGCTGGGTCGCCAGGTCCGCCAGCGACACGGTGCTCGAGGGCAGCGCGCCCGGCGCCGCCGCGGCGTGCAGCCGCTCGACCGCGATGACGACCCGCGTCAGCGCCGGATCCCATGGCATCGGATAGTTGGAATACTCGATGACGAAAGAGAAATCGAGCGCCCCGTCGCGCACCGCGCCCGCGGTCTCCTCCGGCGCAAGCTCCCTCGTTCGCACCTCGACGCCCGGGTGTTCCGCCGCGAGCACCGTCAGCGCGCGCGGCAGCAACCCGCTCGCCACCGACGCCCACACGCCCGCCGTCAACCGGGCGACGACGCCGCCCTGTGTGTTCTCCAGCGCCGTCGCGGCCCGCTCGACGGACTTGAGGATTTCCTCGGCGTGCTCGGTGAGAACCTCGCCGGCCTCGGTCAGCTGGACCCGGCGTCCCAGCCGCTCGAACAGCTTCGCGCCGACGTCCCGCTCCAGTTGGGCCAGCTGCTGCGACACCGCCGAGGCCGTGTAGTTCAGCGACGCGGCGGCCGCGGTGACCGTGCCGCGCCGGCGCAACTCGCGAAGCATCCGCAACCGGTGCAACGACAGTTCCATGACCGTCAGGGTATGGGCTGACCTGGGCATCGTGCAGGAATGCTTAACGTCAGGCCCCAAGATCTGTAACTGGACGTGTCCGCCGATCCGGTCGCACCCTGGAGTCATCGCGACAACTTTCCCCCTTTTCCCGCCGTGGCCGGCGCACGCCGTCGTGCGCGGACGTCAGCTGAACCAGGAGGCACACCAGGTGACCACGATGCAGGACCCGACCGGCCGGTCCGCCACACCGCCGGCCGATGTCGTGACGGTGCCGAGCGAGCCGGAGCCGTTGCTCCGCGGGACCTGGACCGACCCGGTCACCGGCGCCCGTGGCTACCTCGTCGTGCACACCCTCGTCTCGGGCCTGGCCACCGGCGGCACCAGGATGCGGGCCGGCTGCACCCTCGGCGAGGTCGAGGACCTGGCCCGCGGCATGGCTGCCAAGACCGCCACCTTCGACCTGCCTGTCGGCGGAGCCAAGGGCGGCATCGACTTCGACCCGAAGGATCCGCGCGCGGTCGGCGTGCTGGAACGCTTCTGCGAGGCGATGCGCCCGTGGCTCGACGCGCACTGGGTCACCGCCGAAGACCTGGGCGTGCCGCAGCACCTGATCGACGACGTGTTCGCGCGGCTCGGGCTGCAGCAGTCCTACCACGCGGCGATCCGCAGGGCTGCCGATCCGGACCGCACGCTGCGCCGCGTGCGCGAGGGCCTGGCGGCGCCCGCCGGGGGTGGTCTGCTCGGCGACGTGATCGGCGGGTACGGGGTCGCGCAGGCCTGCCTGGCGACTGCCGGCGCGTGGGGCTGGCGGCCCACCGAGACCACCGTGGCGATCCAGGGTGTCGGCACGATGGGCGGTGGCGCGGCCTGGTACCTGCACGAGGCGGGCGCGCGTGTGGTCGCCGTCGCAGACGCGGCCGGGACCCTCTACCACCCGGACGGGCTCGACATCCCGGCGCTGCTCGACACCCGCGACCGCTACGGCGAGATCGACCGCGAACGGGTGCCTGCCGGCGTCCAGCGCCTGCCGCGCTCGGTCATCACGTCGGTGCCCGCGGACATCCTCGTGCCCGCCGCGATCTCCTACGCGATCACGCCCGACAACACCGGGGACGTGGCGGCGAAGGTCGTCGTCGAGGCGGCGAACGCGGCCACGACGCCGGCGGCCGAGGCGATGCTCGTGGCGCGCGGGATTCCCGTGATCCCCGACTTCGTCGCCAACGCCGGTGCAGTCGCGTGGGCGTGGTGGCTGCTGCTGGGCCAGGTCGGCTCGGACCCCGAGGACTCGTTCCGCCGGTTGCGCGGCGAGATGATCGCGAAGGTGACGCAACTGCTCGCGGCGTGGGACGCGGACCGGATCGCGCCGAGGCAAACCGCGTACCGCGCCGCAGCGTCGAGCCGGGATCTGCGGGACCGGGAAGAGGTCCACATCCCCTAGCGGCGGCGGTGGTGCACGTCGGCGGCGGCGAGCATCGCGGTCAGGTCGGACATGGGCATGCCCCGATGCCGCTGCACCGGCATCGCGGGCGCCGGACGCTCGGCCGGTCGCGACTCGGCCGCGTCGAGGCCGAGCATGGCGAGCAGGTCGCGCAGGTCGTCGGCGTTGTGGGCGTTGTGTGCCACGACGCGCACCGCATCGGCTCGCCGTTCGCGCTCTGTCCTGTCTCCTCGCTCGGTGGTCATGGGTCAATCGTCGCAGCGGGAGGGCCGTCCCGGCGCCGGGAGAAGGTCACCGGCCTGCCCGCGGGAGGACCCTCACCCGCGGTGACCAAAGGCCCTATGGCGTGCCGTCGTCTCCAGCGGGAAGATCGAGCCCGACGAGGGGAGCGGGCATGAACGGACCGGTCGTCGCCGGCATCGACGGCTCACCCGGCTCGCGGCGAGCGCTGCTGTGGGCGGCGGACGAGGCGGCGCGGCGCCACGCGCCGCTTGCGATCGTGCACGCCTTCGGCGTTCCGGACGCGTTCTACGGCGAGTCGCTGCCGCCGCGAGACTGGCTGGACGCCCGCAGCGCGGAGTCCGAGGATCTCCTGCGCGCCTCCGCCGAGGCCGCCACCGCGCAGCACCCGGGCTTGACCGTCCGCACGGAGTCCAGTTTGGACGCCCCGATTCCGTTGCTGCTCCAGCGTTCGGGTGCGGCGCGGATGCTCGTCGTCGGGTCGGCGGGGCGTGGTTTTTTCGGCGATCTGCTGTCCGGATCCGTGGCGGGTGCGCTCGCCGCACACGCGCGGTGCCCGTTCGCGGTGGTACGGGGCGAGGACCGGGACGACGAGGCGCCGGTCGTGGTGGGCGTCGACGGCAGCCCCGCGAACCAGCCCGCCTTGGCGCTCGCTTTCGAGGAAGCCGCGCTGCGCGGTGTGCCGCTCGTCGCGCTCCACTCCTGGAGTGATTCCGACAGCGGCCAGGTGTTCAGCGCCTCCCGCGCGGCGCTCGACTTCGAACCGCTGCGCGAGGCCGAGACCCGCGTGCTGGCCGAGTCGCTGGCCGGGTGGCGGGAGAAGTTCCCCGATGTCACCGTCCGGCGCGTCGCCGAGCAGGACCGCCCACGGCACCAGTTGCTCGAGTGGAGCAGCAGGGCGCGGCTGGTCGTCGTGGGGTCGCGCGGACGGGGCGGGTTCCGCGGCCTGCTCGTCGGCTCGACGACCTACGCGCTCCTGCACCACGCGTCCTGCCCGGTCCTGATCGCCCGCTCTCAGTGAGCAGCGCACTGTCCTCTTCGGAATGGTTCACCCGGCGGTCGCGAGTTCGGCGGCCACCGCCTCGCGGATCTCGGTGAGATCGGCGGTGGTGAACTCGTCCTCGGTGGTCATCCGCTCGATCAGTACCGGGATCGGGTCGAACGACAGGTCGCCCGCCCGGTAGGTGAACAGTTCGAGCAGGCGGGGTCCGGCGCCGTCGCGGATCGCCTTGACCGCTTCGCCGACGGCGTCGGCCACGGCGAGCACATCCATCCCGTCCACCGCGGTTGAGGGCAGGTCGTAGAACGTGGCGGGCAGTGACAGATCGTGGTGGGGCGGGCCGCTGAGGTTGTGCTCGCAGCAGAACAGGACGGGCAGGTGCGACTCCACGGCGTCGGTGAACGCGTCGTAGAGGTCCTCGCTGTCGATCGCGCCGTCGCCGTAGAGACAGACGGTGACCAGCGGGCGTTGCCGCGACGACGAGCCATGCCGGTATTCCTGATGGGTCGACACCAGGGCGTCCTCGCCACCGAGGGACTCCAGCACGCCCGCGGCGGCCGCTTCGCCACCGGGCTGCGGTTGCGCACACCGCTCTTCGAACCCGCGCAGGCGGATCATCTGGCGTAACAGCGCCGCGCGCCGCGTCGCCTGTGTCGTGGGCTTCATGCACATACCCTTCCGCTGTGGCCATGCCATTCTCACTCACAATGCCCGCGAGTGCGGCCGGCGGTGAGGGCTGGAGGTAACCGGCCCGGACGGAACAAAGTCCCTGGACGTGCTGTCCACCGAGCCTACCGTGCTGTTCGTCACCGATCCGGCCACAGTCACGGCTGTCCGGCCCGCCTGGCAGCGGTTACGCGCCCGCCTTCAGTCGTTTCCGGATCGACACCACCGCGGCACCGCAACCGTCCTCGGCGGCGAGCGCGGCCGAGACTTCCTGCGCGCGCTCCCGGCGCCGCTTGTACCCGGCAACGGCGCTGCGCTGAGCGCCCTTGGTGGTCGCCGTGCTGCCGAAGCCGACGACGGCGGGCCCGCGGCCAGGAAGTCGCTCAGCTCCCGCGACCGCGTCAAGTCCCGGGCTGCGGCGGCCACCAATACCCGGGGTTCCGACGGGACCGCACGCCAATAGCAGGTCGGCTGGCTCGCGGCGACCGATCGCGCGAACTGTGAGCGCGAACGGCAGCCTGCCGGTGTGCTCGATGAGGCGAGAGCGGCTGCTACTGCGCCGTTCATTGCCAATCCGACCACAGTCACGGCTGTCCGGCTCACGTAGCAACGGTTGCGTACTGCCCGGGCTCCGCCTGCTTACGGTCGGATCAGTGAGCCTGCAGGGCCGTCGGCAGCCGGAGCGGCTCGATCGACTCCGACTCGATGTCGGTCGCGACCGCCTCCAGGAGTTCCTCGGTCAGGTCGCTGAAGGCCCGCGCCAGCGCCAGTTCCTCGGCGACCGCGGGCAGGTGCCTTCCGCGCGGCCCGCCGTGGACCAGTCCGATGCCGACGAACCTCGTTCCCCCGGGTGCGGCGAGTTCCAGCCGCGCGCGGGTGGTGCTGCTGTCGGAATCCAGCACCACGTCCATCGTCCAGGTGGCCGGACGTCGTCCCATGTGACACTCCTTCGGGGATGTGTCTCCACTGTGCCCGGTTCGTGACCTGCGACGTAGGGCCGAAGGACCTCAGTAGGAGAGGACGAATGCCGGCTCGCGGTCCGGCGTCCACAGTGGAGCGAGGCGTTCGCTCAGCCGGCCCGGCGCAGGTACAGGTCGCGCAGCAGCGCGATCTCGGCGCCGTGATGGATGGTCTCGCGGTTGATGTGCAGCACGAGCGCCGCCATCGGGTGCCGGGCGAACAGGCCTTCCGCGGGGCCGCACGGCGCCGCGAGACCACGCTCGCCGAGCCGGCGCACGCCCTCCAGCCACCCGGCGTACGCCGTGTCCAGCTGGCGCAGCGCGGCCTCGGCCGTGCCCGCGTACGGGAAGCTGTCGTAGTTCACCGGCGGACCGCCGAAATGCGCGGCGGTGCGCATGCCGAGCACGCCGACGACGATGTGCGCGATGCGCCAGGCGATGGTGGTGACCGGCGGCGGAACCGGTTCCGGATAGGCGAAGTCGACCACGAACTCGCCGCCGCCGATCGCCATCGGCGCGGTGCTCTCCTCGCGTGGGCGGACGTTCCAGCATCCCGGAGCGGGTTCCCAGAA
This sequence comes from Amycolatopsis sp., assembly GCA_035547575.1. Classification (GTDB taxonomy): domain Bacteria; phylum Actinomycetota; class Actinomycetes; order Mycobacteriales; family Pseudonocardiaceae; genus Amycolatopsis_E. The sequence goes on along the minus strand of DASZUO010000212.1, from coordinate 19,367 downwards.
GTACTCGTCGTCACCGAGACCGGTCAGCCGTGGCCGCAGCTGGTTCGTCCAATGCCAATCGAGCTGGTCGATGAGCTGGACAGTCCACTCGATATCCATCTCGTGTTCTCCCCGCCGCCCAGTGGCGTCCACCCGGGCATCCTAGGGCCTGGGGTGGCACGCAGGGGAGTCCCGCGAAGCGGTGAAGTACCGAGTTGTTGTCAGCGCCCAGCGTCACCCGGCGTAGGGCGCCTCGGCGGCGATCGTCAACCCGTTCACCTCATTCCTGGTCATGGCTTCACCGCATCCCGGCGCGCCGGCCAGGTCGGTCTTCCGCTCGGCGACTGGTGACCATCGGCCCTTCGGACCCTGCTCCGAATGGACGACACTGGTCACCCAGCGAAGCGAAGGAGGTGTCCGATGACCGCACCGACCTGGTTCCGGCGCCTGTGGCGCCTGCTCGGCGCCGGTCGCAACCCGCTCGCCCGCGCCGGCGACCGGCTCGAAGCCTGGCTGGTGGTCTTCGCGGCCGTCGTCGCGGTGACCGCGATCCCGATCGCGCTCACCGTCGGCACGGAGGTCCGCGCCGGCGCCCTCGCGACCGCCGAAGCGCAGCGCGCGACCCGGACGCCGAGCGAGGCCGTGTTGCTGGCCACGGCACCCGACGTCGCACCGAGCGAGTACACGGTGCGAACCACGACCTGGGTCGACGCCGTCTGGCGGCTCCCGGACGGGAGCGAGCGCACCGGTCAGATCTCGGCCACCGTCGGCACGCCCGCCGGCACGCACGTCCCGATCTGGATCGACCAGGCGGGCGACGCGACGACGCCACCGATGACCGCGAGCAACGCGACCGGACTGGGCCTGAGCGCCGCCGCTCTCGTCTGGGTGGGCGTGCTCGTCGCGCTGTCGATGCTGGTGTGGCTCGTCCGGACCCTGCTGGACCGCCGGCACGCGGCGGCGTGGACGCGGGAGTGGGCCCGGATGGGCCGCGACCTCCACCGGTTCTGACCATCCTTTGTGGATTGTCAAGGTAAGGAGAAGACAATGACCTTCGTACAGCTCATCGAGTTCAAGACATCCCGTGCGGACCAGCTGAACGATCTGATGGACCAGTGGCTGGCCGAGACCGAGGGTAAGCGCACCGCGACCAGCGCGCTCGTCATGAGCGACCGGGACAATCCCGGGACCTATGTGGAGATCGTCGAGTTCCCGTCGTACGAGGAGGCGATGCGCAACTCGAACCTCCCCGAGACGAGCAAGTTCGCAGAGCGGATAAGCGAACTGTGCGACGCGCCGCCGGTCTTCCACAACCTGGAGGTGCTCCGCAGCCAGAAGCTGTGACCGCACAACGGAGAAGTCAGCGTCCCTTGTGGACTCAGGGCTCCCGGTTGCGCGCCTGCCGGTTCTCGTGCATCTTCGTGGCGAGCACGGCGGCCTGGGTGCGCCGCTCCAGCCCCAGCTTGGTGAGCAACCGGGACACGTAGTTCTTCACGGTCTTCTCGGCGAGGAACATGCGTTCGGAGATCTGCCGGTTGGTCAGACCCTCGCCGATGAGGTCCAGCAGCGTCCGCTCGCGCTCGCTCAGCCCGGCCAGTGGACCCTGCTCGCGCGCGTCGGAGCGCAGCTTCGCCATCAGCGTGGCGGCGGCGCGGTTGTCGAGCAGCGACCGGCCGGATCCGACCTCGCGCACCGCGGACACGAGTTGCAGCCCCTGGATGTCCTTGATCACGTAGCCGCCCGCGCCCGCGAGGATCGCGTTGAGCATGGCCTCCTCGTCGGTGTAGGAGGTGAACATCAGCACGTTCAGCTCGGGCAGCCTGGACCGCAGGTCACGGCACAGTTCGATGCCGTTGCCGTCGGGCAGGCGCACGTCGAGCAGCGCCACGTCGGGGCGCAGCGCCGGGATGCGGGCCATCGCCTGCGCGACGGTCGGCGCCTCGCCGACGACCGTCAGTTCCGGGTCCGCTTCGAGCAGGTCTGCGACGCCGCGGCGGACCACCTCGTGGTCGTCGACCAGAAACACCGTAATCAAGGCTCTCACCTTCCGTGAGTGCGGACGACTACAGGCTAAGCCGTCGGGCCGTCTACCGGTACCGCGCCGCGCACCCGTCGTGCAGGCGCCCGCGACGCCGCCGCGTCGTCCACTATGGACGGCGGCCGGTCAGCCCCAGTGCGCGGGGCGGTCGAGTGACCCCGGGAGCCTGGTGGCGGCGTCCCCGATCGCCGCGTTGACCTGGGGCTGGGTGAGGAACAGGCTGGTACTCAGGTCCGCGCCGGCGAGGTCGGCGCCGCGCAGATCGGCGCCGATGAGGTCGGCCAGCGTGAGGTCCGCCGCGCGCAGGTCCGCGCCGATGAGGCAGGCGCCGCGCAGGTACGCGCCCCGCAGGTCGGCACCTCCGAGCTTCGCGCCGATCAGGTCCGCGCCGCGCCGGTTCTTCTTCTTGCCGCCGAACCCCGCGCGCACGAGTTCGCTCGCGCGCTGCAGCACCTCGTTCACCCCGGCGCGGTGCGCCGCCACGTCCAGCGTCAGCAACTCCTGCGGGGTGCCGCGGGTGAGCCGGTAGGTCTCCTCGAGGGCTCGGCGCGCGTCCCCGTGGACCGGCCGCGCCCGGGTGAGCGCGAGCGTCTCGGTCAGGTACCACAGCAGCTCGTGCAGGTGCCGCATCACGCCGAACACATCGAACATCGTCGTCGCGGTGTCGGTGTCGGCACGCCAGTCCCGGCCGCGGAAGGTCACCTGCGAGACCTGCTGCCCGGCACCGAAGCAGTCGTAGACGGTGCAGCCCGGGAAGCCGCGCTCGCGGAGCCGGGAGTGGATCCCGCAGCGGAAGTCGCGCTCGAGGTTCGGGCAGGGTGTGCCGGCCTGCTTGTCGATGGCGAAGTCGGCGGAGGCGCCGAAGGGCAACGCGACGCAGCAGAGCCCGAGGCAGTTGGCGCAGTCACCTCGCAGGTCGGGCATGCTTCCATCATGCCCGACCAGGTCGGTGGGGATCGGCACCCCCGGCGGGCACCCACCAAGAGCGATCTTGTTCGGGGACTTTGTGCCCTTTCGCCGGGCAGTCCACCCGGCGAGGATGACGGTGTGTGCTTGAGCATGACGCCTAGGGGCCGTGGATGATGAACCCGCAGAGATTCCAGGAGCTGACGCGGGAGGAGTCGCTGCGCCGGCTGGGTACCGTGCGCGTGGGACGGATCGTGTTCACGCACCAGGCACTGCCGACGGTCCGCCCGGTCAACCACGTGATCGACGGCGGTGCGGTGATCCTGCGCACTCATCCGGGGGCGGCGCTTCTGTCCGCTGTGGACACTGTGGTGGCCTACGAAGCGGACTCGGTACCCGACGGTGAGCGCATCGGCTGGAGCGTGATCGTCACCGGTGTCGCGCGACGGCTGCGGAGTACCAGGGACATCGAACGGTACGAGCGGTTGCTGCGGGCCTGGGCGCCCGACGAGATGCAGTACGTCATCCGCATCCACCCCGAACTCGTCTCCGGCTTCACCCTGATCGACGAGAAGGACGCGCTGCCGCAAGCCGCATCGTCCTGAGTGGACTCACGACACCGGGGCCGACCACAGCAGCCGGGCGCCACCGCCCTCGGGACGTTCCAGCCTGAGCTCGCCGCCGGTCTGGTGCGCGCGGCCGGCCAGGTTGTCCAGACCACTTCGCGCCATCGTGCGGGGCAGGCCGACGCCGTTGTCGGTCACGTCGATGATCAGGTCGTCGCCGACCGACACCGTCACGGTGATGCTCGTGCATTGCGCGTGCCGCACCGCGTTGCTCAGCGCCTCCCGCAGGACCGCCTCGGCGTGGTCGGCGAGGTCGGGCGAGACGACGCCGAGGGGGCCGGAGACGCGGACCGTGGTCTGCAGGCCCGTATCGCCGGTGATCTCGGCGATGATCTCGTGCAGCCGCTTGCGTAGTTGCGTGGTGCCCTCGAGGCCGCCGTGCAGGTCGAAGATCGCCGTCCGGATCTCGGCGATGATGCTCTGCGCGTCGTCGATCATGTCGGCGAGCCGCCGCTGAATGTCGGGGGAGCGGCTGCGCAACCGGGTGCTCTGCAGCGCGAGCCCGTGCGCGAACAGGCGCTGGATGACGTGGTCGTGCAGATCGCGCGCGATCCGGTCGCGGTCGGCCAGCACTTCCAGCTCGTAGAGCCGGCGCTGGTCGTCGGCGAGTTGCAGCGCCAGCGCCGCCTGGTCGGCGAACCCGGCCGCGAGCGGCAACTGGTTGGGATCGAACGGTTCCGCGCCCGCCCGGCGCAGCGCCACCAGCACCCCCGACACGGTGTCGGCGGACGCGCGTAACGGCATCACCAGCACCGGGCCGAAGTCCTCGTCGAGCCCTTCGGAGAGGTTGTACTGGAGGCTCGCCGCCTGGCGCGGCACGGCGTCCCGGTAGGCCTGGCCACAACTCGACCCCTCGACGGGGATCACGCGCCCGGTGAGCGCGCCGGCGTTGCGGCCCGCGCACACGGTGATCACGAGTTGCTCGACGTCCTCGGTGGGCACCTCGGGATCGTCCGGCTGCGCCAGGAAGGCGTAGTCGGCGCCCGTGAGGGCGAGCGCCCGGTCGGCGATCAGGTGCAGCACGTCCATCGGGTCGGCGACGGCGAGCAGTTCGGCGCGGATCTCGCTGGTGGCCTCCTGCCACCCCTGCCGCAGCCGGGTCTCCTCGTACAGGCGCGCGTTCTCCACGGCGATGCCGGCGGCCGCGGCCAGTGCCTGGACCACGACTTCGTCGTCATCGGTGAACGCTTGACCGCCCGCCTTCTCGGTGAGGTAGAGATTGCCGAACACCTTCTGCCGCACCAGGACCGGCACGCCGAGGAAGGTGCGCATCGGCGGATGGTGGGCGGGGAACCCGGCCGAGGCCGGGTGCAGGGACAGGTCGCGCAGCCGCAGCGGTTTCGGCTGTTCGATGAACAGGCCCAGCAGCCCGTGCCCTTCGGGCAGATGGCCGATCTCGTGCCGTGTCCGCTCGTCGATGCCCTCGTACACGAACTCCGCGAGGCCCTCGCCGTCGGCGTCGAGTACGCCGAGCGCGCCGTAGCGGCAGTCCACCAGTTCGATGGCCGCGTGCACGATGCGGCGCAGGGTGGCGTCCAGTTCCAGGCCGGACGCGACCGCCAGCATCGCCTCCAGCAGCCCGTCCATCTGGTCGCGGGCGCCGACGAGCTGCTCGACGCGATCCTGGACCTCACCGAGGAGTTCTCGCAGCCGCAGCTGGGAAAGCGTGCCGCGCAGCGACGGCGTGCCGCTGCCTTGTTCGGACATGCAGCCAAGCTTGTCATCGTGCGCCGCGGATTACCAGGTGGCCGGCCGGGCACGGCGCACAACGAACGACACCGTAGGGCACAAAGACTCCGCGTTTTCGGGTCGCCGTCCCCTGCTGTCGGTGGGCGCGGATCACCAATCTGGTGCCGAGGACCTCATCTTTGGAGGCGCACCATGACGCCCACCTTCCCCGATGCCGGGGACCCCGGTGGAAACAACCTGCACGCGGCCGCGGACACCGGCCGCGGAGGTCATGCCGTGACCTGGTCGGCCACCGAAACCGGTGTGCTGGCGCGCGCGGTCAGCCACGCGCCGTCGGTGCACAACACGCAACCCTGGTTGCTGGAGACCCGCGAGGGCATCGCCGACCTGTACGAGCGGTGCGAGGTCGTGCTGCCCCGGCACGACCCAACCGGCCGCGACCGGGTGCTCTCGTGCGGCGCGGCGCTGGCGAACCTCGACCTCGCGCTGCGTGTCCTCGGCTGGCACACCACGACGATCCTGTTCCCGGACATCGGGCGGCCCGGCCTGATCGCCCGGATCCACGCGGACGGGCGGCGCGAAGCCACGGACAGCGAAGTGGAGATGTACTCGGCGATCTTCCGGCGTCGCAGCTACCGCGCGCCGTTCAGCCTCCACCACATCCCGGGCCGGGCCGTGCGGCTGCTCGCCGAATGCGGCGAGGCCGAGGGAGCCCAGGCGTATGCAATCCAGGGACGTGCCGAGGCGGGCGTGCTGGCCGACCTGCTCATCTGCGCCGGGCGGGCGCTGCGCGACGACCGGGCCTACCAGCGTGAGCTGATCGCGTGGTCCGCGCGGTTCCCGGGGCCACTGCCGGACCCGGCGACGCTGCCGTGGGTGGGGCTGGTGCACGGCGGCACCCAGGTGCCCGACCGGATCACGCTCACCGAGCGGCTCCTGGCCGAACGGCTGCTCGTCGTCGTCACACCCGGCGACAGCAGGCGCGACCACGTGCTGGCCGGGGCCGTGCTGGAGCGGATGTGGCTCACCGCCGTCACGCACGGGCTGGTCGGGTCGGTGCTCACCCAGCCGCTGCACCTGCCGGAGATGCGAGCCGAGCTCGCGGCCCGGCTCGCCCTGCCCGGCTGTCCCCAGGCCATCCTGCGCGTCGGCTACCCGGTCACCGCGACCCCCGCACCCGCGGCACTCGCCGCCTTCGGCGAGGACTCCTCGTGATCGTTTCGAACTAGGCCCCCCGGGTATCCCTCCGTCGCAGGGAGGGCCGATGCTGCAAACGGACGGGCTGAACATCCTCATCGCGTGGGCGATCTTCTTCGCCCTGCTGGGCATGCTCGCGTTCGTCGTCCTCCGGCACGGCCATCGCCGTCCGCTGGACCGGGACGACGAATGAGGGCAATCGTCCTGGTGCTGGTAGCCCTGTTCGCCGTCGGATGCGCAGGCCCCACGGTCACGGCCAACCAGTACCGCGGCAAGGTCGCCCAGACCGCGAAGGCCATGACCGGCATCATCGTCACCGCCCAGCACGCCGCCCGCCTCGACCTCGACGGCAAGATGCTGCCCACTGTCAGTGACGGTGTGGTCACCGACGCCGAACAGGACGCCGACTCGGTCCAGACCACCATGGAAAGCAGGCAGCCACCGGACGACCGATCCGACCGGTTGCGTCGGCAGGTCGAGCAGCCGCTGCGGCAGGCCACGTCGTTGCTGACGGACCTGCGGATCGCCCTCCGCAACGACGACCACGACGGCGAGCGCGCCGCCGCCGACGCGCTGGACGGTCCGCTGGGGGCGTTCGAGCAGCTGTCCGGAGTGTCCTGATGAGGGGCGCCCTCAAGATCACACTCGGCATCATGACCGCCATCGGCGGGTTCGTGGACATCGGCGACATCGTCACCGCCAGCCTCACCGGCGCCCGGTTCGGGATGACGCTGGCGTGGGCCGTGGTACTGGCCACCGCGATCATGGTGCTCTACGGCGAGATGGCGGGCCGCGTCGCCGCCGTCTCCAAGCGCGCGATGTTCGACGTGGTGCGCGAACGGCTCGGGGTGCGCTTCGCGATGGTCAACCTCGGCGCGAACGCTTTGCTGTCGCTGCTCACCCTCGCCGCCGAGATCGGCGGCGTCGCGCTGGTGCTGCACCTGGTCACCGGCATCCACTACCTGATCTGGGTGCCCGTCGTCGGGCTGGGCGTGTGGCTCACCATCTGGCGCCTGCCGTTCCAGGCGCTGGAAACCGTGTTCGGCCTGCTCGGCCTGTGCCTGCTCGTGTTCGCCGCCGCCCTGGTGCTGCTGCCCACCGACTGGGGCAGCCTGTGGCACGAGGCGATCCATCCGTCGGTGCCCGCGGGCGAGGCGCTGCCGACGTGGCTGTTCTACGCGATCTCCCTGATCGGCGCGTGCCTCGTGCCCTACCAGGTGATCTTCTTCTCCTCCGGCGGGCGCGAGGAGAAGTGGTCGGTCAAGGACATGAAGGACGCGCGGCTCAACGCGGTCGTCGGGTTCCCGCTCGGCATGGTGCTGAGCCTGAGCATCATGGCGGCGATGGTGCCGGTGCTGCGGCCCGATTCGGTCGACGTCAGGCATCTGGGCCAGGTGACCCTGCCCATCGCGCAGGCGCTCGGAGTGCTGGGGCTGATCCTGACGTTCATCGGGTTCTTCGCGTGCGTGTTCGCGGCGGCGACCGAATCGGCGCTGTCCATCGGGTACAGCGTCGCCCAGTACTTCGGCTGGACGTGGGGCAAGCGGCACAAGCCCTCCGCGGCGCCACGTTTTCACGTCGTATGCCTGTCCAGTGTCATCGCCGCCACCGGGTTCATGCTCACCTCGGTCGACCCGATCACGGTCACGATCATCACGGTCGTGCTCGCGGCCGCCGCGATCCCGTTGACGTACCTTCCGCTGCTGGTCGTCGCGAACGACCGCGAGTACATGGGCCGCTATGTGAACAAGCACTGGCAGAACGGGCTGGCGACGATCGCGCTGCTGGTGATGGTCGTCGTCTCGCTCGCGACGCCGCCGCTGCTGTTCGCGACGAAGGCCGGACAATAGGGGAGAGCCATGCCACAGGGCATCGTCACCGCCAACGACATGTTGTGGGACCGGCAGATCTACGACCGCGACGGCGTGGAGGTCGGCAAGGTCGACGACATCGAGGTGACCATCCCGGACGACGGTGGCGCGCCGACCCTGACCGCGCTGCTGTGCGGCCCGACCGCGCTCGGCCCCCGGCTCGGCGGCCGCTTCGGCGCGTGGTGGACCGCGATCGGCCAGCGTCTGCGGCCCGGTGACGAGTTGTATCCAGTGCGCGTCACGGCCGACATGATCGTCACGTTCGACCGGCACGAGGTGCGGCTGAACGTGACCGCCGCGGAGCTGCCGACCAACCGGCTCCGCGCCTGGACCCGGCAGTACATCATCGGCCGCATCCCGGGGAGCCGGTGATGCGCGGCGTCGAGCTGATCGGCCGCGCCGTCGTGGATCCGCAGGGGCGCAGCGTCGGCTACGTGCACGACCTCGTGTTCCGGCGGACCGGCGAGAACCGGTGCCGGTTCGAGTTGATCGGCCTGGAATGCGGCAAGGCCGCGATCGGCGACCGCCTCGGCTACACGCGCGACGCGATGCGGGGGCCGTGGCCGCTTACGGTGCTGTTCCGGTGGCTGAGCAGGCACTCGCTGTTCGTGGAGTGGTCGGCGGTGCGCCGGATCGGCCCCGAGGAGATCGAGATCCGCACCCCGATGGACGAGCTGGAGCGGTTCATCGACGTGGCCCCGTAACAGGTGTGACGCAACCCGGACATCCACAAAGGACGGCCGGGTTGCCTGGGCTGGTGCTCGCCGTGCGCGTCGAGGATGACAGGGCGCGCACGGCGAGAGCCTTACTGTGCCGTTCGTTACCAATCCGACCACAGTCACGGCTATCCGGCTTACGTGGCAACGGTTCCGCGCTGCTCGGGGTCTGCCTACTTTTGGTCGGATTGGTACTGCGCCGTGATCTCGATGCGCCGCGGCTTGGCGGCCTCGCTCTTGGGGACGCGCACGGTCAGCACGCCTTCCTCGAGCGTGGCGTCGATCTTGTCGCTGTCCACGTCGCGCGGCAGCGTGACGCGGTAGGAGAATGTGCCGGTGCGGCGGGTCCTGCGGTGGAACCGGCCCTCCCGCTCCTTCTCCTTCAGCTCACCGGATACGACCAGCTGGTTGCCGTTCGCCTCGATCGCGACGTCCTCACGCCGGACGCCGGCCAGCTCGATGTCGAGCACGTACTCCTGCTCCGTCTCGGACACGTCCGCCCGTGGCGTGAAGACCTGGGCAGCTCGTCCCAGCGCGTCACCATGCCGTCGAACAGCTTGTCGAAGTCACGAAACGGGTCCCAACGGCGCACGGTGCTCGCGGATCGCATGGCAGGCAGCGCCATGACGGTCACCTCCTGACACTTCCTCGGCCCGCCCATCGGGCCGTCATCTTTTAAGACGAAGTTGAGCCGATGTTTGTTCCCAAAGTTGAGTGATAGCGACTCACCTTTGGTCGAGAGCGAACACCGAACCCCCGGTTTGTCGCCGGGCGGCGGGTGTCCTAGCTTTGGGCCGGTGACCACGACGGAGGACCACGAGATCAGTTCGATTGTCGGTGACTTCCTGGAACGGTGCCGGGAACCGATCGTCGCGGAGTGGTCGGGTTCGCTGTTCTTCCAGGCGTCGGACGGTGATCGCGAGCAGGCTGCGGCCGACTGTGCGGAGGTACTTGCCGGCATGCGCCGGGCCGTGCTCGCCGGGAAGGCCGACGATCCGGGCGCCGAGGGGTACGCGAGCGTCCGCAATGTGCTGGAAATCCTTGCGGCACAACACGACAGCGACGCCCGGATCGTCGCGAACATCGCCGCTGGCATGCGCTCGCTGAAAGATCCGCTGCTGTCGCTCTGGCACGAGGAGCGCATCCGCGCCGACGCCGCCGCCCCCGGCGCGGCGGTCCTCGCCGCCGCCGTCGACACACTCGGGCTCGTCCTGCTCGACACAGCGTTGAGCGCAGGCCGCGACACGATCGCGAGCCAGCGCGAGCAGCTGGCCGAGCTGTCCACGCCGGTCATCAACCTGTGGGACGGCGTGCTGGCCATCCCGCTGATCGGCACGCTGGACAGCATGCGCAGCCAGATCGCGACCGAGAGCCTGCTGCAGGCGATCCTCGACCAGCAGGCGCACGTCGCGATCCTCGACATCACCGGCGTGCCGACGGTGGACACGATGGTCGCCCAGCACCTGCTCAAGACCGTGCAGGCGGCCCGGCTGATGGGCGCGGAATGCGTCATCAGCGGCATCCGGCCGCAGATCGCGCACACGATGGTGCAGCTGGGCATCGACCTCGGTGAGGTGGTGACCAGGGCACGGCTGGCCGACGCGTTCACCTACGCGCTGGGCAAGCTGGGCCTGTCCGTGGTGGGCACGGAACGTGGCGGGGTCTGATGGCCCAGGTTCCGATCGTCAACATCCACGGCGTCCTTCTGGTCACCATTCAGGACGAGCTGCTTGACTACGCGGTCTCCGAGCTGCAGCAGAACATCGCCGAGCAGGTGGTCGACCAGCGCGCCCGCGGCGTGCTGATCGACATCTCGGTGCTCGACGTCGTGGACTCGTTCCTCGCCCGTACCCTGCACGACATCGCCGCCGCGACGTCGCTGCTGGCCGCGCAGACCGTGGTGGTCGGCATGCGCCCGGCCGTGGCGATCACCCTCGTCGAGCTCGGGCTGGTGCTGCCCGGGCTGCGCACCGCACTGTCCGTGGAGGACGGCCTGGCCATGTTCAGCCGTGACAGCGGCATGGTGCGGGCGGCCGGTCGGTGACGCGCGAGCCGGGGACCACCGTGCCGATCAGCACCGAGCCCGACATCGTGCAGGTCCGCCAGGCGGTGCGCCAGGCCGCGGTCAGCGCCGGGTTCAGCCTGGTACAGCAGACGAAACTGGTCACGGCCGCGAGTGAACTGGCGCGCAACGCCCTTGTCTACGGCGGCGGCGGGCGGGCCGAGATCACCGTCCGGGAGACGGCCTCCACGGCCACCGTGCACCTGACCTTCACCGACCACGGGCCGGGCATCCCCGACATCGCCGCCGCGCTGACCGACGGCTTCACCACGGGCGCGGGCCTCGGGCTCGGGCTCGGCGGCGCGCGCCGGCTCGCCGACCACTTCGAGATCGACTCGACTCCGGGCAAGGGCACCACGGTGCGGCTGTCGATCTCCACGCGCCGGTCGTCATGACCCGCACCGACCTCGTCGTGTCCGACGACAGCCACGCGAGCCGGGCGCGGCGGCTCGCGGCGGCCGTCGCTCAGCAGGCGGGGGTGCCGCTGCCGAAGGTGCACAAGGTCGCGCTCGCGGCCACCGAACTCGCGACCAACCTGCTCAAACACGCCGGCGGCGGCGCGTTCTCCGTGGTACGGCTGCCGGGCCGGGTCGACGTGCTGGCAACCGATCAGGGCCCCGGAATCAGCCGGCTCCAGCAGAGCCTGCGCGACGGCTACTCGACCACCGGCACGATGGGCGGCGGACTCGGCGCGATCCGCCGCGCGGCCGACTTCTTCGACGTCTACACGCTGCCCGGACGCGGCACCGCGGTGCTCGCGCGCTGGTACGTGGCCGACCCCGCGGCACTGCCGGTGCGCATCGGCGTGGCGCGGCTCACCGCACCCGGTGAGGCCGAGTGCGGCGACGAGTGGGCGGTCGAGACCCGCGCCGACACGGTGACCGTCGGGCTGATGGACGGGCTCGGGCACGGGCCCGGCGCGGCAGCGGCCAGCGCCGCCGCCGTCGAGACCATCGCCGAGCACGCGGCCCGGCACCCGGCACTTATTCTTGAAGCGATGCAGGCTTCACTCGCGCGGACCCGCGGCGCGACCGTCGCCGTCGCGCAGTTCACCCCTGCCCAGACCCGAATGCGCTTCTGTGGCATGGGAAACATCTCCGCGCGCCGATACACCGAACCGGGCGCGCCGGCGCAACGGTTGTTGTCGCGGCCCGGCATCGCCGGGGTGGGCGGGCCGCAACGGCACTCGGAAAGCACCTCCGAATGGGGCGCGCGCACCTCGCTGCTGCTGCACACTGACGGTGTGTCCGATCGGTGGAACGCGGACGACTGGCCCGGCCTGCTGCGCCGCGATCCGGCCACCGTGGCCGCCTGGGTACTCGGCCAGCGGGGCCGTGGCCGTGACGACGCCTGTGTCGTGGTGGTCGCGGGAGGCGCCTGATGACCGAGTGCCGGCACGATGACCTGGTCCGCGAGCTGCACGAGACGATCGACCGGCAGCAGCGGGAACTCGAGATGCACCGCCTGGAGCTGAAGCAGACCAACGCGGGCCTGCTCGCCCTGCACGCCGAGGTGGAGCGCCAGCGACAGCGTTCGGCGTTCCTCGACGAGGTGAGCCGCACCGTGTCCGCGTCGCTGGACGGCCGGGAAGTGGTGGAGGCGCTCGTTCAGCTGGTGGAGCGCGAGGGCGTGGCCACATCGGCGTGCGTGTGGATGCTCGGCGAGCACAACCGGGTGCACCGCGAGCCACATCCCGACGGGACGCCGGATGCCGCCGTGAACCGCGTGCTCGCGACCCGCAGGCCCGCCACGGCGCCCGGCCGGATGCTCGTGCCGCTCACCGTCGGCCCGAACCTGATGGGCGTGCTGGAACTCCGCCGCGCCGAGCCGGCGTTCTCCGAGGACGACCTCCCGTTCGTCACCGCGGTCGCGGCGCGCTCCGCGGTGGGCCTGCGCAACGCCGGCGAGTACGAGCGCGAACGCGACCTGGCCGAACGGTTGCAGCGCGCGATGCTGCCGACCCTCGACGCGCCACCCGAACTCCAGCTGTGCGCCCGCTACCTGCCCGCGGCGCGCGGCGTCAACGTCGGGGGTGACTGGTTCGACGCGTTCACCCGCGCCGACGGCTCGATCGTGCTGACCGTCGGCGATGTCACCGGGCACGGGCTCGAAGCCGCGGTGATCATGGGCAAGCTGCAGAACGCGCTGCGCGCCTACGCCACCGAGGGCCACGGCCCGGCGGGCACCCTGCGGCTGACGCACAACCTGCTGCGCGACTGGGACAGCCCGCTGCTGGCCACCGCGGTCGTGCTGGACCTCGAGCTGTCCACCGGCCGGATCCGGTGGGCCAACGCCGGGCACCTGCCGGCGTTCGTCGCGGGCGCCGACGGCGCCGTGCGCGCACTCGACGAGCCGAACGCGCCACTGATGGGAGTGCCGTTCTCGTTCCGGATCACCGAATACGAGAGCGGGCTCGGCCCCGGCGAGAGCGTCCTGCTCTACACCGACGGCCTGATCGAGCGCCGGTGCCAGTCCATCGACGACGGCATGGAGCGGCTCGCCGAAGTGTTCCGCTCGGTGAGCGGCCTGGAGATCCACTCCGCCGGCGACCGCATCCTGACCGACATGCTCGGCGCGGACAAGCACGACGACGACGTGTGCCTGCTCCTGTGCAGATGGGCGGAGAACGGCTGACCCTCGCGCCGGACCCGAACATGGCTGCACAAGCCGGATCGCCCTGACTGCGGTCGGATCGGCAACGAACGGCACAGTATGATCCACGATCGGGAGTCCCGGGCCGACGACGGAAGGGCAGGCATGTCGCACGAGCTGTCGTTCGAGCCGCTGACACCCGTGTCCTACCTGGACCGGGCCGCCTCCGCGCATGGTGACCGGGTGGGCGTGGTCGACGGGGAGCGGCGCTGGACCTACGCCCAGCTGCACGATCGGTGCCGCCGCCTGGCCGGTGTGCTCGCCCCACTCGCGCAGGGCCGCCCGGTCGCGGTGCTGGCGCCGAACACGCACGTGCTGCTGGAGGCCAACTTCGGTGTCCCGTGGGCGGGTGTGCCGCTGGTCGCGGTGAACACCCGGCTCTCGGCGGGCGAGGTCGCCTACATCCTGCGGCACTGCGAGGCGTCGGTGCTGGTGTACGACCCGGTGTTCGACCCGATCGTCGCCGAGGTGCTGCCGCGGCTGGATTCCTCGCCCGTGCTGATCCGGGCGGGGGAGCAGTACGAGGCGCTGCTGGCCGGCGCGCAACCGCACGCGGTGACCACGACGGACGAACGCTCGCTGCTGTCGATCAACTACACGTCGGGCACCACCGGCAAGCCCAAGGGGGTGATGTACCACCATCGCGGCGCGTATCTGCAGGCGCTCGCGATGGTCGGGCACACCGGACTGTCGCCGTCGTCGGTGCACCTGTGGACGCTGCCGATGTTCCACTGCAACGGCTGGTGCTTCCCGTGGGCCGTCACGGCCGCCGCCGCGACGCACGTGTGCCTGCCGAAGGTCGACCCGGCCGAGGTGTGGCGCCTGATCCGGGAGGAAGGCGTCACGCACCTCAACGGCGCGCCCACGGTGTTGTCGATGCTGGCCTACGCGCCCGAGGCGACGCCCGTGTCGACGGTGCGCGTGGCGACGGGCGGCGCTCCACCCTCGCCCGCGATCCTGCGGCGGATGGGGGAGCTGGGGTTCGACGTCACACATCTCTACGGCCTCACCGAGACCTTCGGGCCCGCGATGATCTGCGACTGGCGGCCCGAGTGGAACGGCCTCGACGCCGCGACGCAGGCCCGGCTCAAGGCGCGCCAGGGTGTGGGCAACATGATCTCCTGCCACGCCAGGGTCATCGGCGAGGACGGCGCGGACGTGCCCGCGGACGGACAGTCGATCGGCGAGATCTCCTTGCGCGGCAACAATGTCATGCTCGGCTACTTCAAGGATCCGGAGGCGACGCGTCAGGCGGCGCCCGACGGCTGGTTCCGCACCGGCGACCTCGGCGTGCGCCATCCCGACGGGTACGTCGAACTGCGCGACCGCAGCAAGGACGTGATCATCTCCGGCGGGGAGAACATCGCGTCGGTCGAGGTCGAGCAGGTCCTGGCCGAACACCCCGCCGTCCTGGAGGCCGCCGTGGTCGCCGTCCCGCACGAGCGGTGGGGCGAGGTGCCCGCGGCGTACGTGACCCTGCACGACGGCGCGGAGGTGAGCGAGGCCGACCTGGTCGCGTTCGTCCGCGACCGGCTCGCACACTTCAAGGCGCCCAAGTCGGTGGTGTTCGGCCCGCTGCCCAAGACCTCGACCGGCAAGATCCAGAAGTTCCTGCTGCGCGAGTGGGCCCGCGGGCTATCCGACTAGCCGAACCCGGTAGTGCAGGGTGCGGTAGCCCCTGAGCTTGTGGAACAGCGGCACCGCGACGCCGTGCAGGAACGGGTGCTTGCGGGCCAGCAGACGCGCGGCGTGCCGGGCTTCGTCGCCGTCGAGGAGCGTCACCCTGGCGCGGACCGCATCGCCGGTCGGCTTCCCGCCTGTGGTCGACGGCGCGATGTCGACCTCGGGGTTGTTGCGCATCCGCTTGGCTTTCCACGCCTTGTCGAACGTGCGGATGTAGGCGTGGTCGCCCTCGACTGCGATGCTCACCGGCGTGCCGACCGGGCTGCCGTCGCGCTTGAACGTGGTGAGCAGGACTGTGCGCTGGCTGGCGAAATCATGCACCGTGGTGGTCATGGTCCTCATCCCTTCGTGGGTGTTCGACCCGAGGACGAGACGGCTGGGGAGTTTGTGACAGCTACCAGACCTCGCCGTCGCGCCAGTCACAGACCAGTTCGCCGTCGAGGTCCAGCGGCACCGCGCCGGGCAGCACGTAGATGCACCCGTCGTCGTCCTCGGTGCGGCGGATGCCGTGCGGGCTCAGCACCGCCGACGGGCCGCGCCACCGCTGCCACCCGAGCGCGGCGTAGAACGCCAGGCCCTCGTCGGAGGCACCCAGCGCGCCGAGGTCGTAGCCGCCGCGCACGATCCGTTCCAGCGCGCGCATGACCGTCGTGCCGTGCCCCTCCCGCCGGCGGCCGGTCCGGACCGCGACGGCCTCGACGTAGCCCGTACGCAGGGCCCGCCCGTCGTGCAGCAGCCGCCGCTGGATCACCGACCCGTGCCCGATCAGCTCCGGCCCGTCCCACACCAGCGCGTGCATCCCGCCGAGCCCGTGCTCCCAGTCGTCCTCGGTCATGTCGTCGAACACGTCGTACATGAGCCGCCGCGCGGCCTCCAGTGCCGCCGGGCCGAGATCCGCGGTGTGCGCGAGCTGCATCATGACGCGGGACTGACGTGCAGCAGCGGCGGCGCGGCGGAGGTGCGCGCCCGCGCGAGTACGAACTCCGCTTCGATGAGACACCCGCCGATGCCGCTGTCTCGCTCCCCGGGCACGACGTACTCGCACTGGACGTCGCCGGATCTGCGCTCGGGAGACCGCGGCGCTCGTGCTCGTGCCCGGCGCCCCGGTGCTCGGCAATGGCCTGGCTGTCGGTCAAGCCGCGGGTACCCTTCCGCCCGGTCACCATCCGCGGAGCCGCCGTTCTCGATGGTCCACTCCCAGCGCAGTTCCGCGACGCGGTGCAGCTCCGCATGCCGTGCGGGCCGGATCTCGACATCGTTCACGACGTCAGTCTGACGCAGTCACGGCCTGGCGCGCCGCTGATTTCTCCTCGCGAGGTACACCGCCGCCTCGGTGCGGCGTTCGAAGCCCAGCTTGTGCAGCAGCGACGACACGTAGTTCTTGACGGTCTTCTCCGCCAGGAACAGGCGGTCCGCGATCTGCCGGTTCGTCAGTCCCGACGCGATCAGTTCCAGTACCCGCCTTTCCTGCGGGCTCAGCGACTCGTACTGCGGATCGGGCTCGCTCGTCTCGCCACGCAGCCTCGCCAGCACCGACGCGGTGAGGTTCGCGTCGAGCAGCGACCCGCCCGCCGCGACCGTGCGCACCGCCTCCACCAGGTTGCTGCCGGACACCTGCTTGAGCATGTACCCCGCCGCACCGGCCATGATCGCGCCGAACAGCGCCTCGTCGTCGGAGTAGGACGTGAGCATCAGGCACGCCGGGGGCGGATCGACCGACGCGCGGATGTCACGGCACACCGACACACCTTCGCCGTCGGGTAGTCGTACGTCGAGGATCGCGACGTCCGGCAGCACCGCGGGAATCCGGGTCATCGCCTCGGCCGCGGTGCCCGCCTCACCGATCACGCGCAGGTCGTCCTCGACGTCGAGCAGCGTCCGCAGCCCGGTGCGCACGACCTCGTGGTCGTCGAGCAGGAACACCGAGATCGTCATCCTCGCACCTCGAGCGCCGCCGTCCATTCGAGTGCGGTGCCGCCGGTGGAGCGCGGCCGCACGGAAAGTGTGCCGTGCCACCGTTCGGCGCGTCGCTTCAGGTTCGTGAGCCCATCGCTGCCCGGCATCTCGTCCGGCATCCCCACGCCGTCGTCGATCACCGTCAGCGTCACCCGCCGCCCCGCGCGGTCCACCGTGACCTCCACCGAGACCGCGGACGCGTCCGCGTGCCGGGCCACGTTCGACAGCGCCTCGCGCACGGTCGCGATCAGGTCGGAACGCATCGGCCCGGTGACAGCCGAGTCGAGCGGCCCGTCGAAGCTGACCCGCGGCTCGAACCCGAGCATCGTCGTGCTGTCCTGCGCCAGCCGCAGCAGATCCGACCGTACGCCGCGCGCCGCGGCCGGTTCCTGCAACGAGAAGATGCTGTTGCGCACGTCGCGGATCGTGCGGTCCAGGTCCCGGACGAACCCGCTCACCTTGTCGGCGATCTCGGGCCGTTCGGCCGTCCGCCCCAGCCCCTCCAGCCCGAGGCCGATCGCGAACAGGCGCTGGATCACCAGATCATGCAGGTCGCGGGCGATCCGGTCGCGGTCCTGGAACACGGCAAGGCTCCGCCGGTCGTCCTCGGCGCGCGCGAACTCCACGGCGAGCGCGGCGTGGGTGGCGAAGTCCCGCACCAGTTCCACCTCGCTGTCGGTGAAGGGCGCTTTGTCGCGCACCTTGGCCACCAGCAGCACGCCGATCGTCTCCGGCCCGACGACGAGCGGCGCGGCGACGGCGGAATCCAGATCCTTGACCATCGGCGGCATTTCCGTGTCCGAGCCGGCCTGCTGTGTCACCACGAACCCGCCGTACTGGCGCACCACAACCGGTTTGCCGCTCGTGTAGGCGACGCCGCTCGCGGTGCCCTCGGTGGGCACGGTCACGCCCGCGACATGCTGATGCTCAGGATCGGGCGACGCGATCACCTCGAACACGAGGGTGCCGGGCTCGGTGTCACTGGGCAGCGCGATCGCACCGATCGACGCACGGGCGACCTCCCGCGCCCGTTCCGCGATCGCGTGGAGCGTGTCGCTGTTGCTCTCACCGGTCAGCAGCGCGGCCATCACCTGCTGCGACGCCTCGCGCCACCGCTCGCGTCGCAGCGCCTCCTCGTGCAGCGTCGCGTTGCCCATCGCGATTCGGGCGGCGCGGGCCAGTACGGCGGGAATGTGCTCGTCGCCTTCGGTGAAACCGCCGGGCTTGCCCGTCAGGCAGAGCCGGCCGGCCACCTGGTCCCTGGCATCGAGGCCGGTGGTGAGGGCGGGCGGCCCGCACGGCAGGTCGGCCGCTGTGCGGTAGGTCCGCGATTCACCCGCCTGGGCCAAACCGACGATCCGCTGCTCGGCGTCCAGGGCGGCGAACACACCGTGCGCGGCCCCGGTCAGCGCGCACGCGCGATCGACGACGTGCTGGCGCACAGCGGGCAGGCGAAGATCGGCCGCGATGCCTGTCACGGCATCCAGCAGCGCCTGCGCGCTGGGTTCCATCACCGGCCGCTCCCATGCCCGGGCGAGAGGCCGATCCCCGCTACCGCCTCACGCCACCCTGCGCCCCGACACCACTTCGATCGGAATCCGCACACATCGTACGTCCGCCGCGAGGGGGAGCCGCCAGGACAGTTCGGGGCGGCGCCGGGGGAGGTCGCACTCGGTGGTAGCCGAGGCGCGTCCCAGCACGGTGACCCACCAGCCGGTGCGGAGGTTCGCGTCGAAGGCGTCCACCTCGAACCCGACCACGCCGTGCGCCGAGCCGAACAGGTCCGTGCGAGCCTGCGCCGCGAACCACACCGAGCCGCCGCACACGACGTACTTCACCGGTTCCACCGCGGGCAGGCCGCGTGTGGTGAACACGACCCGGCCGACCTCGACGGTGCCGAGGAGAGCGATGCACTCGTCGCGGTCGAGCACCTCCAGATCGAACGCATCGAGCATCGCGCTTTTCGGCTTTCTTCTCGGTGGGAGAGTCCCG
>DASZUO010000211.1:0-52348 GCA_035547575.1 Amycolatopsis sp. | reverse complement strand
GAGCACGAACGCCTCGGCCGACCCGAGCGCGACGACGTGGCTCAAGCTGCGGATGTGCGAGTCCAGCGACCGCTACACGATCAACACCGGCAACGGCTACTACGGCGCCTACCAGTTCGACCTGCCGACCTGGCGCAGCGTCGGCGGCCAGGGCCGCCCGGACCAGGCCGCCCCCGCCGAGCAGGACTACCGCGCGCTCTATCTGTACCGGATGCGCGGCTGGCAGCCCTGGGAATGCGCGGGGATGCTCGGCCTGCGTAGCGACAACGACGCCCGCAGCAAGCGCGTCCCCAGCTACGCCGAGGCCGCTTACATCGGCGGCCGCCCGGTGCCCGCGCCCGCCCCGCCGCCCCCGCCGGCGATGGCCGCATGGCCCGGCGTGGTCTACGCCTACGGTGACTGCGCGCCCGCCCTGCGGACCTTCCAGCTGCGGATGAACGCCTACGGCTACGGCTTCGAAGGCACCGGCTGCTACTACCAGAAGACCCAGCAGGCCGTACTCGACCTGCAGCGCGCCAACGGCATCAACGACTCAGGCAGGCTCGGCCCCAAGACGTGGAAGGCCGCGTGGCAGGGCACGGCACCCCGTTAGGACGGTGTGTCGCCGAACCAGGTCAGCTCACTGTCGCGGCCACGCGCCGCGTTCCTCGAGCACGTCGCGCAGCAGGTCCGGCCGGTCCGTGACGATGCCGTGCACACCGAGGTCGAGCAGGGATCGCATCTGGTACTGGTCATTGATCGTCCAGGTGTGCACCTCGATGCCGGCGCGCGCGGCGGACCGCAGGAACGAGCGGTCGACCACCCTGAGCGCGCCCTGCCGGACCGGCACCTGCGCCATCGCACCGCGGCTCACGAAACCCAGGCGCAGCCACGGCGCCCAGCCGTTGGCCCACAGCACCGCGACCGAACGCGGGCCCATCGACGTCAGCAGTTTCGGGCCGGCGAGCTTGCGGATCCGGGTGAGGCGGGCGTCGGAGAACGAGGCCGCCGCGACGCGCTCGAAGGCGCCCGTGCGCTGGATCGTCTCCAGGAACGGCACCACAGCGCGGCTGGTCTTGATGTCGATGTTGAACCGCGCCTCGGGCAGTTCCTCGAGGGCATCCTCGAGGCGCACGACCGGTTCCCGGCCACGGATCTTCGCGCGCCGCACGGCCGACCAGGGCTGGGCCGCGATCGCACCATGCGCGTCCGTGGTGCGATCCAGCGACGCGTCGTGGTGCACGACGACGACACCGTCCGAAGTGGCGTGCACGTCGGTCTCGACGTACTGGTAGCCCTCGGCCACGGCACGGCGGAACGACGACAGCGAGTTCTCCATGCCGTCGAGATCGTCCAGATGCCACCCCCGGTGGGCGAACGCCCGGGGCAGCGAACCATCGAGGTACGGGTGGTCGATCTGCACGCGTCGCACCCGACCAGTGTGCGGCATCGGCGTGGCCACGGCATGAGCGCGCGATGGCCGGTTAGGGTCGTCCGCGTGAGCGAAGGGGTCGATCTCCTGCAGGGGATACCGCGCAACGTCGCGCCTCAGCATTGTGGCTGGTGCGGGCGGCGACTCGAGCAGACGGCCGCGAAGGGGAGACGGCGCCGGTACTGCGGGCAGTCGTGCCGCCAGCGGGCCTACGAGCGGCGCGCGGCCGTGCAGCGCAGCGGGTTGCCGGAGGACGCGGTCGTGCTCTCCGACGCCGAGCTCACGGCGCTGCAGGACCGGTTGTTCCAGGTGCGGTGCGCCGCCGAGGACGTCGCCACGGCCGCCGACGACGGCGCGGCGACCGACGAGCTCCGTCGCATGGCGCGGGAACTGGCCCACACCGCGCGTGACCTGGAACGGCTGCGCTGAGTTCCGGTTGTGGCAGTATCTCGGACGTGGCACCCAGACCGGCCGGCGACCAGAACCTGCGCGACCTCGCGCTGCTGCGCCGCGTCCGCGACCGCATCGACCGCGAGTACGCGCAGCCGCTGGACGTCGAGGCACTGGCCCGCGGCGTGAACATGTCGGCAGGGCACCTTTCCCGCCAGTTCCGCCAGGCATACGGTGAGTCGCCCTACTCCTATCTGATGACGCGGCGCATCGAGCGCGCCATGGCACTGCTGCGCCGGGGCGACCTGAGCGTCACCGAGGTTTGTTTCGAGGTCGGCTGCTCGTCGCTGGGCACCTTCAGCACGCGCTTCACCGAACTGGTCGGCATACCGCCCAGCACATACCGGCGAGAGGCCGAGCTGGCGACCGCCGGGATGCCACCATGCGTCGCGAAACAAGTCACCCGGCCGGTCAGGAATCGAGAAGCGCGCACTCCCGGCGCGCGGTTAGCGTGACCGGCATGGACATCACCATTCACACCACGCCCCTTCCGCACGACGACCCGGAGGCCTCAGTGGCCTTCTACCGCGACGTTCTCGGCTTCGAGGTCCGCCAGGACGTCGGCCAGGGCACGATGCGCTGGATCACCGTCGGCCCGAAAGGCCAGCCGGACACCTCCATCCTCCTCGCGCCGCCCGCGGTCGACCCCGGTATCACCGATGACGAGCGCCGCGTCATCAAGGAGATGATGGCCAAAGGCACCTACGGCTGGATCCTGCTGGCCACAAAGGACCTCGACGGCACCTTCGAGCAGGTGCAGTCCGGCGACGCCGAGGTGGTCCAGGAGCCGACCGAGCAGCCGTACGGGGTTCGCGACTGTGCCTTCCGCGACCCGGCCGGCAACCTGATCCGCATTCAGGAGCAGCGCTGAGCAGTCGTGGCGGCCGCGGGCGGCGGCCGCCACTCAACCCTGGGAGAAGTCGATGAGCACCGCCACGAGAACGGACAGACAGCCGTCCGCGCCGCACGTCGCCGACAGCCACGACCTGATCCGGGTGCACGGCGCGCGCGAGAACAACCTCAAGGACGTCAGCATCGAGCTGCCGAAGCGCCGCCTGACGGTGTTCACCGGGGTGTCCGGGTCCGGCAAGAGCTCGCTGGTGTTCAGCACGATCGCGGCCGAGTCACAGCGGCTCATCAACGAGACGTACAGCGCTTTCCTCCAGGGTTTCATGCCGACGCTGGCCCGGCCCGACGTCGACGTCCTGGACGGGCTGACCACCGCGATCATCGTCGACCAGGAGCGGATGGGCGCCGACCCGCGCTCGACGGTCGGCACCGCCACCGACGCCAACGCGATGCTGCGCATCCTGTTCAGCCGGCTGGGCAAACCGCACATCGGCTCACCCCAGGCGTTCTCGTTCAACGTCGCCTCGATCAGCGGCGCGGGCGCGGTCACCGTCGAACGCGGCGGGCAGACGATGAAGGAGCGGCGCAGCTTCAGCATCACCGGCGGCATGTGCCCGCGCTGCGAGGGCCGGGGCGCGGTCAACGACATCGACCTGACCCAGCTCTACGACGAGAACCTCTCGCTCAACGAGAACCCGTTCACGATCCCCGGGTACAGCATGGACGGCTGGTTCGGCCGGATCTTCAAGGGCTCCGGCTTCTTCGACGCCGACAAGCCGATCAAGTCCTACACCAAGAAGCAGCTGCACGACCTGCTCTACAAGGAACCCACCAAGATCAAGGTCGAGGGCATCAACCTGACCTACGAGGGCGTGATCCCCAGAATCCAGAAGTCGATGCTGTCCAAGGACGTCGACTCACTGCAGCCGCACATCCGCGCCTTCGTCGAGCGGGCGGTCACCTTCAGCACCTGCCCCGACTGCGAGGGCACCCGGCTGTCCGCGGAAGCCCGGTCGTCGAAGATCAAGGGCATCAACATCGCCGACGCGTGCGCCATGCAGATCAGCGACCTCGCCGGGTGGGTGCGGGGCCTGAAGGAACGGGCGGTGGCGCCGCTGCTGACGGCGCTCGGGCAGACGCTGGACTCGTTCGTCGAGATCGGGCTCGGGTACCTCTCGCTGGACCGGCCCTCGGCAACGCTCTCGGGTGGCGAGGCCCAGCGCACCAAGATGATCCGCCACCTCGGGTCGTCGCTCACCGATGTCACGTACATCTTCGACGAGCCGACGATCGGGCTGCACCCGCACGACATCCAGCGCATGAACAACCTGCTGCTGCAACTGCGCGACAAGGGCAACACCGTGCTGGTCGTGGAGCACAAGCCGGAGGCCATCGCCATCGCCGACCACGTCGTCGACCTCGGCCCGCACGCCGGCACCGACGGCGGCCAGGTGATGTTCGAGGGCGCCGTCGAGGGCCTGCGCGCCAGCGACACCATCACCGGACGGCACCTGGACGACCGGGCGTCGCTGAAGCCGTCGGTGCGCACGCCGTCGGGGGCCATGGAGGTGCGCGGCGCGAGCACCCACAACCTGCGCGACGTCGACGTCGACATCCCGCTGGGCGTGCTGACCGTGGTCACCGGGGTGGCCGGATCCGGCAAGAGCTCCCTGATCCACGGCTCGGTCTCCGGACGCGACGGTGTGGTGGCGGTCGACCAGACCGCGATCCGTGGCTCGCGGCGCAGCAACCCCGCGACCTACACCGGGCTGCTCGAGCCGATCCGCAAGGCGTTCGCGAAGGCCAACGGCGTGAAGCCGGCCCTGTTCAGCGCGAACTCCGAGGGCGCGTGCCCGACCTGCAACGGCGCCGGTGTCATCTACACCGACCTGGGCATGATGGCCGGCGTGGCCACCACGTGCGAGGAGTGCGAGGGGAAGCGCTTCCAGGCCTCGGTACTGGAGTACGAGTTCGGCGGCCGCGACATCAGCGAGGTGCTCGCGATGCCGGTGGCCGAAGCCGAGGAGTTCTTCGGTACCGGTGCGGCGAAGGTCCCGGCGGCGCACAAGATCCTCGAGCGCCTCGCCGACGTCGGGCTGGGCTACCTGAGGCTGGGCCAGCCGCTGACCACGCTGTCCGGCGGTGAGCGGCAGCGGCTCAAGCTGGCGACGCACCTGGGGGAGAAGGGCGGCGTCTACGTCCTCGACGAGCCGACCAGCGGCCTGCACCTCGCCGACGTGGAGCAGTTGCTCGGTCTGCTCGACCGGATCGTCGACTCGGGCAAGTCCGTCATCGTGATCGAGCATCACCAGGCGGTGATGGCGCACGCGGACTGGATCATCGACCTGGGGCCGGGCGCCGGCCACGACGGCGGTCGCGTCGTCTTCGAGGGCACCCCGTCCGACCTGGTCGCCGCCCGCTCCACGCTGACCGGTGAGCATCTGGCGGAGTACGTCGGCTGAGCGATGAGTTCCTCCGCTCTTCCCGGTCTGCCCATGAGGACCGAGAAGAGAGGAGGCCGCCGATGCCGCAACGACCGGTGGTCGGGATGTACGCCTTCCGCGCCCGTGATCCGCGACGGCTGGCGGGGTTCTGGGCAGAGCTGATGGACCTGCCGATCTCCGACTTGTCCACGGACGAACTGGTCATGCTCGACTTCGACCACACGGTCGGCCCGGTGACCTGGATGTTCGAGCGGGACCCGGCCGCGGGGGACGAGTCGTCGCGGGTGGGCCTCGATATCGGGGGACAGGCGGCGGGAGACTGGCGCGACATCGCCGACCGGGCCGAGCGCGCCGGGGCCGAGCGGATCGCCGAGCGCCGGCAGGACGCGATCCGGTGGATCGAGATGCGCGACCCTGAGGGCAACCCGTTCCGGGTGTTCGCGCCCCGTCCTTAGTGGCAGTGACCGGCTTCGCCCGGCGGTCCGGCCTGCACAGCGCCCAGGTCGTCGGACCGTCCGGCGTCGAGCCGTGGCCACTGGCCGAGGGGTCGTCCGCCCGGCCATTCCGGCACCGGTGGCCACTCCGGCGCGCCGGCGGCCGTTCGGGCGTTCGTGCACCGCTGCGGCCAGCCGTCAGGTGAGTCCTCCCACGCCTCCTGCCGTCCGTACACGGTGAGGTCCATCAGCGCGTAGCTGTAGTCCAAGGCCTCCACACCGCGCCGGGTCGTCCAGTAGGTTTCGAACACGCGGGCGCCGTCGCGCAGGTAGCACACCAGATGGAACAACCCGGGCCGGCGGCCGACGAGAAGTGTGTCGAGGGACGGTTGGGCCGAGTACCAGGGCATCCGCCAGCCCATGAAGTCGCGGTAACGCAGGCTCGCGTCATACGACGCCTGGGGATCGGCCCCGGCCGTGGCGACGTTGCGGCCCTGGCAGAACACCGCGTAGGTGATGTCGCGGGAGTGCAGATAGGACAGTTCGCCGACCTGGCTGGTGTAGAACGTGCAGCCCTCGCACTGCTCGGCCGCAGGGCGGCCGGGATTCCACATGAAGTAGTAGGCGATCAGTTGCCGGCGTCCTTCGAAGGCATCCAGCAAGGTGAGCCGCCCGTGCGGCCCGAGAAGCTCGAGGCCGGCGTCGACCTCGACCATCGGTAACCGCCGCCGGGCCGCGGCGATCGCGTCGCCTTCCCGGGTGTGCGCCTTCTCCCGCGCACGCAGCCGGTCGATCTCGGTTTCGAACGTGCTGCGGTCCACAACGAGTGGACTGTTCATGATTTCTCCTTCTGTTCGGCGGCCTCCGCCACGCGCTTGATCTTGGCCAGCCGGCGATCCCAGTCGGCGGCGAGCGCGGCCATCCAGCGGGCGGTCGTGTCGAGCGATTCCGTGCGCACCGCGTACCGGACCTCGCGCCCCACCTTGATGCTGTCGACCAGTCCGGCCGCGTCGAGCACGGCAAGGTGCTTGACCACCGCCTGGCGGGAGACCGGGAGACCGTCGGCGAGTGTGGTCGCCGTGGCCTGGCCCCGTGCGGCGAGCAGGTCCAGCACCTGACGACGGGTCGGATCGGCCAGTGCGGCGAGCACGGTGTCGACGACCTCGGCGCGTTGGTCCATGACTAGCCGACGCGGGCGACGAGAGTGGTGAAGCACTGCTCCCACCCGCCCGTGTGATCACGAATCACGTTGCGGCGGTTGTCTTCCGAGGTCGGCAGCGTCGCGAATCCGCTCTCCACAACGCGCAGCAGGGTACCGTCACCCTGGGGTGTCAGGGTGAACTCGACGAGGGTGGAGTTGTCCGCACGCAGTTCCTCGCCCGGAAACGCGCTCACCCACCGGCATGCCAGATAGTTCGGCGGGTCGACCTTCTCGATGTGCATCGGGAACTCGCCGTGCTCCGAATGCCGCGCTACCAGCGATTCGCCTTCGGTAACCGTGGTGCCGCGGACGCGCTCGTCGTCGGTCGCCCAGAACCCGGGCTCGGCCACGAGTGGCCACACCCGTTCGGGTGCCGCGGCAATGAAAATCTCTCGCTCGATGCGGTCGTCAGCCATGAGATGCTCTTTCGTTCGTGTGCAACTACAGAGTTGCACACGAACGGAGCGACCGCAACCCGTGGGTTGCACATCTGGGCTATGTGTGTCGCATGAGCGATGAGCCCTGGCGGCGGTGTTGCTGCGGCGGCTCGGACGCTCGGGGTGGACAAGGGCGCTCGTATTCAGCGAGCGCGATCTCAACGTCATCGAGGTGCGCGGCGATAGCCTTGCCGGACTCGACGCCCCCCTTCTCGACTGGCCGGGACCATGTGCCGATAATGTACATTATGTTAAGTAGGGCCTGCGCCAACCGCTTCCGCAGCGATCACAGCCACATCGCGACAAGCATGAGCGCCGCCAGAATCCCCGCGCTGGCAAGGAAAGCCGACTGCGGCAGTGCGGCCGCCAGTGCCGCGAGACCGATCGCGCCACCAACCTGGCGTGTCGCGTTGAGGAGACCCGACGCGAGGCCCGCGTCGTCGCGTCCGGCGGACGACGTGACGGTCGCGGTGATCGGCGTCATCAGCAGTCCGAGACCACCGCACATCAGGATCGCCGGGCCGAAGATCGTGGCCAGGTAACCGCCGGCGGATGTCAGCCCCTGCCACACGAAACCCGCCGCGAGGATCAGCGTGCGGATGCCCACCCGGCGCATCAGCCATGGCGCCGACCGCGAGCCCGCGATGATCGCGACCGTGTGTGGCAGGAACGCGGCCCCGGTTTCGAGAGCGCTGTAGTGCAGTTCGTTCTGCATGTACAGCGACAGGAAGTACCACATCGTGATGAACGCGGCGCCCATCAGCAGCGTCGAGAGGGTTCCGGCGGAAATCCCGCGCGCCCGGAACAACCGCAGCGGCATCAACGGAGCCGTCGACCGCGCCTCGACGAACACGAACACCCCCAGCAGTGCGGCCCCAGCGGCGAGCCACGGCCACGGGTGTCCGATCCCGTAGACGAGCAACGTTCCGCCCACGGTCACCAGCGCCGCGCCTGGCACGTCGAGGCGCCGCCGCTCGGACAGGTCCCGGCTTTCGGTCAGCACCGGCGCGGCGAGCACGATCGCTGCCGCGCCGATGGGCACGTTGACCAGCAGGATCGAGCGCCACGACAGGTATTCGGTGAGCACACCACCGACGAGGGAGCCTGCCGCTCCCCCGGCCGCACCCACCGCGGCCCAGACGCTCAGCGCGCGGGCGCGGTCGTCAGGATCGGTGAACGTGGTGGTGACGATCGTGAGTGTCGCCGGGGCCAGCACCGCGGCGCCGAGGCCCTGCAGTGCCCTCGCGGCGATGAGCAGTCCCGGTGTGCTGGCAAGGCCGCCGACGAGGCTCGCGACGGAGAACACCGTGAGGCCCAGCAGGAAGATCCGCTTGCGGCCGTAGAGGTCGGCGATGCGCCCGCCGAGCAGGAGGAACCCGCCGAACGCGAGCGCGTAGGCGTTGACCACCCACTGCAGCCCGGACGCGCTGAAGCCGAGGCTGGCCCGGATCGACGGGAGCGCGACGTTCACGATCGACACGTCGAGGATGACCATGAACTGGCCGGCGCACGTGAGGAACAGGACGAGACTGTCCGATTTTCTAGCCATGTCGCCAGACTTCGACCATGGCTTCGCCACTTTAGCAGTCAGCTTCGGATCTCGGGACGGTCCATGATGCGCAGCCACGTTCCATCCGGCTGGCGGCGCGCGACCTGGACGCGGCCGCCGGTGTTGTCCCGCGGATACGTCGAGGTGAGCGCGAGGTCGCCGTAGCGGATCGTGGGCATGGGCTGTTCGACCTCGAAGCGCGGGGCGGCGGTGACCATCTGCTCGAACAGGGCGAGAATCGCGTTACGGCCGACGGTCTCCTGCCCCGGCGGGTAGGCGAGCACGGCATCGGGTTCGTACAGCTCGGCCATTCCCTTGGCGTCGCGGGCATTGGCCAGTTCGACGAACAGCCGGGCGAGGTCTTCGGGTTCGTTTGCCTTCTTCATGACTCCAGCCTGCGCTGTGCGCCGTCAGAAGTCCAAGAGCTTGTTTTGCTTGTGACTAGAATCGATCGTTATGGAACTCCGGCAGCTCGAGTACTTCGTGGCCGTGGCCGAGGAAGGCAACTTCACCAGGGCCGCCGAGAAGATGCACGTGGCCCAGCCCGGCGTCAGCGCGCAGATCCGGCGGCTGGAACGGGAGCTCGGCCAAGAACTGCTGGACCGGTCGGGACGCTCGGTGCGGCTGACCGATGTGGGTGCCGCGGTGCTCCCCTACGCCCGCGCCGCGCTCGCGGCCGTCGAGGGGGCACGGCGCGCGGTCGACGAGATGACGGGTCTGCTGCGTGGCCGCCTCGCCGTGGGGATGGTGACCTCGCACAGTGTCGATCTGCCGGGGCTGCTGGCCGGGTTCCACGCCGACCACCCCGGCGTGGAGATCACGCTGGCGGAGGCGGACACGACGCGGCTCGTGGAGTCCTTGCGAGACGGGCGGTTGGATGCGGCGATCATCGCGCTGTCCGCGACGCCTCCACCGGATATGCGGCTGCACGTCGTGACCGAGGAGCGGATCGCGGCGGCGGTGGGCCCGGACGACGATCTGGCGAAACAGTCGTCGGTGCCGTTGTCCGCGCTCCGCGACCGGGCGCTGATCAGCTTGCCGCCCGGCACCGGGATCCGCTCGCACCTCGACGAGGCCTGCACGGCTGCTGGTTTCGCGCCGCGGATCGCGTTCGAGGCCAGCGATCCGATGATGCTGGCTCAGCTCGCGGCTCGTGGACTGGGGATCGCCATCCTGCCCGATTCGGTGGCTCGGTCCCGGGAGGACCTGCACCGACTGGAGATCATCCGGCCCACGCTCCGCGGCGGGCTCGCGTTCGCGTGGCGCGCCGAGGGGCCGGTCAGTCCTGCCGCGCGCGCCCTGATCGACCGCGCTCGGCGGATGTTCTAGTCCGTCGGCGGTTCCCGGGGATCGCCCCGTGCGGGATCATGCTCCCTCGTCGCCGCCGGCCAGTTTCAGCAGCTCGGCCAGCAGCCGGGCGCGAAGCTCCTCGTCGTCGTGGTGCTGATCGAGCACGATGGCCTGGACGTTGGTCAGCTTCTGCCGCAGACCGCCGTGTTGCGCCGCGAGCTGTTCCGCTCGGGCCAGCCTCGCGGTGAGCTCCTCGTGGGTCTCGTTCGCCCTGTCGCGGTGCTCCCGCAGTTCTCGTTCGAGCTCCCGGACTCGGGCACGGTCCTCCGCGTGGTCGGATTTGGCGCGTTCGAGCTGGGCTTCGAGACGATGTTCCGTCTCGGCGGCGCGGGCATGCGCGGCGCTCAGCGCTTCGCGCGTCGCGTCGCGTTCGGCCGTGCGGACCGAAAGCTGCTCGCTCCGTTCGGCGAGGGTCGCCGCGAGCCTGTCCGCGCGCTGACGCTCGCGCCGGGCCTCCTGCGTCGCGTCGGCCGCCCGCGCCTCGGCCGCGGCGCGGGTCGCTTCTGCCCGTGCCTGGCTGAGCTCGGCGTCCAGCTGCGCCGCCACCGCTTCCTCGGCGCGCTGCTCCGCGACTTCCCGAGCCTGCGTAGCGGCTCGGGCTTCCTCCTGCGCGCGGCGTACCTCCTGAGCGGCTTCCTCGCCCGCTTTGACCACCTCCTCGCGCGCCTGGCGCACCTGGTGCTCGGCTTCGTCGTGGGCGCGGCGCGCGGCTTCCTCCGCCTCGGCGATGCGAGCCTCGGCGCGCTGCCGGTGCCCATCGGCCTCAGCGGCTCGCGCCTGGGCTTCTTCGGCCCGGGCGGCGATGTCCGTGACCTCGTCACCCACCCGCGCCGTCACTGTCTTGAGTGCGCCGCGCACGACTTCGAGGGGTTGTTCGAGCGAGGCGGCGGCACGGAGGAACTCGTCCACGGTCGCGCGGAGTTCGGCAGTCGAGATCGACTCCCCCATCGCGTCCCGCAGCGCCTGATCCGCTGCCGCGAGCTGCTTGCAGCTGCGCCCGCCCGGCCACTCCCGATCCGGACAGAACTCGAACGGCCGGCCACCCTTCGGCCCCGGCGGCGGTAGCGGCGCCTGACATCCCCGGAACCCGCACAGCCCCGCCGTTTCCATCTCCCGCGACCTCCCTGGTTTCCGGCTGCGTTGATCTTAGGTAATGAGTTACATAACCACAACCGGAGGTTTTAGATATCACAATTTTACCTAGGTCAGCTACAGAAATAATCTTTTGTAGCTAAGATGGAGCCGCGGTGTGATGGTGACAAATGGCGAGCGAGTCGTGACGGAAAGTAGCTGGATGAGCCAGGGTGGCGGTTCCCGAAAAACTAGGGGTCAGAGCGGCGGCAGCCCACGCATTGCTGGACCGCAGGCGACCACCTCACGAGAGGTGGTGTCCTCCGACGAGCTGCTGAAGGCCAAACCAGCGCCCAGCGGCGACCCAACCGGTGAGGCGGTGGGCGTGCCAGCCAGCCGCACGGCAGTACCCGGCGGGGCGTCGCCTGTCGGCGCGACCAGCGACGCGACGACCAGCGGCGCGACGGCTCGCCACACGCCAGACGGCGAGGCGGCGGACGGCAAGGCAGCGGCCCGCCATGCGGCGAACGGCAACGCGGAGAGCGGCGGAGCCATGGACGGCGACGCGACGGACCGCCACGCGGAGCGCGGCGAGGCGGCAGGCGGCAACGCGACGGACGGCAACGCGACGGCCCGCCATGCGGCGGGCGACGCGGAGCGCGGCACCGCAGCAGACGACGAGGTGACGGCCCGCCACGCCGGGGGCGACCACGCGACGGGCGGCAACGCCGCGGACCGCCACGCGGCGGCCGGCGAAGTGGCCGCCGGTGAAGCGAGGGGCGGCGTAACAGCCAGCACGACGGCGCCTGCCCCGGCATCTGGCGACACGGCGATCGGCGAGGTCGCGCTGTGGCCGGGCGTACCGGACCCCGCCGGACTCCTCGCCGCGATCACGGACTGGCTGTCCGGCTACGGCAACCGCGGGACGCGGCGGACTTACGCCGAAGGGCTTGGTCTGCCGGTGACGGCGAACGACCTGCGCGAGTGGCTCAGCCTTGCCCATCCCCCATCCGGCTGGTCGGCGGCTCTCGCCCGGTACGCCGCGACGTTGGGCATCCGCGCCCCTGCCGATGCCGCCAACGCCACCCCTGCGACGAATCCCGGGCAGCACCGCCCGCCGCCGGCAGCGCGTGGGCCGTTTCGCTCCCTGCACTGGCTGCGGTGGTGCGCGGCGCGTGGGCAGAATCCCCTGGCGGCGCGCTCCCACCACGTCAAGGCCTGGCTCGACGCGCTCGCCGACGCCGGGGCGGCCGTCGCCACGCGGGATCGGCTGTTGGCGACCGTCAAGGCCTGTTATACCCACCTTGCCGACGAGGGCCTGATCGACGCCAACCCCGCAGCCCTGAACCGGCGGCGGCTCGGCCTTGTCGCGCCCGCCGGTAACACCAGCACCACCATCACACTCACCACCGCGCAGGTCGCCCACCTCTGCGAGGCCGCCGCCGCGCCTCGGCGCGGGGCCGGCCAGGTCGACACCGCCCGTGCTCGTGCTGTCGTGACGATGCTGACGCTGGGTCTGCGTGTCAGCGAACTCTGCGACCTCGATCGAGCCGACCTGCACGTCACCCGCGGCCGCCGGGCGCTGCGGGTGCACGGCAAGGGCGGCAAGACCCGCATCGTGTACCTGCACGCGCTCGCGGACCAAGCCCTCCGCGACTACCTGCGGGTCCGCGACCAGCAGGTGCCGGCCGGCGCCGCGTTAGCCACTCGGGGGGCCGCGAAAGGGCCATCGGCGCCGCTGCTGGTGACCCGGAACGGGCGCCGTTACCAACGTCAAGCGATCTGGCAGCTGCTGCGCCGGCTGGCCGTCACCGCGGGAGAGCCGCTGCGCGACGTCGCGGACGCCTTGCACCCGCACGCCTTGCGGCACTTCTACGTCACCGCAGCCGTCGAGGCCGGGGCTCAGCTGGTCCATGTGCAGGCCGACGTCGGGCACACCAGCATCGACACGACCGAGGGCGTCTACAACAGCGCCGCTCGCGATCCGGGACGAAGCGCTGTCGATCTCGTCGCGGCCGCGCTCATGGAAAACGGTGACGAGTCACCGTGAGGGATGGTGTGCGTCGAAGTCGTGCGCGGCGCTGCGCTGCGTGCGGCTGGGCAGGGTCGTCTCGCCGTCCTCCGACTCGGTCTCGTTCAGGCCCAGCTGCACGGCGCGCCGGATCTGCTCCCGGTTGTCCCGCACGACCGCCGAGAAGAACGCGTCGATACGGGGATCGAGCAGCACCTCCAGCAGCACGCGGAACGACGTGTCGACGGCGCCGCGCACGACCTCGCCGTGGAACGGGAGACGCTTGAGCCTCGCCAGCTGGGGGTCGTCGGACACCTTCTCCGTGATGATCGCCCGCAGTTCATCCTTGTTGGCGTTGAGCGACTTCGCGAGGTTCTCCGGGTAGTTGCCGGTTTCCAGTACCTTGACCACCTCGTCGAGCACCGCGATGGTCACCGGCTTCTTGATGGCGCGCACGATCGGCTCCGACAGCTTGTCGACCAGTCGGTAGGTGAACTGCTCCCCGAGCGCCCGGTCCGCGGCGCGCCCCATCCGGACGACCAACAGGACCACCTCGACGAAACGGTGGCCCAGCAGCGCGGGATGCGCGACCGGGAGCATCGCGAACAGCTCGTACCAGTTGCGCGCCAGGAACCGCCCGCTCCAGCCCCGTTTGTGCCACCGCCACAGGAAGTCGCCCAGGAAGATCGCGCTCACCACGGAGTCCGCGACGAAGATCCAGATAGCTGTCGAATACGGCGTCGGGCTGAGCAGCAGGTAACCGAGCAAACCCACGGACACCAGCGCGAGCGCGAGCATGATGTAGTCGTCGGCCCGCACGTTCCCGGGCAGGATCCCGCTGTTGAGCTCCGGCTCCCGCCGGCTCTGGTCGGTCGGCATGGCCAGATCATCGCAGCCGCCCGGGCGGATCGCCGGGAGGGCGCTCGTCGCTGATTTCGCTACCGCATGCGGTGTGACGTGGTTTACACTCTTGTCGTCACGGTTCAGCCCGAAGCCGTCGGAAGATCCAGATTGGCTGAGGCCCGTATGACCGCACTTGAACCATTCTCGTGGACACCGACCGCGATCCCGATGCCCGGGCCGCCGGCGCCACTACGGCTCACACTGACCCGGCCCGACCGCCACACGGCCGTCGTCGCCGTGGCGGGCGAGCTCGACGCGTCCACCGCTCCGCGGCTGTCCGAGATGGTGCTGGCGCGGCTGCGCGGCACACTCCGGGCCGTTGTCGTCGATCTGTCCGAAGTGGATTTTCTCGCTGCGGCAGGGATTTCCGTGCTCGTGCGGGCGAACCTGCTGGCGCGTCACCGCGGCATCGACCTGCGGATCGTCACCGGTGGAAACCGGTGCGTCGCGCGGGCGCTGGAGATCACCGGGCTGGCCGAGCACCTCCCACAGCTGTGACGGTGCCTCAGTTCCAGAGGCCGGCTACCTCCGCGGCGATGCGAAGGCCCTGCTCACGGCCGGCCTTGGCCGCGGGAGCGCGCACCGCGGGGTCGAGTGCGTTGGGACCGATCGCGTCGAGGGAGGCCTGGTCAGGGCGAACGACGGACACGTGGGCGCCGGCCGCGCGCAGACCGTCCACCTGCTTCCCGAGCTCGTCGTTGCCGGCTATCTCCATCACCTGCAGAACGAGCACCCGGTCGCAGCCCGCGGCGAGGTCGGCGTTCTCGGCGCTGCGCACACCGCCGTCGATATAGCGCCGGTCCCCGATCGTCACAGGCGGCCAGGTCAGCGGCACCGCGCAGCTTGCCGCGACGGCGTCGACGAGATCCACGCCCGAGTCCCGGTCGAACACCCGCTCGTCGCCCGTGTGCGCATCCACGGCGACGATCTTCACCGCGCGGTCGGGCCAGATGTGCGACGGCAGCCGGGCCGCGATCACCTCTCGGCGCTCGGCCTCCCCCACGGTCGGCGCCTCCAGGGCGAGCGCCCCGATCCGGCGTCGCAGCGCGACGAGGTCCCCACCCGCTTCCGCGTAGGCGTCGGTGAAGAGGGCGGTCACCGCGTCCGCGTCGAGCACCGCGGCCAGTTCGGGGGCCTGCGAAGCGGGATCGGTCTGCCGGCGCATCAAGTCATCCAGGGACAGACCGCTGGTGATCTGCGCGGCCACGGTCGAACCCGCGGACGTCCCCACGATCAGGTCCGCGGCGAGTAGATCCACGCCCGCCTCGGCGAGCCCGGCGACCACGCCCGTCTCCCACGCGATTCCGGCGACACCGCCGCCACCCAGCACCAACCCGCGTCGACTCATGAGCTCATTATCCCGGCCGCGCCAACCACCTTTCCGTTGACCTCGACCAGCCACTTCCCGCACACGCAGCGCCGGTAGGCCGTGCGGCCCTCGGACACCCGGTGCGTGGATTCGGGGCACAGTTCGTCGAGCGGGCATCCGCAGCGCGGGCACTGGTTGAGCGGCATGGGTCCAGCGTGCTGTAATGACTAAGTGCATTTCAACCCTTACGGCGGCCTGGCGGCTCAGATGGCCGCCGGGCTGGTCAATCTCGGCCGGGCGCCGGCCGCGCTCGTGACCGGCATGGCCCGTGACGCCGGGATGGTGATCGCGGAGCTGACCGAGGACGACGCGATGGCCGCCGCGGCTTGGGGTGCGCGCCTGCGCGACGTCTTCACCGAGTCCGATGTGGACACACGGACCGAACTGGTGAACGCACTGCTCGACGATTCCGTCTGCCGTCCCTACATTTCCCGCCACGACGGCAAACCACCGCACCTGCACTATGCGGACGCCGGCGCCGCCCCACTGAGCCGGATCCGCGCCTACACCGCGGGCGGCCTGGCGCACCTGCTGTGCGAGGACCCTGGCCGGATGGGCACGTGCGCACGCGAGGACTGCGGGATCGTCTACGTCGACACCTCGCGCAACGGCCGGCGCCGCTTCTGCTCCACGCGCTGTGCGACGAGGGTGCACGTCGCTGATCACCGCGCCCGCCTAAAGTAGTTAGCATGAGCAAGCGTTTTGTGGCGCTGGGCGACTCGTTCACCGAGGGCGTAGGCGACGACGACCCGGGCCGCCCGAACGGGGTGCGCGGCTGGGCCGACCGGGTCGCCGAGCAACTCGCCGCCCGCGAACCGGATCTGCGCTACGCCAACCTCGCCATCCGGGGCAGGCTGCTGGGCCAGGTGCTGGCCGAGCAGGTGGACCCCGCACTGGCCATGGACCCCGACCTGATCACCTTCTACGCCGGCGGCAACGACCTCATGCGTCCCAAGGCCGACATCGACGCGCTCGCCGGCGAGTGCGACGAGGCGGTCGCGCGATTCGCGGAGACCGGCGCGACGATCGTGCTGTTCACGGGCGTCGACGGGGTGGAGGACCCGGTGTTCCGCATGATGCGCGGCCGCACCGCGATCTACAACGAGCACATCCGGCTGATCGCCGCCCGGCACGGCGCGCGGCTGGTGGACATGTGGGCGATGCGGCAGTTGCGGGACCGGCGCCTGTGGGCGGCCGACCGGCTGCACCTCAACCCGCTCGGCCACACCGAGGTCGCCGTCGGCGTACTGGACTCGCTCGGCGAGGCCCACGACCTCTCCCCCGCGTATCTCGGACCGCGACCCGTGGTGCACCGCAAACAGCGGCGTGCCGAGGACCGCCGCTGGGCCCGCGAGCACGCCCTGCCATGGCTCGGTCGGCGGCTGCGGGGCGAGTCCTCCGGCGACGCGATCCAGCCGAAACGTCCCATCCTGGCTCCCGTCGACTACCGCTGGGTGAAGTGAAGTAGCGCCGAGAAGTGGTCACAGAAAGTAATTCCCTGTCCGATTGGACATGCCCCGATCCGTCGACAATCGTGGAGAACTGAGTGAGCCCGGTCACAGGAGGCTTGTGGGCATGGTTCTCGGACGCAACGAAGCCAACAAGGTCATCGATTCCCAGCACACGGCGAAACGCACCCAGGTCCGCAGAGCGGCGGTCGCCAGCGCGATCGGCACGACGATCGAGTGGTACGACTTCTTCCTCTACAACACCGCCGCGGCACTGATCTTCCCCCACCTGTTCTTCCCGTCGTCGAGCACCTACGCCGGGGCGCTGCAGTCGTTCGCGACCTACGCGGTCGGCTTCGCGGCGCGCCCGGTCGGCGCGGCGATCTTCGGCTACTGGGGCGACCGCATCGGCCGCAAGGTCACGCTCGTGATCACGCTGCTGCTGATGGGGATCGCCTCCGGCCTGGTCGGGGTGCTGCCCGGCGCGGCGACCATCGGTTTCGCCGCGCCGCTGATCCTGGTCGGGTTGCGGCTGATTCAGGGCGTCGCGATCGGCGGTGAGTGGAGCGGTTCCGTACTGCTCACGATGGAATGGGGCGACCAGCGCAAACGCGGCCTGCTCGGCAGTTTCGCGCAGATCGGCGTGCCCGTCGGGCTGGTGCTCGGCACCGGCGGCATGACATTGCTCTCCGCGGTGCTCTCGGACGCGGCGTTCAGCTCATGGGGCTGGCGGATCCCATTCCTGGTCAGCTTCGTCCTGGTCGGCGTCGGCCTGGTGATCCGGCTGCGGATCCTGGAAACGCCGATGTTCGCCGCGATCGTCGCGAAGCAGCGCACGTCGCAGAGCCCGGTACGGGACGCGGTCAAGCACCACTGGCGCGAAATCCTGCTGTCGGCGGGACTGCGGTTCAGCGAGCAGATGCCGTTTTACCTGTTCACCAGCTACGTCCTGGTGTACGTGGTCGCGCAGCACCACTACTCGAAGACATTCGTGCTCAACGCGGTGCTGATCGCCGCGGCGGTCGAACTGGTGACGATCCCGTGGTTCTCGCGGCTGTCCGATCGCATCGGGCGAAAACGCGTCTATCTGACGGGCGCTGTGCTGACGGGCATCATCGCGTTCCCGTACTTCGCGGTGCTGCACGCGGGTGGGCACGTCGCGATCTTCATCGCGGTCCTGATTTCGCTGATCCCGCATGCGATGCAGTACGGGCCGCAGGCCGCGTTCATCGGCGAGAGCTTCCCGACCCACCTGCGCTATGGCGGGGCAGGCCTGGGCTACCAGCTCGCCTCGGTGTTCGCGGGCGGGCCGGCGCCGCTGCTGGCGACGTGGTTGCTGCACGCGACGGGTACGCCGTACTCGATCTCGGTGTACATCGTGCTCGCCTCGGTGGTGACGGTGCTGTGCGCGTGGTTCATCGCCGACCGCTCGCGCGCGGACATCACCGACGAGGCCACCTACGCGCGAAGCGCTTGACCACCAACGAAAACCGGGCGCGGCGCGTTGCCGGCCCGGTTTTCGTGAGCGCTGTCAGCGGGGGTCGCCTGGCTGCGGCAACGGGCCGCCCGAGGGACCCTGCGGCGGCTGCTTGCTGGGGTACGGGCTGATCGGCGGAGTGCCGTAGTGCGAGCCCGGCTGCCGCGTCGGCAGGCCACCCTGCGGCGGCTGCTGCGGCGCCGGTGTCTTCACCGTCGGCGTTTCCTGCTGCTGGAGCGCGGGCGGCGGTTCGGCGGCGGGCGCCTCCTGCGCCTCGTCGGGCTCGGGCACCGCCGGGGCGACCGGGGCCGGCGCCGAGGGCATCGCGGGCGTCACCGCCCCGAGCGGGCCCGGCACGTCCTTGCGCGCCACCTTCTCCGCCTCACGCACCGCCTCGGCGATCCGCGGGTCGGTGGAGGTGTCGAACCAGCTTGCCACGTCCTCGTCGTCGAAGGTCGGCGGCTCGGCACCGTCCGTGGTGGACGGTTCGTACCGGAATGTGCCTGCCTCGTCGGCCTTGCCGAACGCGCGCGCGAACCCTTCCAGCGCGCGGCCGTAGTCGCTGGGTACGAGCCACACCTTGTTCGCGTCGCCCTGCGCCATCTGCGGCAGCGTCTGCAGGTACTGGTAGGCCAGCACCTCGGGGGTCGGCTTGCCCGCCTTGACCGCCGCGAACACCTTCTCGATGGCCTTCGCCTGGCCCTGCGCCTGCAGGTACCGGGCGGCACGTTCACCCTGCGCGCGCAGGATACGGGACTGCCGGTCGGCCTCGGCGGCCATGATCGTGGCCTGCTTCTGGCCTTCCGCGGCCAGGATCTGCGACTGCTTCTGGCCCTCGGCCGACTTGATCGCGGCCTCCCGTGAACCTTCGGCATTGAGGATCATCGCGCGCTTCTCCCGGTCGGCGCGCATCTGCTTCTCCATCGAGTCCTGGATGGACGGCGGCGGGTCGATCGCCTTCAGCTCGACCCGCGCCACCCGGATGCCCCACCGGCCGGTGGCCTCGTCGAGGACACCGCGCAGCTGGCTGTTGATCTGGTCGCGCGAGGTCAGCGCCTGCTCCAGCGTCATGCCACCGACCACGTTCCGCAGCGTGGTGGTGGTCAGCTGCTCGACACCGACGATGTAGTTGGAGATCTCGTACACCGCGGCACGCGAGTCGGTGACCTGGAAGTACACGACCGTGTCGATCGAGACCGTCAGGTTGTCCTCGGTGATCACCGGTTGCGGCGGGAACGACACGACCTGCTCGCGCAGGTCGATCCGGGCGCGCACCTTGTCCAGGAAGGGCACCAGGAAGTTCAGGCCGGGCGAGGCCACCGTGCGGAATCTGCCGAGTCGCTCGATCACGGCCGATTGCGCCTGCGGGACCACCATGATCGCCTTCGCGATCGTGATGATCACAAATAGGGCGATGACCGCGACAACAACGATCGCTGCGGTTCCCAAGATCTCTCCCGTTGTGCAGGTTGTTCGGTTACGTCTCCGGGCACACCACGGCCGTGGCGCCCGCTATCTCTACCACGGTCACCTTCGTGCCGGGTTCGATCCGCTCACCTTCGACGTGGCTGCGTGCCGACCAGACGTCGCCCGCGAGCTTGATCCGGCCGGCCTCACCGCCGTCCACAGTAGACAGGACCACGCCGTGGGTGCCGATCAGGGACTCGATTCCCGTCCTGATGGTCGGTCCGTGCAGAAAGCGCTTCTTCAGCGCGGGCCGGGCGAGCCAGATCAGGCCGGCGGAGGCCACCGCGAACACGAGCACGTCGATGACCGCGTTGCCGGTGAGCACCGCTGAACCGGCTCCGATCAGCGCCCCGAGCCCGAGCATCAGCAGCACGAAGTCGCCCGAGACGACTTCGGCGGCCATCAGCACGATGCCCACGATCAGCCAGACCAGCGCCGGTGTCATGCGGATATCGTGGCAGATAGTGACCGGTCGCAGCCAGTGAAGCCCGCGACGTGACCCCGGTGTTACCAATCCGACCAAAAGTAGGCGGACCCCGAGCAGCACGTAACCGTTGCCACGCAAGCCGGACAGCCGTGACTGTGGTCGGATTGGTAACGAACGGCACAGTACCAATCCGGCTCAAGTATGCGTCAGTCCTGCGGGACGGTGACGAAGTCGATCAGCCGCTCGACTGCTCCGATGAGGGGTGTTTCGAGGTCGCGGAAGCTGCTGACCGCACCCAGCACCCGCTGCCAGCCCTCGTACGGCTCGCCCCAGCTGAGCGCCTCGCAGATCCCTTCCTTCCACGGCACTCCGCGTGGCACGGACGGCCACGCCTTGATGCGCAGGGCCGAGGGCTTGACGGCCTGCCAGATATCCACGTACGGGTGACCGGTGACGAGCACGTGGTCGTCACGGATCGCATCGACCAGGCGGGACTCCTTGCTGCCGGGGACGAGGTGGTCGACGAGCACGCCGAGGCGGCGCCCGGGAGCCGTGCCGAACTGCGCGATGCGCTCGGCCAGCACATCCACGCCGTCCAGCGGCTCCACGACGACGCCCTCGACGCGCAGGTCGTGCCCCCAGACTCGTTCGACGAGTTCGGCGTCGTGCTTGCCCTCGACCCAGATCCGCGAGTCACGCGCGGTGCGTGCGCGCAGGCCCTGCACCGTCACCGACCCCGAGGCGGACATCGTGCGGGCGGCCTTCGCGGGCGTCGTGGGCGGTACGAGTGTCACCGGCTTGCCTTCGAGCAGGAAACCGGCGGGACTGAGTGGGAAGACCCGGTGCTTGCCGTGCCGGTCCTCGAGCACGACGGTGCCGTACTCCAGGCGCACCACGGCACCGCAGAACCCGCTGCCCGGCTCCTCGATCACCAGCCCGGCCTCCGCTGCGACCTCTGGGATCTTGCGTTTCCGTGGCCCGGCGAAGACGTCGTCATACGAATGGGATCGCACGATCGGGGAAGGTAGCGCCCGCAACGCCGCCGCGTCGCGTCGCCACGCCGCGTCCGAAGGCCCGCCGCCGATTCCTTTCCGCGCCGGCCGTGGTCTACCTGACCGACGAGGCAAGCCGACAAGAGAGAGCTGACCAGCCGTGAGCATTCCCGCAACCATGCACGCCCTGCAGCAGACCTCGCTGCGGGGACCGCAGGACATGTGTTTGATCACCGACGCGCCGGTACCGAGACCCGGCCAGGGCGAGGTCCTCATCCGGGTCGCCGCCGCCGGTGTGAACTTCGCCGACATCTCGAAGGCGTACGGCACGTTCCGCGGCGGCCCGCGGCCACCGTATCTGGCGGGGTTCGAGGCGGCGGGCGAGGTGGTGACCGGCCCGCGGCCGGGGAGTCTCGTGACCGGCGTCGGATACGGGGCGTTCGCCGAGTACATGGTCCTGCCCGCGGCGGTGCCGGTGCCGGCCGGCTGGAGCGCCGAGCAGGCGCTGGGCCTGGTCGTGAACTGGCCGACCGCGCTGGCCGCGCTCAAGCCCCTGGGCCGGCTCGCCGCCGGGGAGACCGTGCTGGTCCACGCCGCGGCGGGCGCGACCGGCCAGGCCGCGGTGACGATGGCCAAGCACTATGGCGCGACGGTCATCGCGACCGCCTCGCCGGGCAAGCACGAGACCGTGCTGGCGCTGGGTGCCGACCATGTCCTGGATTCACTCGAGAGCGACATCCCCGCCGAGGTGCTGCGGCTGACGGGTGGTGCCGGGGCCGATCTGGTGCTGGAGTCGGCGGGCGGCGCCACCTTCGACGCGAGCCTGGCGGCGGCCAAGCCGGTCACTGGCCGGGTCGTGGTCTACGGCGTGGCGGGCGGCGAAGCCTCGATGACCAACTGGGACCTGGTGTACCGGCACCAGGTTCAGGTCGTCGGCCTCAACATCGGGGTGCTCGTCCAGGCCGCGCCCCGGATCTTCGGCGAGGTCATGGGCGAGCTGTCCGCCCTCATCGCCGCCGGTGTCCTCGCCCCCGCTCGTCCCACCGCATACGACCTGGCTGACGGCCCCAAGGTCCTCGCGGAACTGGAGGCCCGTACGACGGTCGGCAAACTGGCCCTGCTGCCGTTCGGGCGGGGAGCAGCGCATGCCGATGCCTAGACTCGCCGCATGACGGCGCACGCGCAGGCGGCGGACCAGGAACGGTTCGCCGCCGAGACCGGGCGGTTCCGCCGGGAACTGCTGGCGCATTGTTACCGCATGGTCGGCTCGGCGCAGGACGCCGAGGATCTGGTGCAGGAAACGTATCTGCGGGCGTGGCGCTCCTACGCCGGCTTCGAGCGCCGCGCGTCCATCCGGTCCTGGCTCTACACGATCGCCACCAACGTCTGCCTGACCGCGCTGCAGCCGCGCCGGATCCGGCTCTTGCCCTCGGGCCTGACGGGTCCGTACGACGGGCCCGGCCGCGCCCCGAGTCACGTGGCACCGGGCGAGGTCTCGTGGCTGGAACCGTTGCCGGACCGGTGGATCGCTCCGGCCGCCGACGACCCGGCCGCGACGGTGGTCGCGCGCGAGTGGCTACGGCTGGCGCTCGTCGCGAGCCTGCAGCACCTGCCCGCCCGCCAGCGCGCGATCCTCATCCTGCGTGAGGTGCTGGCGTTCTCCGCGGCCGAAACCGCGGAAATCCTCGGCACCACCACGGCGGCGGTGAAGAGCGGCCTGCAGCGTGCCCGCGCCCGGCTAGGCGAACTGGACTCCGGGCCAGGGGATCTGCTCGAACCGACCGACCCGCGCGCGCGTGCGTTGCTCCACGGCTACATGGCAGCCTTCGAGCGCGCCGATGCCGGGCTGCTGGAGCGAGTGCTGCGCACGGACGCCACATTGGAGGCGACGCCGTTCCGCGACTGGCAGGCGGGCCGGGCGAACTGCATCCACATGCTCGCCACCTACGTGCTCGGCGCGCCGGGCGACTGGCGGATGATCGCCACCACAGCCAACGGCCAGCCCGCCGCCGTCGACTACCACCGGGAGACCGGCGGCGTACTCCGGGCAGCCGGCATCGTGGTGCTCGTCCCGACCGCCACCGGTATCTCCCGCGTGACCGCGTTCCACGATCCGGCGCTGGTCACCCTGTTCGGCTTGCCGGACCTGCTGGCGGACTGACGCCCGGAAGCCGGTTCAGCGCCGCAGCGTGATCGCCGCGAGGACGGTACGCGCCGCGACCATGGCGGCGCCGATCCAGAACGCCAGGTGATATCCCGAGGTCAGCGCCGCAGGAAGATCCCGCGTGGCAAGGGTTTCGCTGCGGGTCGCCGCGACGACGGCCAGCACCGACAGGCCCAGTGCGCCCGCGACCTGCTGCGTCGTGTTGAACAGGCCCGACGCGAGACCGGTGTCCTCGG
This sequence comes from Amycolatopsis sp., assembly GCA_035547575.1. Lineage (GTDB taxonomy): Bacteria > Actinomycetota > Actinomycetes > Mycobacteriales > Pseudonocardiaceae > Amycolatopsis_E. Next base: position 28,658 of record DASZUO010000211.1, on the reverse strand, counting down.
GCCGCGCGTCCCGCATGCCCAGCGCCATCAGAGCCGGCATCGCGAACCCGAACCCGATGCCCAGCACGAGCAGCGCGGGCAGCACATCGACCGGGTATGACCCGTCGACGGGCGCGCGGGCGAGCAGCACGAGCCCGGTGATGATCAGGCCGAGGCCGGACAGCAGCACCGGACGCTCGCCGAAGCGGTTCGTGACCGGGGCGGAGACGCCGAGCGAGATCACCGCGATCGACGCGGCCGCCGGCACCATCGCGAACCCGGTCTGCTCGGCCGAGAAGTCCAGCACCTGCCGCAGGTACAGCACGATCAGGAACTGGAACCCGAACATCGCCGCGAACAGCAGCGCTCCGACCAGGTTGCCGCCGGAGAGCGAACGCGAGGCGAAGATCCGCAGCGGCAGCAACGGTGCCGCGGCCCGGGACTGCCGCAGCAGAAACGCGGCGAGCAGCCCGATCACCAGTGCGCCGGAGCCGAGAGTGTGTGCCAGGCCGTGCCCGTCGACTTCGACGATCGTGTACACGCCAAGCATCAACGCGGCGGTCACGAGGACGGCGCCGGGCACGTCGGCGCCCGCACGCATGCCGGTGCCGCGGTCGGCGTCGAGCACACGGAGCGCGACGAGCGCCGTCACGAGCCCGATCGGGACGTTGATCAGGAAGATCCAGTGCCAGCTCGCGACCGCGGTGAGCAGGCCACCGGCGAGACTGCCGATGGTGCCGCCCGCTGCCTGCACGAAGCTGAACGCACCGATCGCCTTGGCGCGTGCGGCCGGTTCCGGGAACAGCCGGACGATCATGCCCAGGACGACCGCGGACGACGCGGCGCCGCCGATGCCCTGCAGGAACCGCGCCACGACCAGCGCGCCGGAGTCCCAGGCCACACCGCACAGCAGCGATGCGGCCGTGAACAGGACCATCCCGGCGAGGAACACGCGGCGCCGGCCCAGCAGATCGCCGAGACGGCCGGCCAGCAGGAGGAGGCCGCCGAAGGCGATGAGGTAGGAGTTGACGACCCACGCCAGGCCCGGCCCGCTGAACCCGAGATCATCCCGGATCGACGGGAGCGCGACGTTCACGATCGTCTGGTCGAGCACGATCATCAGCGTCTGCGCGCAGAGCACGGCCAGTGCGAGCCCGCGGGACGGGCTCCGGGTGGACACCGCCTGGGACATCCGGACCTCCAATGGGGCATGTTCTGTAACAGTGCCCATCTTCTGTTCCTTCCGCCGACCTGGGAAGAAGGCACTTTGGTGTGCCGCTGGCACATCGATGTGACCGTCCAGGTGGCGTACCGTCGAGGCATGTCCGAGGAGCTGTCCGCCCAGATGACCGAGGCCTGCCCGATCGTGGAGGTGCTCGACCACGTCGCCGGGAAGTGGAGCATCGGCATCATCGTCGCGGCGGCGAACGGGCCGGTCCGGTTCACCGAGCTGGAGCGTGCGGTCGAAGGAATCAGCCGCCGGATGCTGACGCTCAACCTGCGCAAGCTCGAACGTGACGGGCTGCTGGTGCGCACCGTCTACCCGACCGTGCCGCCACGCGTCGAGTACGAGCTCACCGACATGGCGCGCGAACTGTATGCGTCGTTACGGGGGCTGCTCGACTGGGCGGAGCGGCATCGCGGGTCGATCGCGCTCGCCCGCGCGGCCTACGACCGTGGCCAGGTCGCCTGAGCGGCCCGGCGCGCGATCAAGCCAGCACGCCGACACCGACCTCACGGCCACGTACCACTAGAACAAAGGCCAGGGAATCGCGCGCCAGTCGTCGCCCGGCTCGGGGAACACGCCCGCCGAGAGCAGTGCCTCGGCGCGTTCGGCGATGGCGCTGATCTCCAGGCCCGTCAGGTGCGCCGACAGTTCCTCGCCGAGCGTGCCGTAGATCTTCTCCGGCAACGTAGCCAGCTTCTCCGCCGCCTCAGCCGGTAGCTCCTCGCCGATCCAGCCCCACAGCACAGTGCGCAGCTTCGGCTCGGCGTGCAGGCAGATCCCGTGATCGACGCCGTACACGTTGCCGTCGGTGCCGGGGAGCACGTGCCCGCCCTTGCGGTCGGTGTTGTTGGCGATGATGTCGAGGATCGCGAGGTCCCGGATGCCCGGCGTGTCGGCGTGCGCCAGCACCGCCGGCTCGCCCAGCCGGTCGTGGGCGTGCAGCACGACCCGCCACCCGTCGGGCACCTCGGCCGGCGGACGCACGTCGACCAGCTCGTCCTCGGTCGTCTCGACCCATAACTGCACCATGCCCTTGCCGAACGGGCCGTCGCGCAGCACGGTCGGCGGGATGCTGCCGATGCCGGAGGCGTCGGCGAGCAGATATGTGGCGACCTCGCGGCCGGCGAGCGTCCCGTCCGGGAAGTCCCACAGCGGCCGCTCCCCCGACACGGGTTTGTACACCGCGTTCGCGGTCAGGCCGTTGAGTTCGACCGAGCAGAACAGCGTGACGTTGGAGGCGTCGACCAGCCGGCCCTCGACCTCCAGCCGGCCGTGGGCGACCACGTGTTTCGCCGCGGGGTCGGCGGGGGTCAGCGGTTCGGCCACGTCCGGCTATTCCTCGGTGATGTCGGTCTCGCGCCGGTACCCGTTCTGGCGTGGGCAGATGTGCCCGGCCGGGTCCAGCGGTTCGCCGCACAGCGGGCACGGTTTGCGGCCGGCGTTGACGACCCGGTCGGCACGGTCGGCGAACGCGCGCGCGGCGACCGGACTGAGGAACACACGCACCGCGTCCGGGCCCTCTTCGGTGTCGTCCAGGACGACGGTCTCGTCGACCTCGCCCTCCGTCATCGCGAGCAGTTCGATGACCACCGCCTTGCTCTCGGCGTCCCAGCCGAGGCCCATCGTGCCCACCCGGAACTCCTCCTCGACCGGCACCGACAGCGGGTCGACGTCGACGAGGTCGTCGGGCACGTTCTCGGGCACATCGGCGCCGAAGCGGTTCGCGACCTCCTCCAGCAGCGAGCCGAGGCGCTCGGCGAGCACCGCGACCTGTTGCTTCTCGATGGTCACGCTGATGGTGCGGACGTCCTCGGACGCCTGCAGGTAAAAGGTGCGGTCACCGGGTTCCCCGACGGTTCCTGCGACGAACCGGTCGGGCTGGCGGAAGACGTGGATTACGCGAGCCATGGCACCCCCGACCCTAAGCCACCGTTCCATGATCGGCATCCGCCGCCCCTGCTTGAGTCTAGTGGAGCCCGCCACACCGGGCCGTTCGCGCGACTACAGTGCAGCGGTGGTCGAAACCTCACCGTATGGCACCTGGACCTCCCCCATCAGCGCCGCGGACGTGGCGGCCACCGGCGGCGGCGACCAGTGGCTCGATGTGGTGGACGGGCAGTCGTGGTGGGCGCAGGCCCGGCCCGCGGAGAGCGGACGGCTCGCGCTGGTGCGTGCCGACGGCGCGGAAATGCTGCCCGCGCCGTGGAATGCGCGCAACCGGGTGCACGAGTACGGCGGCCGCCCGTGGCTGGTGATCGGCCGGTCGCTCTACTTCACGCACTGGGACGACCAGCGGCTTTACGTGCGCAACCTGGACACCGGGGAGGTTTCGCCGCTGTCGCCGGAACCGCCGCGACCGCAAGGAGTGCGGTACGGCGATCTGCGTCCGGGCCCGGACGGCGCGGTCTGGGCGGTGCGCGAAACGAGCACCGGACCGCGGCGCACCGACATCCGCCGCGACCTGGTCGCGTTCGCGCAGGGCGAAATCCGTTCGCTCGCGGCGAGTCACCATTTCCTGACCGCGCCCCAGCTTTCGCCGGACGGCGGGCACGCCGCGTGGCTGGGCTGGGACCACCCCGCGATGCCATGGGACGAAACGGAACTCTGCGTCGCGCCGATCGGCGGCGACGGCTCGTTCGGCCCGCATCGGGTCGTCGCGGGCGGCCCCGGTGTGTCGGTGTGCCAACTCGAGTGGGACTCCCCCACGTCGTTGATCGTCTCGATGGACCCCGACGGCTGGTGGAACCTGTTCCGGGTCACGCTCGACGGGCAGGCCACCAACCTCGCGCCCGCCGAGCGGGAACTGGGCGGCGCACTGTGGAAGATCGGCTCCCGCTGGTTCGCGCCGCTCGGGGGCGGACGGCACGTCGTGCTCAGTTCGGGCCGGCTCGCGGTGCTCGACGAGTCCGCGGGTACGGTCACCTCGCTTGCGCCCGGGCTCACGCACGTGCAGCCGGCCTTCGCCGTGCACGACGGTTCGGTCGTCTGCATCGCCGGTGGCCCGGATCGGGAAAGCGCTGTCACGCGTGTCGACCTCGGCACCGGGGCAGCCGTCCCGGTCGGCGAAGCGCCTGGCCCGCCACCCCGCGAGTACCTGCCGGTTCCCCAGGAACGCGTATTCACCGGTCCGGGCGGGGAGCGGATCCCGGCCTACCTCTATCCGCCGGCCAATCCCGGGTTCCGCGCGCCCGAGGGCGAGTTCCCGCCTTACCTGGTGCACGTGCACGGCGGGCCGACCGGGCAGAACTTTCCCGTGCTGGATCTGGATTTCGCCTACTTCACCAGCCGCGGCATCGGCATCGTCGCGGTCGACTACGGCGGTTCGACAGGGTATGGCCGCGCGTATCGCGAGCGACTGCGGGAGCAGTGGGGCGTGGTCGACGTGCGCGACTGTGTCGCCGTCGGGCAGGCGCTGGTGGCAGAGGGCATCGCGGACCCCGGGCGGCTGGCGATCCGCGGCGGCAGTGCGGGTGGGTTCACCGCGGCGGCGGCGATGACCAGCGAGCGGGTTTTCGGTGCGGGCACGATCAAGTTCCCGATCCTCGACCTCGCCGGCTGGACCGGTGACGGCGGCGAGACGCATGACTTCGAGTCCCGCTATCTCGACGGCTTGATCGGGCCGCTGCCGGCGACACGGCAGCGCTACGTGGATCGCTCGCCACTCGCGCACGCGGCCGAACTGGCCGGGCCGGTGCTGCTCCTGCAGGGGCTCGACGACCAGATCTGCCCGCCGGAGCAGGCCGACCGGTTCGTGAAGTCGTTGCGGAGCAAGGGAATCCCGCATGCCTACCTGACTTTCGAAGGCGAGCAGCACGGTTTCCGCAAGGCCGAGACGATGATCGCCGCGCTGGAGGCCGAATTGTCCTTCTACGGCCAGGTGTTCGGGTTCGCCACCCCCGGCGTGCCGTCGCTGAGGCTGCAGCGGTGACGCGCACCATCGCCCTCACCACCCCGGCGGGACCGGTTCCGCCCGACCGTCTCGACGCGGCGGTCGCCGCGCTGGAGGCGCTGGGGTTCGCGGTGAAGCGGTTCACCGGCACGAAACATCCGGATTTGCCGTACCTGTCCGGCACCGACGAGCAGCGGGCGGTGAAGTTCCAGGCGGCGTGGCTCGACCCGGCCGTGTCGGCGGTGATCTCCGCGCGCGGCGGGTACGGCACGCAGCGGATGCTCGAACTCATCGACTGGGCCGCGCTGCGGGCGGCCGGGCCGAAGATCTTCGCGGGATCCAGCGACGTCACGGCGCTCCATCAGGCGATCGCGGCACGGCTGGACGTGCCGACGCTGTTCTCCCCCATGCCCGCCGGCACCTACTGGGACGACACCGCGGCAGCGGGGCTGCGGCTGGCCCTGGCCGGCGAGCCGGTGACGGTGCGGGGCACCTCGGCGCTCGTCGCGGGCTCGGCTCGCGGCACGACGACCGGCGGGAACCTGAGCCTGCTGGCGGCCGGTGTGGGCACAGCCGAGGACCGCGGCGCGGACGGTCGGATCGTGCTGCTGGAGGACGTGGGCGAGCCGGTGTACCGCGTCGACCGGATGGTCACGCAACTGCTGCGGGTGGGCTGGTTCGGCGGCGTGGCCGGGATCGTGCTGGGGTCATGGACGGGTTGCGGTGACGTGCGTCCGCTGCTGGCCGAGCGGCTCGGCCCGCTGGGCGTGCCCGTGCTGTGGGGCGTGCCGTTCGGCCATCAGCCGGCCGCGGCGTCCCTGCCGCTCGGGGTCGACGCGGTCCTGGACACGGCGACGCTTAGCGTGCGGGTATGCGGTATTCCGAAGCTCTGACACGCTTCGCGGAGGCACGTGTGGCCCGCCTGGCTACGGTGAACGGCGAGGGCGTGCCGCATCTGGTGCCCGTCACGTTCGCCGTGTCCGGCGACGAGATCGTGTTCGCGGTCGACCAAAAACCCAAGCGCAGCACGGACTTGCGGCGGCTCCGCAACATCGGGGCCAACCCCGCGGTGTGCTTCCTGGCAGACGCCTACGACGAGGACTGGACGGCACTGTGGTGGGTCCGGGCCGACGGCCACGCCACCGTCCACACCGACCCCGCCGAGCGCGCGCCGGCCATCGAGTGGCTGTGCGCGAAGTACGCGCAGTACCGGGAGCGCCCGCCAGAGGGACCGGTGGTCCGGACCCGGGTGACGACGTGGCGCCACTGGTCGGCGGCCTGATACCGGCGACGGCGCGTTGTGACAGCGCGGGAGCCAACCCTTACGGTCTCTCCCATGGCACTGCGTGACGACATCCTGCAGGTGGCGCTCACCTGCTTCAACGCCGAGGGATACGAGCACACCACCGTCGCTCGGATTCGTGAGGTCAGCGGGGTGTCGAACGGCGCGTTGTTCCACCACTTCCGTTCGAAGGAGGCGATCGCCGGGGCGTTGTACCTGGACGCGATGTCGTCGGTGCACGACGCCTACCGGCAGGTTCTCGCGGCGCGGCCGGCCTCGGTTGCGGCGGGTGTCGCGGACCTGGTCAGGGCACACCTGCGGTGGGTCGAGGAACATCCTGACCTGGCCAGGTTCGTGTACGACCGAGGCCGGCCGCATCGCCTGCCCGAGGTCGACGCGCGGCTGGAGGCGATGAACGCGGAGCTCGGTGCGGGCTACCTCGAATGGCTCGAGCCGTTCGCCGCACGGGGGGAGGTGCTGCGGCTGCCGCTCGACGTGATGGTCGCGATCGTCACCGGGCCCGCACACGCGATCGCGCAGCGGTGGCTGGCGGGCGGTGGGCAGGGCTCGCTTCTTCGGCACGCCGACGTGCTGGCGGCGGCGGCCGCTGCCGGGCTCGGTGCCCCTTCGACGGTCGTCCCACAGCCGCCACGGGCGGCAACGGCCCGGATCAAGGTCGAACTCGTCGGCGACGATGGCGCACCGTTCGCCGGTGGCATGGCGCAAGTGCCGCTGGACGGAGCACTACCGGAGTAACACTCCGGAGTAGTACTCTTCCTGCTATGGAACGAGAGCCGCTCCGGAAACAGGCCGTCGAGGTCGCGTCCCGATTCGCTTCCCGTGCGACCGAGGTGCGGCAGCACCTGATCGACCACGGCGAGATCCATCCAGAGCTGTGGTCGGCGTTCCGCGAGCGCGGCTGGCCGGGCCTGCTCGTCGCCGGAAACGGCGGCCTCGCCGGCATGTCACTGGTCCTGGAGGCCTTCGCCGAGCAGGGCATGGTGCTCTGGCTTCCGGTCCTCTCCTCGGCCGTCGCGCACGCGATCGACCGGCAGGGTCCCGCGCCCGCACGCCGATGGCTCGAATCGGTCGCCGCCGGCACCGCGCAGCTGGGCGTCGCCGCGACCGAGCTGGAGACGGGCCACAACCTGTTCGGCACGCGCACGGAGATCCGCCGCGACGGCGACACCTTTGTGGTCAACGGCTACAAGCAGGTGACGTCGGCGCTGGACGCCGTCGACAGGGTCCTCGTCCACGGCCGCGCGCCGGAGGGTTACGTCACCGTCCTGGTCGACCCCAGGGCAGCGGGCGCCACAGCCACCGAAGTGCCGATGGGTCACCGCGAGGGCGTCCGGCAGTTCGGCCTCGAACTCCGCGACGTCGTCGTGCCGGCCGAGGATCTGGTGGGCGAGGAGGGCGCGGGGATGCTCGTGCTCTGGTCCTTCGCCAACGTCGAGCGTGTCCTCACGGCGTCGGTTTGCCTCGGCACGGCCCGGTATTGCATCGACGCGGCAGCCGCGCGCGCTCGCACGCGCACGATCGCCGGAGACGTACCGATCGGCGCCAGGCAAGCCATTTCGCATCCGCTCGCGCGGCTGCACGCCCGGCACAGCGCGGCACGGGCGCTGCTGCTGAGCACCGTCGCCGCCTTCGACGCCGGGGACGACGGCCCGTCGTTCGCCGGAAACGTCAACGCGGTGAAGGTGCTGGCGTCCGAATTGGCCTTCGATGCGGCCGATCACGCGCTACAGGTGCTGGGCGCCGACGCGTGGGACGAACGCGCGGGCTGGATCGACGTCTACCTCGATTGCGCGGTTGTCCCGCTCGGGCCCGGTGAGCAACGAGTTCGCGCTCAACCACCTGGCCGAGCACGTGCTGGGGCTGCCGGGTCAGCCGGGAGGTGACCGCCCTCGGCGACCGTCCCGCCCTTCTGCCGCCGCCACGCGCCGATGAGCCCGAGGGGATCCGGCCGCAGCAGCGACGCGGCCGCGTAGATGCCGAGCCCGATCGACACGGCGACGAACCACCAGTCGTAGAGCGCCTGCTGACCGGTCGGGTAGTACGCCATCACCACGAACACCGCGACCCCCACCACGACCGCGAGATGCCTGCGCCGCCACGGGAACGCCGACGCGACCACGAAACCCCACGCCAGGTACCACGGCAGGGTCGGCGGCGCGAGGATCGCGGTGGCCAGCAGCGTCATGGCCATCCGGAAGATGGCCTCGTTGCCGCCGTGGCGGGACTTCCACCACTGCCGCACGCCGAACACCGCCAGCGCGATCATCGCGACCGCGCGGGCCACCGTCACGAACGGAGACTCGGGCACGTTGATGACCAGGTGCACGATCGTGTAGAGGCCCTGGCCGATGCCGGTCGGGAAGTTCAGCCAGTTCGTGACCAGCGTCGGCGCCTGCAGGCCGGTCACCCAGCCCAGGTTGAACGAGCCGAGCGACACCCACGTGCCGAGTACGAACACGGCGCCGAAGATGCCCACCGAGATGGCGCCGGCGCGCACGAAGTTGCGTGCCCGGCTCTCGCCCGGCAGGTGGTTGGCCCACACCCACACCAGGAACGGCAGCGCGACGGCCGCGGTCGGCTTGATCAGCATGGCGACCGTGACCAGCGCGATCCCCAGCGCGTGCTTGCGTTCGAGTACCGCGACCACGCCGACGGTGAGGAAGCCGAGCATCATCAGGTCGTTGTGCGGGCCGCCGACGAGGTGGATCACCGTCATGGGGCTCGCGACGGCGAGCCACATGGTGATCGGCAGCTTGCCGCCGAGGTGGCGCACCAGGCGGGGCAGCGACCACACCATCGCGCCGAGGCCCAGCAGCAGCACCAGCCGCGTCACGATCACGCCCGCGATCACGTTGTCCCCGGTGACCGCCACGACGCCCTTCGCGACCAGCAGGAACAGCGGGCCGTACGGCGCCGGCGTCGTCTGCCACACCGGGTGCACGTTCTGCACGATGTTGGGCAGGATCTCCAGCTCCGCCGGGCCATGCGCGTACGGGTCGAGCCCGTGCAGCAACTGGGCGCCCTGACCGAGGTAGGAGAACACGTCACGGGTGAACAGCGGCGGCGAGACCACCAGCGGCGCCATCCAGCACGCCGCCGCGATCAGGATCGGCCTGCTGCCGATCCGGCCCGCCAGCATGTAGCGGCCCAGCCGCACCCACGCCCACACGACCAGCGCGAACCCGGCATAGAGGATCACGTTGGCGAGGATCTGCCCGTGCCCGTAGCGGACCCACGACAGCGGCCCGGTGCCGATCACCGGGTCGCGGATCAGGATGCCGCCGGCGCCGAGCGCGCCCAGCAGGAGCAGGACGCTGCCAACGGTCCCCATCGAGATGGTGCGATAGGGAAAGCGGGAGGGCTCACGGGTACGCGCCGCCGCCCGGTGCGCCTCAGGCGCCCCGGGAGTGTCGCCCAGTCCGGACGCGGCCTCGGGGGCGGGGTCAGTAGTGGTCGCCATTTCGCCTCCGGAGATTACACACCGCGCCGGAACGGTTTCGCGGCGGCGGGCCGTTTCCCCGTCCGGGAATTTCACGACAGGAGGACCGGCCTGCGGGCGGTTACGGTGGGCCGGTGTTCTTCACGTCGTTCGAGGAGGGCGATCCCCAGCCCCTGACGGGGCAGGTCGGCGGCGGGCCACGCCGGTCGCCCACCGCGCGGGCCGGGGCCGGGTTCACCGGACTGCGGGCGCTGCGGTTCGACGGGCCCGCGAACGACCGGCTCTTCGACGTCCGGGCCACGGCAGGCGAACACACCGAACTGTCGTATCTGGTGTTCCCCGAATCCACGCTTGATGACGTCTACGGTGCCACGCGCGTGGCCCTCGATGTCGAGTTCGACGACGGCACCACACTCCCCGGCACACTGGACCCGGACGCGCTCTACCCCGATCAGTGGAACCTCGTGCGGCGGCCGCTTCCGCCCGGCCGGACGGCCCGCGCGATCGTGCTCACCAACGAACGCGGCGCCGGCTGGATCGACGACGTGCGCATCGCGGACCGGCCGCCGCGGCGGTGCGATCCCGTCGACCGGGTGCGCACCACCCGCGGTACCCACTCCAGCGCCGAGTTCTCGCGCGGCAACACGTTCCCGGCGACGGCGGTGCCGCACGGCTTCAACTTCTGGACACCGGTGACCGACGCGTCCTCGACGCGGTGGCTGTACGAGTACCACCGCCGCAGCAACGCCGCGAACCGCCCGGTCCTGCAGGGCTTCGCGCTCAGCCACCAGCCCAGCCCCTGGATGGGCGACCGGCACACCTTCCACGTGATCCCCGCCGGCGATCTCGCGTTCGGCCACGAGCGCGAGACCGACCGGCCGCACCACTACGGCGTCCGGTTCGACAGCGGCCTCACCGTCGATCTCGCCCCGGCCGATCACGCCGCGATAGTCCGCTTCGCCTTTCCCGGCCAGGCCGAGGTGCGTTTCCGGGTCGGCCGCGGCCGGGTGCGACTCGACGCCGCGCACGGCGTGGTCAGCGGGTTCACCAGCGTGCGGTCGCGGCTGTCGGCGGGGGCGCGCCGGATGTACCTCTACGGCACCTTCGACCGGCCCGGCCGCGCCCGGGGCAGGACGTTCAGCTTCGACACGCCCGACGTGGAGTTCAGGATCGCGACGTCGCTGATCAGCGTGGCGCAGGCGCGGCGCAACCTGGCCGCCGAGATCCCCGAGGGCACCACGTTCGAGCAGGTCCGGGACGCGGCCCGCGAGCAGTGGCAGGACCTGCTCGGCCGGATCGACCTCGAGGGCGCGAGCGAGGACCAGCTCACGACGTTCTACTCGTGCCTCTACCGGCTCTACCTGTACCCGAATTCGGGCCACGAGGGCGGCCGCCACGTCAGCCCGGTGACGCGCCGCAAGCGGGTGCTCGCCGGGCCGATGTCGGTCAACAACGGGTTCTGGGACACCTACCGGACCTGCTGGCCCGCCTACGCGCTGCTGACCCCGCGCCGCTGCGGCGAGTTGATCGAGGGGTTCGTCCAGCAGTTCCGCGAGGGCGGCTGGATCGCGCGCTGGTCCTCCCCTGGCTACGCCGACCTGATGACCGGAACCAGTTCCGACGTCGCGTTCGCCGACGCCTACCTCAAGGGCGTGCGCGGGTTCGACGTCGAGACCGCCTACCGGGCCGCGCTGCGCAACGCGACCGTGCCGTCGCGCCGCCGCGGCACCGGGCGCAAGGGCCTGCACGAGTCGATCTTCCTGGGCTTCACGCCACTGAGCACGCACGAGGGCATGTCGTGGGCGCTGGCGGGGTGCGTCGACGACTTCGGCATCGCGGGCCTCGCGCGGGCGCTCGGCCGCGTGGACGAGGCACGGTACTTCCGGCAGCGCGCGCTCGCCTACGTCAACCACTTCGACGAGCGCATCGGGTTCTTCCAGGGCCGCCATCGCGACGGCCGGTGGCGGTGGCCGCCGGATCGGTACGACCCCACCCGGTGGGGTTTCGACTGCACGGAGACCGACGGCTGGACGATGGCGTTCGCGGTGCCGCACGACGGCAACGGCCTGGCGAACCTCTACGGTGGCCGCACCGGGCTGGAGTCCAAACTGGACACCTACTTCGCCACCCCCGAGACGGGCCGCAACCCCGGCTCATACGGCGGCATCATCCACGAGATGACCGAAGCCCGCGACATGCGCCTCGGCCAGTACGGGCACTCGAACCAGCCCGCGCACCACGTCGCGTTCCTCTACCACCACGCGGGCGCGCCCGCGAAGGCGCAGGCCATCGTGCGACAGGTGCTGAACCGCAGCTACACGGGCAGCGAGATCGGCCAGGGCTACCCCGGCGACGAGGACAACGGCGAGATGTCGGCGTGGTACGTCTTCGCCGCACTCGGGCTGTACCCGCTGGCCGTGGGCAGCCCCTGCTACGTCCTCGTCGCCCCGCTGTTCCCGAAGGCCACGATCCGGCTGGAGAACGGCAACCAGGTGACGATCACGACCACCGGCACCGGCCCCTACGTGCAGGCGGTGCGGCTCAACGGGATGCCGCACGACCGTGCCTGGATCACGCACGGGGACCTGCTCGACGGTGCGCGACTCGACTTCGATCTCGGCGACGAGCCCTCGGGCTGGGGCGCGCCACCGCCGTCGCTGACCGAGGGCGGCGCGTGGCCGCGGCCGCTCACCGACCTCACCGCCGGTGCGCCCGGCCCGCTGTTCGACGACACGAGCCGCACCCAGGTGGTGTTCCGCACCCGGACTCCGGTCATCGAGTACACAGTGGACGGTTCAGCCAGACCGGTTGAGATGTACACGCTCACGTCGGGCACGCGCCACACGCCGACCGCGTGGGCCCTGGAAGGCTCCGCGGACGGTCGTTCGTGGACGGTTCTCGACGAACGTGACGGCGAGACGTTCGCGTGGGCACGCCAGACGCGGCCGTTCGCGTTGTCCATGCCGGCCGCGCACCCGCACTACCGGCTGCGGGTGCGAGCGTCGAGCGGCGCGAGGCCGTCGCTGGCCCAATGGGAGCTGCTGGCCTCATGATCGAACGACTCACGACGGCGTGGGAACGCACCAGGGACCGGCTCGTCGGCGCTGATCCCGGCCTGGTGCGGCTGCGGCTGGCGGCGCTGGCGGTGTGCGGCATCCTCATCGCGATCCTCGTGCTCGGGTCGCTCGGGCGGCCCATCCCGATGATCCTGGTCGCGGCGATCGGCGCGATGCAGTGCGCGTTCACCGTCAACGACCGCACCCCGCGCGCGCAGGCGATCACCCTGGTGCTGGCGTTCTGTGCGGGTGCGGCGTCGCTCACGGTCGCGTCCTTCGGTACCTCCCGGCCGCCGTTGGACAGCGTGCTATTCATCGTGCTGATCTTCTTCGTGGTGTACGCGCAGCGGTTCGCGCCACGGGGCACCGCGCTGGGCTCGCTGTCGTTCTTCATGTTCTTCTTCGCGATGTTCCTGCAGATCCATTCGTCGCAGCTGCCGCAGTACCTGCTGGCGCTGGCGATCGGGATCTGCTCGCACGCCCTCGCCCGGTTCGTGGTGCTGCGGCGGCGGCCGGAGCACGAGCTGGTTCGCGTCCGCAGGGCGTTTCGTGCCCGGCTGGGTGGTCTCGCACGGGACGCGGCCGCCTACCTCGCCAGTGGCGGCACCGACCGCCGCCGGCGAGCGCTGCGGCGCACGGAAGCCCGGCTGCACGAGGCGGTGCTGATGGTCGACGACACGATCGGCGAGGTGCTCGACCCGCCCGCGTCGGAGCTGTTGCGCCGGCGCGCCATCGAGGTGGAGCTGGCCGCGCAGTGGCTGTCGATCACCACGCGCCGCACCGACACCGAGGAGCTGCCCGAAGACGTGCGCGACGAGCTGATCGGCAGCCTCCTGCGGTTCGAGTCGCTCATCGAGCACGACCCGGAGGAACTGCCCGTGATCAACGAGACGGACGAGTTCAGCCGGATGCTCGTGGCCGGCAGCCGGCTGGACCCCGCACCCGGGGACGACCTGCGCCGCGCGATCGCCGAACTCGCGCTCGCCGACGTCAACGCCCAGCGGATCGCCGAGCACGACTACTCCGCCGAAGCCGAACTACCCGAACCCGAGCAGCCGCAACCGAAGAAGGTCTTCGCCTACGACAACCGCACGCGCAGCGCGATCCAGGCGACCATCGGGGGCGCGCTCGCCGTGCTCGGCGGCGAACTCGTCTCGCACCAGCGCTGGTACTGGGCGGTGCTGACGGTGTTCGTGGTCTTCCTCAACACCTCGACCGCGGGAGCGACGTTCGTCAAGGGGTTCCGGCGGGTCGCGGGCACGCTCGTCGGGATCTTCGGCGGGATGCTGCTCGCGATCCTGGTCACCGGTGACACGGCTGCCACGATCGTGTTGATCCTGCTGTGCGTGTTCGCGATGGTCTACACCGCCCGCGTGTCGCAGGTCATCTCGTCGTTCTTCATCACGTCCATGCTGGGCCTGCTGTACAGCCTGCTCGGCACGTTCAGCATCAGCGTGCTGTGGGTGCGGGTCGGCGAAACCGGGGTCGGTGCCGCCGCCGGGATCCTCGCCGCGATCGCGGTGCTGCCGGTGCGCACCCGGACGGTGCTGCGCTCGGACATGGAGCGTGTGCTGGACGACCTGCACGAATTCCTGGACCAGGCCGAGGTCCTGCTGTCCGGCCGGGAGAACGTGAACGTGATCGACCTGTCCCGCGAGCTGGACCGCTCGATCGCGACCGTGTGTGACACGGTCGAGCCGCTGACCTACCCGATCAGCCTCGCCAGCCGCCGCGACTACGGCACTTACCTGCTGACCACACTCGACCGCGTCTCGTTCCGCGTGCGGCAGATCGCGGCCCGCGCCGAGCCGGGCCTGCTCGCCGGCGACGACCGGCTCACGACGCTGGTCGACCGGCTCACCGCGAACCTCGACGTGCTGGCCGAAGCGGTGCGCGGCAGCACCCAGAAGCACCTCGACCTGGACACCGAGACCCGGCTCACGAGGAAAGGCGACGGCGCTGCGGCCCGCTCGGTGCTGTCCGGTTTCGGCCGCCTCGACGAGGGGATCATCGCCCTGGGCAAGGCGTTCGAGGTGCCCACCGCCGAATCGGTTCAGGCGAACGTGAGGCGACGCACCGCGTCCGTCCCGCCGGAGGCCGATAGAGTTCGGCCTATCAGCGAAGAGAACGTCCGCAGGAGTACGCAATGACCCAAGCCCCCGTCAACGTCACGGTAACCGGCGCCGCCGGCCAGATCGGCTACGCGCTGCTCTTCCGCATCGCGTCCGGTCAGCTGCTCGGCCCGGACACCCCGGTGAACCTGCGGCTGCTGGAGATCCCGCAGGCGGTCAAGGCGGCCGAGGGCACCGCGATGGAACTCGACGACGGGGCGTTCCCGCTGCTGGCAGGCACCGACATCTTCGACGACCCGAAGCAGGCCTTCCAGGGCGCGAACGTCGCCCTGCTCGTCGGCGCCCGCCCCCGCTCGAAGGGCATGGAGCGCGCGGACCTGCTCGAGGCCAACGGCGGCATCTTCAAGCCGCAGGGCGAGGCGATCAACGCAGGAGCCGCCGACGACATCAAGGTTCTCGTGGTCGGCAACCCGGCCAACACCAACGCGCTGATCGCGAAGTCCAACGCCCCCGACGTGCCCGCCGAGCGGTTCACCGCGATGACCCGCCTCGACCACAACCGCGCGCTCGGCCAGCTGGCGAAGAAGCTCGGCGTGTCCGTGGCCGACATCAAGAAGCTCACCATCTGGGGCAACCACTCCGCCAGCCAGTACCCGGACATCTTCCACGCCGAGGTCGCGGGCAAGAACGCCGCCGAGGCCGTCAACGACGAGAAGTGGCTGGCCGACGACTTCATCCCGACCGTCGCCAAGCGCGGCGCGGCGATCATCGAGGCCCGTGGCGCCTCCTCGGCCGCGTCGGCCGCTTCGGCCGCGATCGACCACGTGTTCACGTGGGTCAACGGCACCGCCGAGGGTGACTGGACGTCGATGGCCGTCCCGTCGGACGGCTCCTACGGCGTGCCCGAGGGCCTGATCTCCTCGTTCCCGGTGACCACCAAGAACGGCAAGTACGAGATCGTGCAGGGCCTGGAGATCAACGAGTTCTCCCGCACCCGCATCGACGCCTCGGTCGCCGAACTCGGCGAGGAGCGCGCCGCGGTGCAGCAGCTCGGCCTGGTCTGAGTCGCCGGCGGACGACACGGACGGCCCGGTTCCCCTGGCGGGGACCGGGCCGTTCCCGCTGTGCGGGACACTTCCGTCAGGAGGTGTCCGATGGCGAAGTTCATCACGATCGGCTACGGCGACAGCGCGGGCTACGAACGGACGGACCCGGCCGTGCGCGATGCGGCGCATGCCCACGACGAGCGGTTGCGAGCCGGCGGCGCGGTCATGGGGATCGCGGGCCCGCCGGTTCAGGTCCGCAACCACAACGACGCGGGGCCCCAGCTGACTGCCGGGCCGTACCTGCGATCCGACCTGCCGATCGCGGGGTTCGCGCTCATCGAGGCGCCCACGATCGAAGAGGCCGCGCGGCTGGTCGCCGGCACGCCGTGTGCGGTGGCGCAGGGCGTCGTCGAGGTCTGGCCGCTGCGGATCGGCGAGTAACGAGCGAGGGAGCCGAAGGTGGCCTTGGGTGCCACAGCGGCGCCGAAGGCCACCTTCGGCTCTCACAACAAGGGCACTAGAGACGCGCCGCGGTCCGGACGAGGTCGGCCACCGCTCGCGAGCGGCTGTGCGGTGGCCACGCGATCACCGTCGTGACACTCGGCGCGTCGAGCACTGGCACCGTGGCGTGGTCGGTGCCCAGGAGAGACCGGCTCGATTCGGGCAGGATCGCCCACGCCCGGCCGAGTGCGATCAGCTGCAGCAACTGCGTGTTGTCCCGCACCCGCGGTCCCGCGCCGTCCGGGTAGGTGCCGTCGGGCTGGGGCCAGCGCGGCGTCGGCAGGTCGAGGGCGGCGACCTCGGCCGTCCGCACGTGCGGACGCGTCGTGAGCGGGTGCCCGGCCGGGAGCACCACGACCTGGCCCTCCGTGGTCAGCTCCTCGACGTCGAATCCCGCCGTCGAGTCGAACGGCCGGTGCAGCAGCGCGACGTCGGCCCGCCCGTCGCGCAGCAGCCGCGCCTGCTCGCCGATCCCGCACAGCTGCACATCGACGCTGACCGCGTCCGGTTCGGCGGCGTAGGCGTCCAGCAGCTTCGCCAGCAGTTCGGCCGACGCGCCGGCTTTCGTCACGAGCACCAGCCCGGGCCGGCCGGTGGCGGCACGGCGGGTGCGGCGCTCGGCGGCGTCGACCGCGTCGAGGGCGGCCAGCCCCTCGCGGAGCAGCACCGACCCGGCCTCGGTCAGCGTGACCCCACGGCTGTTGCGGTCCAGCAGCGTCGCCCCGACGCGCCGTTCGAGCTGCCGGATCGCGCGGGACAACGGCGGCTGCGCGATCCCCAGCCGCCGGGCGGCGCGCCCGAAATGCAGCTCCTCGGCGACCGCCACGAAGTACCGCAGCTCCCGCGTCTCCATACCGCCACAGTACCCGGATCGATACCCGCCCGGTATCGCTGCCGACCCGATCGGTGTTGGCATGCCGACGCGTGTCGGGCGCAGGCTGGCGGCATGAGTCAAGCAACGATCGCGCTGGTGACCGGCGCGAACAAGGGCATCGGATACGAGATCGCGGCCGGACTGGGCGCCCTCGGCTGGCGCGTCGGGGTCGGCGCCCGTGACGACCGGCGTCGCGAGACCGCCGTGGAGAAGCTGCGCGCGGCCGGCGTCGACGCGTTCGGCGTGCCGCTCGACGTGACCGACGACGCGAGCGTGACGGCGGCCGCCCAACTGATCGAACGGCTGGCCGGTGGCCTCGACGTGCTCGTCAACAACGCCGGGATCACCGGGGGCCGGCCGCCGGAGCCCACCAAGGTCACGCCCGCGACGATGCGGACGGTCGTGGAGACCAACGTGGTCGGCGTGCTCCGCGTGACGAACACGATGCTGCCGTTGCTGCGCCGCTCGGCGTCGCCGCGGATCGTGAACATGTCCAGCAGCGTCGGCTCCCTGACCCGGCAGGCCACACCGGGCGCCGACACGGGCCCGATCTCCGGTGCCTACTCGCCGTCGAAGACGTTCCTCAACGCCCTCACCGTTCAGTACGCCAAGGAACTGCGCGACACCAACATCCTGATCAACGTGGGCTGCCCCGGCTACGTCGCGACCGACCTCAACGGCTTCCGCGGTTTCCGCACGCCCGAACAGGGCGCCGCGATCGCGATCCGGCTGGCGACACTGCCCGACGACGGCCCGAGCGGCGGGTTCTTCGAGGACGCGGGCACCGTGCCGTGGTGACCGGCGCGCCGGCCGTGACCGGGCGGGGTCACGGCCGTGCGTGCCTCACGCGCCCGTCAGTCCACGCCGCTTCAGCAGCGGCGCGATCTCCGGGTCGCGGCCGCGGAACCTGCGGAACGCGGTCATCGAGTCGAGGCTGCCGCCGCGGCTGAGCAGCTCACGCCGGAAATGATCGCCGTTGTCCCTGGTCAGGCCACCGTTCTCCTTGAACCACTCGACCGTGTCGGCGTCGAGCACCTCACTCCAGATGTAGGAGTAGTAGCCCGCCGAGTAGCCGCCGCTGAACACGTGCGCGAAGTAGGTGCTGCGGTAGCGCGGCGGGACGGTGGGCAGCGCGACGCCCGCCTTCTCCAGCGCCGTCGCCTCGAACCGGGCCACGTCCTCGATGTCGTCGTCGGTGCTGATGCCGTGCCACGCCTGGTCCAGCAGCGCCGCCGCGAGGTACTCGGTGGTGGCGTGGCCCTGCCCGTACTGCGCCGACTCCTCGAGGCGCTCGACCAGCCGCTGCGGCAACGGCTCGCCGGTCCGGTGGTGCTTGGCGTAGTTGGCCAGCACCTCCGGCCACAGCATCCACATCTCGTTGACCTGCGACGGGTACTCGACGAAGTCCCGCTGCACGTTGGTACCCGAGAACGTCGGGTACTTCACCGCCGACAGCAAAGCGTGCAGTGCGTGGCCGAACTCGTGGAACGCCGTCACGACCTCGTCGAAGGACAGCAGCGTCGGCTCGCCGTCCGGTGGGCGCGAGATGTTGAGGTTGTTCACCACGACCGGGCGGTCGCCGAGCAGGTCGTTCTGGTCGACGAAGGTGTTCATCCACGCGCCGCCGCGCTTGGAGTCGCGCGTGTAGTAGTCGCCGAGGAACAGGCCCAGCGGTGAGCCGTCGGCGTCGCGCACCTCGAACACCCGCAGCTCCGGGTGGTACTTCGGCAGGTCGTCGCGCTCGGTGAAGGTCAGCCCGTACAGCTTGCCCGCGGCGAAGAACACGCCGTCCCGCAGGACGCGGTCCAGTTCGAAGTAGGGCCGCAGTGTCGCGTCGTCCACGTCGTAGCGGGCCTTGCGGACGCGCTCGCCGTAGAACGCCCAGTCCCACGGCTCGAGCGTCGCGCCGGGGATGTCCTGCTCGAGGTAGCGCTGCAGTTCCGCGGCGTCGCGCTTGGCGTTGGCGACGGCGGCCGGAGCGAGCCGTTCCAGCAGGCCGACCGCGGCCTCCGAGCTGCGGGCCGTCTCGTCGGAGATCACGTACGCGGCGTGGTGCGGGTAGCCGAGCAGGACGGCGCGTTCGGCCCGCAGCACCGCGATCCGGCGCAGCACGGCGGTGTTGTCGTTGTCGTTGCCGCGATTGCCCCGCGCGGTCGACGCCATGAACAGCCGCTGCCGCAGGTCCCGGTTCTCCAGCAACGCCAGCAACGGCTGCGACGTCGGGAGGTTCAGGGTCAGCAGGTATTTGCCCTGCTCACCACGCGACGCGGCCGCCTCAGCGGCGGACGCGATCCCGTCGGCCGACAGCCCGGCCAGTTCCGCCGGGTCGTCCACCAGCACGGCGAGGTCGTTCGTGTCGCGCAGCAGGTTCTCCTGGAACCGCGTGCTCAGCGTGGACAGTTCCTCGTTGAGCTGACGCAACCGCCGCTGGTCCGCCTCGGGCAGACCGGCGCCCGCCCGCTCGAAACCGGTGTGCACCCGTTCCAGCAGCCACGCCGACTCCTCGTCCAGTCCGAGGTCCGCGCGCCGCTCGTACAGGTCGCGCACGCGGGCGTAGAGCTTCGGGTCGAGGTGGATCGCGTCGTGGTGCGCGGCGAGCTTCGGCGCGATCTCGGCCTGCAGGTCCTGCAGCGCCGGGTTCGTGTCCGACGACGTGAGGTTGAAGAACACCGACGACACCCGGCCCAGCAAGCGGCCGGACCGCTCGAGCGCGACGATCGTGTTGCCGAACGTCGCCGGCTCCGGGTCGGTCGCGATCGCGTCGATCTCCGCGGCGTGCTCGGCGAGCCCGGCCTCGAACGCCGGGGAGTAGTGCTCCTCGGCGATCCGCTCGAACGGCGGGAGGCCGTAGGGCAGCTCACTGGGCTTCGCGAACGGATTGTCCGGTGTCAACGGTGTATTCACAGGCGGCCCCTTTGTCCCGTAGAACCCCCGACGGTCGCTTCGGAGGATGCTTTCTTCCTACCGCGCTTGGGCTTCTCCGGCACTATCCCCGCGAAATCCGACCCGTGGTCGTTGACGCGCACCACGAACGGGCGAGTCTCGGTGTAGCGGACCACGGAGATCGACGCGGGGTCGACCACGATCCGCTGGAACGAGTCCAGGTGCTGGCCGAGCGCGTCGGCGAGAATCCCCTTGAGTACGTCGCCGTGGCTGCATGCCAGCCACACCGCGTCGTCGCCGTGCTCGGCCGCGATGCGCGCGTCGTGCTCACGGATGGCCGTGACGGCACGCGCCTGCATCCCCGCGAGGCCCTCGCCGCCAGGGAACACCGCCGCCGACGGGTGCGCCTGCACCACCCGCCACAGCGGCTCCTTCACCAGCGTCTTGAGCTCACGGCCGGTCCACTCCCCGTAGTCCACTTCGGACAGCCGGGACTCGATCGTGCGCGCCAGCCCGCGATCCTCGAGCAGCGGGGCGACGGTTTGCTTGCAGCGCAGCAACGGCGATACGACCGCCTCCGCGAGCGGCACTTTCGCGAGCCGGTCGAGCAACGCCTTGGCCTGGGCGCGACCGGTCTCGTCGAGCCCCACCTTCGGCGTGCGGCCGGCGAGCACCCCGGAGCCGTTGGCGCTCGACTTGCCGTGCCGAAGCAGAATGACGGTAGCCACGCTCCGAGAGTAGCCGCGGCACGCAGTGCCTCCGTTGAGGGTGGTGGTGGGCGAGGGGCCGGCCACTACGGGTACGTCACATCTGGGGTCCGGCGTCGGGATCGAGTACGCCCGTGAAGATGAGCACGAACAGGGCCAGGCCCAGCGCCACCCGGTAGATCACGAACGGCAGGTAGCTCCTGGTCTTGATGAAGTTCATCAGCCAAGAGATCACCAGGTAGCCGACACCGAACGAGACGAGCGTCGCCAGGATCGTCGGACCCCACTGGGGGCTGTTCGCGTCGCCGATCTTGCTCACCTCGTACAGGCCGGAGCCGAACACCGCGGGCACGGCCAGCAGGAACGCGTACTCGGTCGCCTCGGCCCTGGTGTAGCCGAGCAGCAGGCCGCCGGTCACCGTGCCGCCCGACCGGGACACGCCGGGCACCAGCGCCAGCGCCTGCGCGAACCCGAAACCGAGGCCGTGCGGCACGGTCAGCTGATCGAGGGTGCGCTGCTGCGAGCCGATCCGATCGGCGATCGCGAGGATGATACCGAACACGATCAGCACCGTCGCGGTGATGCGCAGGTCCCGGAAGGCACTGGCGATCTGGTCCTGGAACAGCAGGCCCAGCACGATGATCGGGATCGAGCCGACGATCACCAGCCAGCCCATCCGGGCGTCCGGGTCGTGCCGGTACTCCTTTTTGTACAGCGAGAAGAACCAGCCGCGGATGATGGCGCCGATCTTGCGGCCGAAATAGAGCACGACGGCGAGTTCGGTGCCGATCTGGATCACGGCGGTGAACGCGGCGCCGGGATCACCCCAGCCGGCGAGCGCGGCCGTGATGCGCAGGTGCGCGCTGGAGGAGATCGGGAGGAACTCGGTCAGGCCCTGGACCAGGCCCAGGATGACGGCTTCGAACCAGCCCATGGTCACCGGGTCCTTGCGAGAAGTCTGTTTTGCACGGAGCGCAGGGTATCGATCGCGTGATCGTGGCCCTCAACGGAGCCGGTTCGTCGCGCGACTACTCTCTGTTCTCATGGAGAAGCGACAGCTGGGACGGTCGGGACTGCGCGTCTCCAGGATGGCTTTGGGCACCATGAGCTGGGGCAGCGAGACCGACGCCGAGGAAGCGGCGAGCCAGCTCGTCGCGTTCGTGGACGCCGGCGGAACGCTGGTGGACACCGCGGACATCTACGCCGAGGGCGAGTGCGAGCGGATCCTCGGGTCGCTGCTCGCCGACCTGGTGCCGCGCGACGATGTCGTGATCGCCACGAAGGCGGTGGCGCGGCGCACCGACGGCCCGTTCGGGGGCGGGGCCTCGCGCGGGGCGCTGCTGACCGCGCTCGACGGGTCGTTGCGCCGGCTGGGCAGCGACCACATCGACCTGTGGCAACTGCACGCGTGGGACGTGACGGTGCCGCTCGAGGAGACCCTCTCCGCGCTCGACTACGCCGTGTCGTCGGGCAAGGTCCGCTACGCCGGGGTCTCGAACTATGCCGGCTGGCAGCTCGCCACCGCCGCTGCCGGGGGCTCGCTGGTCTCGGCCCAGGTCGAGTACTCCCTGGTCGAGCGCGGTGTCGAACGGGAGGTCGTGCCTGCGGCGCTGCACCACGGGATCGGGTTGCTGCCGTGGGCGCCGCTCGGCCGCGGGGTGCTGACCGGCAAGTACCGCACCGGCACGCCGGCCGACTCGCGCGGCGCGTCGCCTACCTACGCCGGATACGTCGAGCAGCACCGCACGGAGCGTGCCGCGCGGATCGTGGAGGCCGTGACGACCGCGGCCGACGGGCTGGGCACCTCTCCGCTGGCCGTCGCGCTCGCCTGGGTACGGGACCGGCCCGGCGTGGTCGCCCCCGTCGTCGGCGCGCGCGACACGGGCCAGCTCACCGGTTCCCTCGCGGCGGAGGAAATCACCTTGCCGCGCGCCATCAAGGCGGCGCTCGACGACGTCAGCGCGATCCAGTTCGGTTACCCGGAGCGGTGGCCCAAGTGACAAGCAGGTGACACACACGTGACGTGGCGGGCAATGTGGAGCATGCTAGGCCCATCGAGCAAGAGGTCCGGAGGTCGCGTGCGGAGGTCCGCCGTGGTGGTGGCTATGCCCTTGGCGTGTGCGCTACTCGTCGCGGGCTGCTCGTCGAACACCGGTAAGGGCGACGACGAGCTGCAGATCGTGGCCAACCCGGTCGCCGCCACCGCACCCGCCTCCCCCGCCCCCGCGGTCGCTCCCGCCGGCACCGTGATGCCCGCGGGCCAGGTCGGCGCGCTGGCCACGGACACCGCGAGCCACACGCTGGCCGTCGCCGCGGGTGCCGACGTCCTGCTGTACCGGCTCGACGACCTCTCGGCGGCGCCGGTGCGGGTGGCCGTCGACGGGCCAGTCGAGCAGCTCACCGCCACGGGCGGGCAGCTGCTGGCGACGATCCCGGACAAGGGCGAGGTGGCCCGGATCGCGCTGCCCGGCGGCGGCGTCTCGGTGCTGAAGATCGACGGCCGGCCGGCGGGCGCGGTGGCCGACGGCGGTCAGACGCTGGTAGCGGTGCGTGATCGCAAAGCCGTCGAGGTCTTTCAGGGCGACGCGCTGGTCAAGACCGTCACCGGCAGCCTGTACAGCGCCGACGAGGTGCTGCAGACCGGCACCCACACGATCGTGCTGGACCGGCTGCGCACAGCGGTGTTCGCGGTCGACGTGCCCGGTGGGACGGTCGGCGAGGGGCTGCGGGCCGGTGACGGCGCGACGAACGCGGTGACGGACTCGTTCGGACGGGTCCTCGTCACCGACACGCGGGCCGGGGCGTTGCTCGCGTTCTCCACGGATCCGCTGCTGCTGCGCCAGATGTACCCCGTCCCGGGCGGCGTGTACGGCATCGCCTACGACAGCAAGCGGTCGCTGGCGTGGGTCACCCTCACCGGGCGCAACGAGGTCGTGGGCTTCGACGTGCGCGGTGGTGAACCGGTTGAGAAATACCGCTTCCCGACCGTACGGCAGCCGAATTCGATCAGCGTCGACGAGCAGACCTCCCGGGTGTTCGTCGGCTCGGCAACGGGAGAAGGGATCCAGGTGATCCAGCCATGAAGCAACAGGAGGCGGTGGTCGACGAGGACTGGGAGTATCGCCGGCTGCAACTACCCCCGGGCCTGTCCCGGCGCGCGGCCGCGACCCAGCTCTCCATCCACGCCGAGTTCGCCGGCTGGGAGCTGTCCACAGTCCGGCTCTACTCCGACGGCACCCGGCGCGTCTGGCTCCGCCGCAAGCGCCGCCCCGCCGAGGTCGGGTATCTGGCCTCATGAGCGGGCACTATGGGCCACTACGCTCCACGTCCGCCCGCTCCAGCCGGAAAACGCGCCGCTACCGTACGAGACATGACACCGTCACCTGATCTTGAAACCCGTGTCGGCGCGTTGGAAACGCGAGTGGGCGAGCTGACCGTCGAAACACGGGCGGCGCGTATCGATGCGGCCGCGGCTCGGCAGATCGCCGCCGCGGTAGACCGAGATGTCGCCGATCTCGCGGTCAAGACCGACGCGAACCGCAAGGCGATCAACGCACTCGGCGAGCAGACCCGTGAGCGCTTCGACGCCGTGGATCGTCGCTTCGACGCCGTGGATCGTCGCTTTGACGCCGTCGATCGTCGGTTCGACGCCGTGGACCGTCGGTTCGACGCCCTGGAGCACAAGGTCGATGAAGGCTTCGCGGAGATGCATGACAAATTCCGGGACATCGACGAGAAATTCCGGAAGGTCGACGAAGGCTTCATCGAGATGCGGGGCAAGTTCGACATGACAGCAGCCGGGCTCGACCACATCACCCGCCTGATCACCACGCTGCTCGACCAGCAGCAGGGCCCCGAAGCCCGCTAGCAGTTCCGGAAGAACCGATCCAGGACGCGCGTCCCGAACCGGAGGGCATCCACCGGGACGCGCTCGTCCACTCCGTGGAACAGGGCCGAGAAGTCGAGGTCCGCGGGCAGTTGGAGCGGGGCGAAGCCGAAGTTGCGGATGCCCAGCGACTGGAACGACTTGGCGTCCGTGCCGCCCGAGAGCATGTACGGCAGGGTCTTCGCGCCCGGGTCCTCGGCGAGCAACGAGGCCGTCATCGCATCCACCAGCGCCCCGTCGAACGTGGTCTCCACCGGCGGGAGTTCCATCCACTCCTTCTCGATGTCCGGGCCGAGGATCTCGTCCAGCTCGCGGTCGAAAGCCTCCAGCCGGCCGGGCAGGATGCGGCAGTCCACCGCCGCCTCGGCCACCGACGGGATCACGTTCGACTTGTAGCCAGCGTTGAGCATCGTCGGGTTGGCGGTGTCGCGCAGCGTCGCGCCGATCATGCGGGAAATGTTGCCCAGCTTGGCGACGGCGCCGTCGAGGTCGTCGTGTGGGAAGTCCCAGCCGGTGAGCTCGGTGACGCCCGCCAGGAACTCCCGCACCGAATCCGTCAGCACCAGCGGGAACCGATGATTTCCCAAGCGTGCCACGGCCTCCGACAGCTTCGTGACCGCGTTGTCCCGGTGGATCATCGAGCCGTGCCCGGCGGTGCTGCGCACCCGCAGCTTCATCCACCGGATGCCCTTCTCCGCGGTCTCGATCAAGTAGGTGCGCACGTCGTCCTTGAACGTGACCGAGAACCCGCCGACCTCGCTCACCGCCTCGGTGGCGCCCTCGAACAGGTCCGGCCGGTGCTCGACGAGCCACTGCGCCCCGAACTTGCCGCCCGCCTCCTCGTCGGCGAGGAACGCGAAGATGATGTCGCGCGGCGGGACGATCCCGTTGCGTTTGTAGTGCCGGGCCAGCGCCAGGCTCATGCCGACCATGTCCTTCATGTCGACGGCGCCACGGCCCCACACGTATCCGTCCTGGACCGTGCCGGAAAACGGGTGCACCGACCATTCGGACGGATCGGCGGGCACGACATCGAGGTGCCCGTGCACCAGCAGCGCGCCCCGGCCGGGGTCGGCCCCGGCGAGCCGCGTGATGACGTTGTGCCGGTTCCTGCCGCCGGATTCGACGTAGCTGATCTCGTAGCCGACCTCGGTGAGCTTCTCGGCCACGTACTCCGCGGCCGCCCGCTCCCCCACGAGCGTGTCCGGATCACCGGTATTGGTGGTGTCGATCCGGATCAGCTCACTGGTGAGGGTGACGGCCTCGTCGGCGACGGTCTCGATCAGGCTGGGTTCGGTCACCGGCCATTCCTACCATCCCGGTCGGTCCCGGCTGCCGCCCCCGCCGCGCAGCTCGTCGAGCCGCCCGGCCGCGCTGTCCGGCGCCAGCGGCGGAGTGTCCCGCCCAGCCCCCTGGCGCAGGCCCGTGAGGAACTCGCCGATCGCGTCGGTCGCGCTGTGCCGCGGCGACCAGCCCAGTGTGTTCCGCGCCCTTGCGGTGTCCATTATGGGCAGTCGCAGGACGGTTTCGAACAGGCCCGGCGTGGCGGGCACCGCGTGCAGGCGCCACGCCGCGGCCAGTGGCCCGCGCAGCGCCCAGGCGGGCAGCTTGATCGTGCGGGCGCCGATCAGCTTCGCCAGCGCCGGCGCGTCGAGCACCGGATCGGCCGCGAGGTTGAACGCGCCGCGGACGTCGGACAGCGCCGCGAGCCGGTATGCGTCGGCGACATCCGCGGTGTGCACGCCCTGCAGGCGCAGCCCCGGCACGTCCGGCACGAACGGCAGGAGGGAGGGCAGCAGGCCGGGCACGAACGGCCCCGCGAACAGGCGGCGCTGCTGCGAGGCCGACTCCCGCTTGAAGATGAACGCCGGCCGCATCCGGACCACCCGTGTGCCGGGATGACGCGCTTCGAATGCGTCGAGAAACCGCTCCAGATAGGCCTTCTCCCGCGGATACGCGGCCTCGGGCCACCCGTGTGTCGGCCACGACTCGTCGACCGGGCGGTCCTTCTGACCCGGTGAGTACGCCCCCACCGACGACGCGTACACCAGCGCGGGCACGTTCTCCCGGCCCACAGCCTCGAACAGCCCGATACTGCCCAGCACGTTGGCGGTCCACGTCGTCACCGGATCGTGTGTGGGCTGGAACAGCCAGGC
This sequence comes from Amycolatopsis sp., assembly GCA_035547575.1. GTDB lineage: Bacteria > Actinomycetota > Actinomycetes > Mycobacteriales > Pseudonocardiaceae > Amycolatopsis_E. The sequence goes on along the minus strand of DASZUO010000211.1, from coordinate 1,639 downwards.
AAGGTGGATCACCACGTCGGCGCCGCGCACGAGGTAACCGAGGTCGTCCTTGCCGACGTCGGCAAGCGCCCATTCCGTCTTCGGCGGCGTCCAGCCCGGCCGGCGCCGCGCGATGCCGACGATCGAGCCCACCCGGGGATCGGCGCCCAGCGCCTCGACGACGCTCGTGCCGACGTTCCCGCTGGCACCGGTGACCACCACTCGTAACCCGTCGCTCATCCGGGCCGGGTACCCGGCGTCGGGTGAGCCAACCACGGGGCCCGGCTGACCGGGTTTGATGACGATCTGTGGCGGGAACTGCTACCGCGAGGCGACAGAAGGAGTGGAGGGACTCCCATGCCAGGACGAGAAGTACTGCCGAGCACACTGAAACGCTCGCCGAAGCATGCGCAGGAGACCTGGATCAAGGCGCACGACTCCGCCGCCGAGAGCTATGGCGACGGACGTCGCGCGCACCAGACCGCCTACGCCGCGCTGAAGCACAGCTACGAGAAGGTGGGCGACCACTGGGAGGAGAAGGGCCGCCGTGGTCCTTCCGACGAGCAGGCCAGCCGTGGTGCCGACCAGAAGCCCACCAGGACGGCCGGCGGCGTGGACGCCTCGGCGAGCAAGAACCACCTCTACGACGTGGCCCAGAAACTCGACATCAAGGGCCGCTCGTCGATGAGCAAGTCCGAACTGGTCAAGGCGATCCAGAAGGCGAACAACCGCAAGACCGCGCAGGCGCGCTCCCGCTAGCGTCGTGCGATTCCGCTCCGATTACTGCGCCGTCGAGCTACTGACCGGCCGGCGGTAGCCGGAACTTTGCGTCGCGGTCGATGGCGTTGCGGGCGGGGCGCGGGACTCGCCAGTCGATGCGGGCGCCCGCGCTCCGCTCGAGCTTGGCGAGCACTTGGCGGGCCGCGGCGAACGCGGCCTCCTGCTCGGCCTCGGTGGCGCCGCCCTGCGCCAGTTCCAGCAGCTTGATGCCCTGCGCGATCAGCGCCCGTTCCTCGGTGGTGAACCGCGAGGCCCGCAGTTTCTCCGCCGCTTCGCATGCGGCGGCCCACGCGTTCGCGGCCGTCGCGGTCGCCGCGATGTACTGCTTGGCCATCCGTTCCGGGGGGAACGTCTCGGTGTGCAGCGCCATCGCTTCGTGGAACGCGTCGATGAACCGCGCCGTCGAGGGCACGGCGGGATCCGCGAGCGCGGGCCGCTTCAGCACCCGCAACGGATCCGACTCGTACTCCCCGTACTCCGTCGCGACGCGGGCATAGCTCTCCCGCGCCTCGTCCCACCGTGCCCGCAGCGACTTGCCGGTAGCCGGGCGCGCCGGCACTTGCGCCGGTGCCCCCGGCGGGCGGCGCGTCGGGTGCGAGTGCGCGCGCCAGCGGCGGTACAACGCGGCCCGCGAGTACATCGACACGATCAGCCACAGCAACACGATGAACGGCCAGAGCAGTGGCTCGAAATCCTGCGGCATCATGCACGGCTCCTTCACCCGCTGAGGGCTTTGTATCCATCATGCGCCTCCGCGTGTGTGTCGCGCGTTTTTGCGCCCGGATTCTCAGGTGCCGCCGCACGGCCGAACCGCCCGGAAAGCACCGGGTCCAACGGCCCTACCGACCGGATCAGGGCGGCGGGATCGTGGGGCGGGACT
>DASZUO010000210.1:0-4943 GCA_035547575.1 Amycolatopsis sp. | reverse complement strand
CGACCTGTTGTACGACACCCGGCAGGCAGGTGGGCGGCGGGCCGGGTGAGTTCGGCGTGCCGGGCGCACCCGGCGCGCCGGGTGTCGTGGGCGGAGCCACGGGCTGTCCGGGCACGATGGGCAGGGCCGGCTGCGTGACCGCCGGCGACGGCACGCTGCCCGCGTCGCCGGGCAGGGGCTGGGCGGCCCCAGTTGGCTCGCTGACCGGGAGATCCGTGCCGGGCATGGACATCACGGGTGGCTGGATCGCTTGCGGCAGGCCACCTTCCGGCAGCGGCGTGCTCACACCGGGCTGTGCCTGCGCGGCGGCGGGCGTGCCGGTCTGCGCATTCGAGGTGGTGGTGCGCAGACCCAGCCCGGAGGCGAAGCCGACGATCACCACGACACCCGTCACCAGCATCGCCGCGATCACGTGGTCCCGATTCAGCGTCGCCACCAGCTGTGTCCTCCCAGGCGTAACAGGATCGTCCGTTCGGCCCAATCCTCGTGCGGCACGATCAGACCAGTCCCGATGTTTCAGGCGATATCCCTTGTGTGAATGCGGAGTAAAGTGACTCCCACATTTATCGCGCGCCATCGGTGAAAAGACCTGCATGCGCGATTTACAAAGGGCCGGTAATTCTACGCTACTGTGCCTGTCCATGCTTTCCAGATTCGCCGGCCTCGTGCTGGCCACGGGCGTACTGCTGCTGGCCGGCGCACCTGCCGCGGAAGCACACAATGTGCTGGAGTCGGCCAATCCCGCCAAGGGATCCGCGGTCCGGAGTGCACCGTCCAGTGTGGACCTGGTGTTCAACGAGCCGGTCGAGAGCGGGTTCAACCAGATCGAGGTCGTCGGCCCCGACAAGACGTCACACTGGGAAGCCGGGCCCGCACTCGTCCAGGGCGAGCGGGTGTCCGTGCCCTTACGCCCGCTGGGGCAGGCCGGGGTCTACACGGTCACATACCACATCGTGTCCGAGGACGGGCACCCCGTTTCCGATTCCTACACGTTCACCCTGACCACGCCCGGCACGGGAACCGCGGCGCCACAAGGCGCACCTCCGGCCGAGGACGCCACCGTTCCGGTGTGGGTGTGGTTCGCCGGCGGGGCCGTCCTGCTCGTCGCCGGGGTGGTCGTCGCGCGGCGGATCGCTCGCTAGCCGGGCGGGGCGCCCCACGGTGAGTCACCGTCCTGCCGCTTCCGCGCGTTCTCGGCGCGCACGCGGGCGGCTTCGGCCTCGAGGTAGTCCTGGTCGTAGCGCTGGAACACGCGCGCCGGGTTTCCTGCCACCAGACAGCGTTCCGGGACGTCCTTCGCCACCACGGAATTCGGTTGCACCGTGGCGAAATCGCCGATCGTGACGCCGGGCATGACCACGACGAGGCTGCCGATGAAGCAGCCTTTGCCGATCGACACCGGCTTGCGCTCGATCAGGTCGCTGCCGGAATGGTTCTCCAGCATCATGTTCGCCAGCCAGCTGGAATGGGTGAACACGAGCGTGTTGACGCCGATGCTGGTGTGTTCGCCGACGGCCAGCCCGCCGCTCGCGTCGAGCACCGCACCCTCGCCGATCCAGCAGTGCTCGCCGAGGCTGAGATGCTCCGGGCTGATGATCTTCGCCCGCTCGCGGATCCGGGTGCTCTCCGGTAACCCGTACAGGCGAGCCCGTTCGGCGTCGTTGAGGTACTGGCCGACGAGGTCCGTCAGGATCTGCGGGCGCAGCCGGTTGCTGCGCTCGTCGTCGAAGAACATAGCGCCTCCAGGATCCGCAGGTGTTCCTTCGCGACCACGTCGAGCGCGAACCCGTCGCGCACGAGCGCGCTCTGCCGCCGCGCGGTCTCGGCCCGCCGCGCTGGATCGCCGAGCAGTCCGACCACAGTGGACGCGACGGCAGCCGGATCGTCCGGTGGTACGAGCAGGACGTTCTCGCCGTTGCGCAGCTCGATGCCGGGGTAGTTGTCCTCGGCCACCGACGCGATCGTCGCGGTGCCGGAGGCCATCGCCTCGAGCGACGCGGTTCCGCAGCCGCCGTTGAGGTCGTGCGTCACGATGTCGGCGGCCGCGAAGTAGGACGGCACGTCCTGCCGCGGCACCGCACCCTTCACGACGAGCGCGTGCCGCACACCGAGTTCCTCCGCGCGCCGCAGGAACGCGTCGTGATACACGCGCCCGGCGACGAGCACCTTCGTCTCGGGGTGCGCCGCGAGGATCTCGGGAAGCGCTTCCACCAGCGGGAGCCGGTTGCGCAGCGGGATCACGTGACCGAGCGACACGATGAGCGGCCCGTGGCCGAGCTCGTTCTCCGCCCGCATGTCACGGATCGGGGCCTGGTCGAGGTATTCCGTGTCGACGGGAATCGGCAGCTGCTCGGACTTCCGTGCGGTCACGCCGTAACGCCGCGCGCAATAGTCCACGCCGAGCTTGTCCAGCAGTACGTACCGCGGGTTGATCCGGCGCAGGATCGGCCGCACGACCGTCGCGTCGAGCACCCGGAAAACCGCACTGTAGAACGGATTCTCGCTGACCAGCAACGTGTGGACGGTGAGCAGCGCCGGAATCCGGTACCGTCGCGCGTACGCGCCCGCGAGCCAGGACAGGTCGAAGAACTGGCCGTGCAGGTGCATCGCGTCCGGCTGGAACTCGTGCAGCAGCCGGAAAAGCCGGCGCCGGTTGCCGGGCACGAGCGCGGTGAAGCTCAGGTCGAAGTCGATCGACAGCCCCAGCTTGGGCATCTTCGCCGCCGGCAGCCGCACGATCCGGTACCCGTCGCACTCCTCGGCGCGCGGCGCGCCCCCGTACGCGGCCGTGACGACGAGAACGTCGTGCCCGGCACGGGCGTACCGGGCGGCGAGCGACGCGGCCATGTGCGCGCTCCCGCCGACCCGCGGCGGGAAGAAGTTGTTGACGACGACGATGCGCATCGCTCAGCCGTAGGACTCGACAAGGGCCCGCATCCCCTGCTCCACGGGGACTTCCGGGGACCAGCCGAGGATCTCGCGGGCGCGCGTGATGTCGGCGGCGCGGCGCGAGACGAGCACGTCGCGCGGGTTGAACTCGGGCTCGACGCCGACACCCACCGCGTCGATGAGCAGCTTCGCCAGGGTCGCGATCGACGTGTCGATCCCGGTGCCGATGTTGATCGGCAGGTTCGCCCGCTCGGACTCCAGCGCGAGCACAACGGACCTCGCGAGGTCGGTGACGTGCACGAAGTCCATCGACTGCTCGCCCTTGCCGTCGATGACGGGGGGCTTGCCGGCGCGCAGGCGCTGGATGAAGTGGTTGATGACCGACGTGTAGTAGGCCTCGATCCGCTGCCCCGGCCCGTACACGTTGAAGAACCGCAACGCGATCCACGACAGCCCGGCCTGCCGCTGGTAGAAACCGAGCAGGTCCTCGCCGGCGCGCTTGCTGATGCAGTACGGCGTCAGCGGGTTCAGCCGGTCGTCCTCGTGCATCGGCAGCCGCTCCGGTTCGCCGTACACCGACGCCGACGACGCGAACACCAGGCGCCGCACCCGTTCCGCGGCGGCCGCGGCGAACACGTTGTGGTTGCCGCTCATGTTGATGTCGATCGACTCGTGCGGATCGGCGATCGACTTGTTGATCGAGACCGTGGCGAAATGAACGACGTGCGTGCAGCCGCGGATCGCCTCACGCACGGCGCCGCCGTAGCGCACGTCCGCCTCGACCAGCTCGACCTTGCCGGTCGCGACGAACTCGGCGACGCGGTCCCGGTCGCCGCGGGTCATGTTGTCGAATATCCGCACCAAGTAGCCGCGCTCGAGCAGCAGCGGAATGGTGTGCGCGGCGATGAACCCGCCACCGCCGGTGAAAAATACCCGTCCCTCAGGCAATTCGGAGCACCTCTCGCAGTTCGGCGATGACCCGGTCGACCTGGTCCTCGGTGAGGTTGGCGTGCATCGGGACGGCGAGGTGCCGCCGGAACGCGTCGGCCGACACCGGCAGCGGCGGCTGCGGCCCGTAGACCGGCTGCAGATGCGAGGCGTAGGTGCCGATCGTGCACTGCACGCCCCGCGCCCGTAGTTCCCGGATCACGTGATCCCGGCTGGTTTCGCGTGGTAGCAACAAGAGATAGGACTGCCACGGGTGTTCCCGGTCGGGCAGTTCCACGGGCACTGCCGCCACGTCCGCGAGCGCCTCGGTGTAGCGCTTGGCCACCGACCGGCGCGCCGCGAGCAGGTCCGGCAGCCGGTCGAGTTGCACGGTCAGTATCGCGGCCTGCACCTCCGACAGCCGGAAGTTGTAGCCCAGTTCGTCGAACACCGGCAGGCCGTCGCGGCCGTAGGCGGGTTCGACGCCGTAGGTGTGCAGCTTGCGGGCGTGCTCGATCAGATCGGCGCGGTCCGAGACCAACGCCCCGCCCTCTCCCGCGGTGATTCCCTTGCGGCCGTGGAAGGAGAACGCGGCCAGGTCGGCGAGGCTGCCCGCCGGTCGCGTGCGGTAGGTCGCACCCGCGGCGCACGCGGCGTCCTCGAACAGCCAGAGCCCGTGCCGGTCGGCGATCGCGCGGTAGGCGTCGAAGTCGCCGGGCTGGCCCGCGAGGTCCACGACGAGGATGCCGACCGTGCGGGGCGTGATCGCGGCTTCGATGGCTGCCGGGTCCGCGCAGAACGAGTCGCGCGCCACGTCGACGAACACCGGCGTGGCCCCGGCCTGCACCACGGCGTGCCCGGTCGCGGGGAACGTGTAGTCGGCGACGATCACCTCGTCACCCGGCCGCACGCCGAGCACGCGCAGGCCGAGGAACAGCGCCGAACCACAGTTGCTGGTCGCGAGTGCGTGCGCGGTGCCGGTGGCCGCCGCGAAGCGTTCCTCGAACCGGCGGCACGCCGGACCGGCGCCGGCCAGCCAGCCGGACGCGAAGACCTCGGCGACCGCGGCCAGCTCGGCGTCACCCACCGTGGGCTGGCCCAGCGCGATCTGTGACATGCGGCTCCCT
>DASZUO010000209.1:0-2834 GCA_035547575.1 Amycolatopsis sp. | reverse complement strand
TGCGGTTGGGAGATATCACGGTGACCCAGGGCCGCAAGCTTGCGTTGTCGGGCGCGAGTCGGGCACGGAGGTTGCGGGCCCAGCTCACCGTGATCCTTGCGTTGGCAGGCGACGGGATGACCACACCGGCCGGCTTCGTTCTTTTTGGTGTCAGTCCTTCAGCATTTCGGCTACCAGGAAGGCCAACTCCAGGCTCTGCTGGGGGTTCAGACGTGGATCGCAGGCTGTCTCGTAGCGGCCGGTCAGGTCGAGGTCCGAGATTTCCTGCGCGCCGCCCAGGCACTCGGTCACGTCCTCGCCCGTCAGCTCGACATGGATGCCGCCAGGGTAGCTGCCGATCTTGTGGTGCACCTCGAAGAACCCCTGCACCTCGTCGATGATGCGGTCGAAGTGGCGGGTCTTGTAGCCCGTCGACGACTCGTGCGTGTTGCCGTGCATCGGATCGCACTGCCAGATCACCTTGTGCCCCGTGGCCTCGACCGCCTCGACGATCGGGGGCAGCACGTCGCGCACCTTGGCGTTGCCCATGCGGGCGATCAGGGTCAGGCGGCCAGGCTCGTTGTGCGGGTCCAGGCGTTTGACGTATTCCGCCGTCTGCTCGGGCGTGGCCGTCGGGCCGATTTTGACGCCGATGGGGTTCGCCAGGAGCTCGGCGAAGGCGATGTGCGCGCCGTCCAGCTGGCGGGTGCGCTCGCCAACCCACAGGAAATGCGACGACAGGTTGTACAGCTTCGGGTTCGCGGCGTCCGCATTGTCCAGGCGTAGCAGGGCGCGCTCGTAGTCCAGCAGGAGGGCCTCGTGGCTGGCGAAGATCTCCGTCGAGTGCAGCGACGTGTCCGTCACGCCGCAGGCGGACATGAAACGTAAACCGCGGTCGATCTCGCCTGCCAGTGCCTCGTAGCGCTCACCCGCGGGCGAGGTGCGGACGAAGTCCTTGTTCCAGTCGTGCACCTTGGTCAGGTCGGCGAGCCCGGACGCGGTCAGTGCGCGCACGAGGTTCATCGCGGCACCGGCGTTCGCATAGGCGCGGATCATCCGGCCGGGGTCCGGGACGCGCAGCTCCGGCTTGGCGACGAGCGAGTTGACGATGTCGCCCCGGTACACCGGCAGGCCCAGCGCGTCGGTGGTGTTGGAGCGCGGCTTCGCATACTGGCCCGCGATGCGGCCCACCTTGACGACGGGCAGGCTCGCCCCGTAGGTGAGCACAACGGCCATCTGCAGCAGCGTGCGCAGGTTGGCGCGGATGTGCGGCTCGGTGTTGGACTCGAACGTCTCGGCGCAGTCACCACCATGGAGCATGAACGCCTCGCCGCGCGCCACCATCCCGAGACGGCTGCGGAGCCGGTCGATCTCGACGGGCACGGTGATCGGCGGGACGCTCTCCAGCACGCCGCGCACCCGGCGCGTCGCGGCGGCATCCGGCCACTCCGGCTGCTGAGCGGCAGGCCTGCCCAGCGCGGCATCGAGCCGTTCGCGCAGCTCGGGCGGCAGCGGCGGGAGTTCCGGGAGGGTGTCGACGGGGACGTCCACTGTCCAGTTCACGCCACCCAGGATATGGGGTGGGCGGCGGCCGGTCCGTCCCGGCCGCCGTCCGTCACATCTCACTGCCGGGTCAGCACCGGATCCCGCGGCTCGACCGGCACGTTCGCGCGAGCGCCGTGACCGGGCCACCACGCCGCGCGCCCGATCAGCGCGGTCAGGCTCGGCACGAAGAACATCGCCATCACGAACGCCGAGACCAGGATGCCGAACGCGAGTGCGAAGCCCATCTCGGCCAGCAGCGCGTTGCCCGCGAGCATCAGCGCGCCGAGTGAACCGGCCAGGATCACGCCGGCCGCGGCGATCGTCGGGCCGGTGTGCCGCACCGCGAGCGCCGCCGCCTCGCGGGGCGTTCTGCCTGCCTTCACCTCTTCGCGCAGCCGCGCCATCATCAGGATGTTGTAGTCGGTGCCCAGTGCCACCACGAACATGTAGATGATGAGCGGGATCATGAAGATCAGCCCGGACTCGCCGACGATGCCCTGGAAGATCCAGGTGGTCGCGCCCAGCGTGGCCGCGAAACCGAGGCCCACCGACGCCATCACGTACCACGGCGAGACCACGCTCCGCAGCAGCAGCCCGAGCACCAGCATGATCAGGATCGCGGCGACCGGGAACACCACGCGGTAGTCCCGGTTCATGGTGTCCTGAATGTCCACATAGACCGCGGTCACGCCACCGACCAGGGCCTTCGCGCCCTGAGGTGCGGCTTCGTGTGCCGTATCACGCAGTGGCCCGGCGACGGTGTCGATCGCCGCGTCGGAGGACGGATCGTCCGCGAGTGTCACCGAGTAGTTCGCGGTCAGGCCGTCCGGGCTCACCTGTGGCCGCCCGACCTCGCCGACACCGTGCACGGTCCGCAGCCTCCCGCCGAAGTCCGTCAGCGTGCCCTGCTCGAGACGTGCGCCGTTCTCGCTGTGCAGGTACACATTCGTCGGAGACGTGGCACCCGGCGGCAGACCTCGCTCCAGCGCCTTCATCGTCACCTGCGATTCCGCGGTGTCCGGCATGGACCCAGAGGACAGGTCGAACGTCGGGTTGAAGCTGATCAGGCCTACGGCCAGTGCGAGCATGACCACACCGGACACTCCGGCGAACACCGCAGGCCGCTTGGCCACCGAACGCCCGACCGCGCCGAAACGCGCGGCCTCCGGTTCCTTGCGCCACGACTTCGACGGCCAGAAAACCTTGGGTCCGAGCAGGGAAACCACCGCCGGGATGAGCGTCAGCCCCGCGAGCAGTGTGACCGCGACGGCGATCGCGAGCGACGGGCCCATCGAGCGGAAGAACCCGAA
>DASZUO010000208.1:0-13052 GCA_035547575.1 Amycolatopsis sp. | reverse complement strand
AGCCTGGTCACGCTCACCCTGCTGCTGTGGGTGCGCGGCGCCGGGGACCGCGGGAAGCGACCGCGACGCGGGAGCGAAAGGACGGCTCGATGACCCTGTCCGCCGCGTTCGACCGCGGTGCCCGTGCCTACGACCGGCTGGTCGGGATGAACCCCGGCTATCACGCGCACCTGCGCCGGTCGGCCGCCGCTGTGCCGCCCGGCTCGCGCCGCGTGCTCGACGCCGGATGCGGCACCGGCGCCTCGACCCGCGCGCTGCTCGCGGCCGTGCCGGACGCCGAGATCGTGGCCGTCGACGCGTCCGGCGGCATGCTCGCCGAGGCGCGCCGGAAGGTCTGGCCCGCGACGGTCACCTTCACCGAGAGCCGGATCGAGGATCTGGCCGGGGCGGGGATCACCGGGCCGTTCGACGCGATCTTCGCGGCCTACCTCGTGCGCAACCTGCCCGAGCCGGACGCCACACTCGCGGAGTTCCGCCGCCTGCTGGCCCCTGGCGGGACGCTGGTCGTGCACGAGTACAGCGTCGCGGACAGCCGCGCCGCGCGTCTGATGTGGACACTCGTGTGCTGGTCGGTCATCATCCCGCTCGGCCGGCTGGTGAGCGGGGACGCGCACCTGTACCGGTATCTGTGGCGCAGTGTGCTCGCCTTCGACGGGGTGCGGGCGTTGTCCGCGCGGTTGCGGCGCGCCGGGTTCACCGGGGTGCGCACGCGGTCGGTGACGGGGTGGCAGCGTGGCATCGTGCACACGTTCCGGGCGCAGGCATGAGGGATCGGCAGCGGGTCGCGCATCCGGCGCGGCCGGGCCTGGCGTACACGCGCGAACTGGGCAGGCGGCCGCGCGTCGCGATCGCCGGCGGCGGCATCGCGGGTCTGACGGCCGCGACGGCGCTCGCCGAGCGCGGCGCCGAAGTCGAGGTGTTCGAGCGCGAGTCCTACTGGGGCGGGCGCGTCGGCGGCTGGACCACGACGCTGGACGACGGCAGCGTCGTCGGCATGAGCCGTGGTTTCCACGCGTTCTTCCGGCAGTACTACAACCTGCGTGCGCTGCTGCGCCGGGCGGGCACCGAACTGATGGCTGTCGGGGACTATCCGCTGGTGGACGAGCGCGGCCGGACCGACACGTTCCGCCGCATTCCCCGCACCCCACCGTGGAGCGCGCTCGGTTTCGCGTTGCGCAGTCCCACCTTCAAGGCGTCCGACCTGATGCGGGTCGACGCCCGCGCGGCGCTGGAGCTGATGACAGTGACGGTGCCGGGCACCTACGAGCGCCTGGACGGCGAGGACGCGCAGAGCTTCCTCGCCCGCGTGCGTTTCCCGGACGCCGCGCGGCACCTGGCCTTCGACGTGTTCTCACGGAGCTTTTTCGCCGCGCCGGACCGGCTTTCGGCCGCCGAACTGGCCGTGATGTTCCACCTGTACTTCCTCGGTTCCGCCGAAGGGCTGCTGTTCGACGTGCCGCGCGAACCGTTCCACACGCTGTGGGCGCCGCTGCTCGGCTACCTCGGCAAGCTCGGGGTGACGGCGCACGAGAACACGCCCGTGTCCGCGGTCGAACGGCGGGAGAGCGGGTTCGTCGTGCACACGGCGGACCGCACCTACGAGGCCGACGCCGTGGTGCTGGCACTCGATCTTGCCGGGCTGCGGGACCTCGTCGGCTCCTCCGGCGGGCTCGGCCCGGCCGAATGGCGCGAGCAGATCGCCGGGCAGCGCACCGCTCCGCCGTTCCTGGTGCGCCGCCTGTGGCTGGACCGCCCGGTGGCCCGCGACCGGCACGCGTTCCTGGCGACCGGTGGGCTGCCGCCGCTGGACAACATCAGCGTCCTCGACCGCTACGACACCGACGCCGCGGCGTGGGCGCGACGGTCCGGCGGCGCGGTGGTCGAGTTGCACGCCTACGCCGCGACCGGCACCGATGTCGAGCACGGCCTGCTGGCGCGGCTGTACGAGATCTACCCGGAGACCCGGGACGCGAAGGTGGTCGGCGACCGCGTCGAATGGCGTGCCGACTGCCCGCTGTTCGCACCCGGCACGTACTTCCAGCGCCCTGCGGTCGCGGCTCCGGTGCCGGGCCTCGCGCTGGCCGGCGACGGCATCCGCGCCGACCTGCCCGTCGCACTGATGGAACGGGCCGCGACCACGGGCTGGCTGGCCGCGAACCACCTGCTCGCCGGATGGGGCCTGGCCGGTCACCCGCTCACGACCGTGCCCGTCCGCGGCCGCCTCGGGCTTTTCCGGGCACTGGCCCGCATTCTCTAGGGAGCCGAAGGTGGCCTTCGGCGCCTATGTGGCACCCAAGTCCACCTTCGGCGCCCAGCGGGCCGGAGTGAACGGAGCGGAGTCGCACGTTCGCTAGGTGGCGGAGCCGGACCGCAGCGCGAACCGCCGTTCGGCGTAGGCGAGGTCGTCGCGCCACAGGCGGGTCGCCGCGCGGCGCATGAGCGGCCGCAGCAACGGCGAGACCCGGCGCGCCAGCGCGAAACCGGGGCGCCCGGACGTGGCGATCACCGCCTCCAGCACCGCCGTGCGTGGTGTGCCGTCCGGACCGCGGCCGAGCGGTGTCGCGTGCGTCTCGACGACACTGCCCCGCCCTTCGCCGTCCACAATGGACATCGTCACCGTGCGCGGCCCGTGGCAGGCGAACTCCGCGCGGACGGGAACGCCGATGCGGCCGCCGAGCCGGAACGTGACGTCGACGACGAACCGGTCGTCCTCCTCCGTGGGCACGCAGACCACGTCGAGGTTGGCGAACGAGTACGGGTGGAACCACGCGCCGTGCCACGGATCGAGCCGGTTGGCCACGACGTCGCCCGGTTCGCACACCCCCACCAGCCGGGTCACCGCGGCCACGCTGCTCGCCGGATCCGGGCGCGGGCCGAGCACGGGAGCGGGCAGCGGCTCCTCGTCCGCGGAGTCGAGCCGCACCCACACCAGCACGCCGTCGTCGTGGCTGGGCAAGGGTTCCCAGCCGTAGCGGCCGGCCTCGCCGACCCGCAGCCCGTGCCACCGGCACACCACGGCGTCGCACACGACCTTGCCGTCCGCGAGCGGCGCGCCCAGGTGCGGGCACGCTCCAGGCCCCACGACGACGGACCCGTCGCGGTTGCGCCACGCGACAAGTTCACGGCCTGCGACCCTGGTGCCGTGCGGGCGCGAACCGCGCACGTCGGTGGCGGCCGCGAACGCGAACCAGTTCCCCGACGGCCGGGCCCCGGCGCGCTTCGCGGCAGCCTCGATCAGTTGGGGCGACGCCTGCGCGAACGTCGGCCGCAGCACCTTGCGCGGCACCCGCTGGACCGGCCACCCCACGTCAGGTCCCGTTCCGGGTGATCGTGGCGAGCCACGCGGGGGCGCCGTGGTCGTGGAACCTGGTCTCGATCCGGTCCGGTGCGAGGGAGGTCAGCGTCCATCCGGTGCCGAACGCCGCTCTCAGCTCGTCCGCGCCGACCGGATGCGGCCCGGTGTCGGGACCTTCGTCGCTGAAGCACAACACGTACAGCGTCGCGCCGGACTCGGTCACGGACGCCAGGCTCGCCACGTACCCGGCCCGCTCGTCGCGGTCGAAGGTGTGGAAGAGCCCGCAGTCCAGCACCGTGTCGAACCGCCGGCCCAACCGCTCCAGCCGGAGCGCGTCCGCCACCGCGAACTCGACGTCGAGCCCGCGGTCGGCGGCCTTCGCGCGGGCGCTCGCCACGGCGGTCCCGGCCACGTCGACGCCCACGACCGGCAACCCCAGCGACGCCACGTGCAGCGCGTTCTCGCCGGTACCGCACCCCGCATCCAGCACCGCTCCGGTGAACGCGGACGCCACGCGCACGATCGCCGGCTGCGGACGGCCGAGATCCCATGGTGCCGGGCCGTCGTGATAGGACGCGTCCCAGTGCACCCCCGTCATCCGCTCGTGACTGGTCGGGGTGCGGCCGGCGAAATCGGTCATCGGCACATCGTGCCCCGGCACGCGACCGGCGCTCAAGTCGTCGCGCGGGCGAGCGGCAGCCTGGTCAGGTCGGCGCGTAGCTGGTCGAGGTCGTCATAGACGCGGCTCGCGCCGTTGTCACGCAGTTCCTGCTCGCCGAAGCCCCCGGTGCGCACGGCGACGCACGGCAGCCCGACGCGGTGCGCGGCCTGGCAGTCCCATACCGAATCGCCGACCACGACGGCCTCGTCGTCGCCCGCCTTGGCCAGCGCGGCCTGGATCAGGTTCGGCTCGGGCTTGGTCGCCGACACGTCCTGCGAACTCGTCCAGTCGTGCGCCAGGTCCCGCGCCTGCAGCAGGTCGAGGTAGTGGTCCACATGATCCGGTTTGCCGCTACTGGCCAGCACGACCGTGTACCCGGCGGCGGTCGCGTCCTGCAGCAGCCGCCGCGCCCCGTCGATCAGGCAGACCTCGTCGAGGATCGCGTCGATCTCCTTCTTCCACGCCGCGCGGACCGCGTCGCCGAGCTCCTCCTCGACCCCTCGCCCCGCGACCGTGGGCACCAGCTGGTCGCCGCCCATCCCGATCGCCCGGTGGATCCGCCAGATCGGCACCGTCACGTCCGACTGCCGGAACGCCCGGAACCAGGCCAGCGCGTGGTGGTAGTTGGTGTCGACCAGTGTGCCGTCCACATCGAGCACGAGAACAGGTGCCATACCGCACGGATGCCCGCGCGCTCGCCCGTCAAAACGGCTCGTCACCCGCGATGGCGACCCGTTCGGCGATCCGGACGGCCTGCGCGTAGTCGTTGACCGCGTAGTGCTGGGTGGCGCGGTTGTCCCAGAACGCCACCGCGTTCTCGCTCCAGCGGAACCGCACCTGGAACTCCGGCACGTGCGCCTGTGCGAACAGCAGCCGCAGCAGCGCGTCGCTCTCGTCGCGGTCGAGGCCGACGATGTGGGTGGTGAACGCGGGGTTCACGAACACCGTGCGCCGCCCGGTCTCCGGGTGGGTGCGCACGACCGGATGCTCGACGGGCGGGAACTCGTCCTGGCGCCGCGACAGGAATTCCGCGTCGCTGAACCGCCGGAACCCGGGCACGAAGTCGTGCACGGCGCGCAGCCCGGTGATCCGTTCCCGGATGTGCGGAGGCAGGTTGTCGTAGGCGGCGGCCATGTCCGCCCACAGGGTGTCGCCGCCGACCGGCGGCACGGTGATCAGCCGCAGCACCGAGCCGAGCGCCGGCCTGGCCCGGAACGTCATGTCGGCGTGCCAGATGTTCTCGAACGCGGGTGTCGCCGCGCTGCGCGAGAACCGCGTCACGTCGGCGGAGGAACCCGTGGGCAGCAACGGGTTCGTCTCCAGCGGTCCCCAGTTGCGGGCGAACGCACGCTGCTGGTCCGAGGTGATGTCCTGGTCGCGGAAGAACAGCACCTTCCAGTCCAGCAACGCGCGGTTCAGCTCGGCCCGCAGCCGCGGCGTCAGCGGGGCGCCGAGATCGACGCCCTCGATCTCGGCGCCGATGACGGGGCCGAGCGGCCGGATGCCGAACTCCTCGTAGGGCCGCGCGCCGGTGCCTTCACGAGCGCGGCGCAGGACGCGCGGTCCTTCCACGATGCTGGTGTCGGGCACGTGTGCCTGCCGGAGCGCGGGCACGGCGATGTCGGCGGACATGACCTGGACGATCACCGCGCACGGGCGCGACCGTCAACGGCGACCACGATGCGGGACTCGTCAGGCCGGCCGGTGGTCTGCTTGGATGATCGCGTGGCGACTTGGCGCGAACTCCAGACGTTCATCCGGCAGACGTATCGCGTGACCCGCGACGAGCCCGAGGAGATCCGGATCCGGCTCCGGTTCCGCCGGGACGACGACGAGGAAGAGCGCACCCAGATGGTCGTCATCGCGCGCGAGGTGCTGGACAAGCGCGAGGAGTGGGTGCAGATCGCCACGCCGTTCGCCCGCGTCGACGACGTCGACCTGCGCGGCGTGCTGGACGAGATCGGCCACACGACGGTCGTCGGCGGCGCCGTGATCATGGGCGACTGGCTGGTGCTGCGGCATGCGCTGCCGCTGCTGAACCTCGACATCAACGAGTTCACCGACCCGCTGGAACTGGTCACCGCCGCCGCCGAGACGCTCGAGGAACAGATCACCGGCCGCGACGACTTCTGATGGCGGGATTTTGCGGTAAGTGTGCAGATCTGCCACTCGTGAGACCCCGCCCCGGCACGGACGCTGGAGGTATGAGCGGACGGTTTGTGGCCCGGTTTCGCGAGTTCCTCGCCACGCAGGCCGAACTGGCCGAGCGGCAGGATCTGCTGAACCGGCCGTGGGAAGAGGAGTTCCTGCACTGGGGCGCCGATGGCAGCCTGCACGGTGACCGCGTGCCACCGCGCGGGCGGCCGCGCCGCACCACCACGCGTGCCGGCTGGTGCCCCGGGCACCGGGACGCCGCCACCGGCGATCACTCGATCGGCGTGCGATAGCGAGCGACGTAGCGCTCGCGGACCAGCCGATCGGCCTCATCGCGAGCCTGCGCACGGACGCGTTTACCCGTACCACGCGGATATCCGTGTTTCACGAGCCGGTTCTCGGCGGCCTCCTCCATGTAGACGAAGGAGTAGAAGTAGCCGACCAGCCCGGCCATCAGCACCAGCAGCAGCCGGATCCACAGCAGCCCCGGCAACAGCAGCCACACCGCCATCAGCGGCGCGAGCAGCACCGTGGTGCGGGCCGCGTGCCGCCACGCCCATGTGCGCGAGGTGGTGTCGTGCAGCACCCAGGCCCGGCACCGGTCGGGAAGCCGGCCGCCGAGCGAGTACCAGATCCACCGCACCGGGCTGGGGCGTCGAAGCGTCTCGGTCATGTTGCCGATCCGACCGAGAAGTAGGCCGACCCTGGCAACCGGAAGCCGACCTCGGACAGCCGATGGCCGTGGCTGTCGGTCGGATTGGCAACTATAAGCACAGTAGTAGACTAATATTTAGTGTGCTAACTAATCCAGTGGAGGTGACGACGGTGACGATCGACCTCGGCGAGAACCCGCTCGCCCTGGACCGCCAGGTGTGCTTCGCCCTGTCCATCGCGTCCCGCAGCGTCATCGCGATCTACCGGCCGCTGCTCGCGCCCCACGGCCTGACCCACCCGCAGTACCTCGTGCTGCTCGCGTTGTGGGACAACGCGCCCCGCACGGTGAAGGACCTGTGCGCGACACTGCGGCACGAGCCCGCGACGCTGTCCCCGCTGCTCAAACGCCTAGAAGCACTCGGCTACGTGCACCGCGAACGCGACCGCGGCGACGAGCGCGTGCTGAAGATCGACCTGACCGGCAGGGGACGCGAGCTACGCACGGAAGCCGAGCGGATCCCCTATCGCGTGGTCGAGGAACTGGGCATGGACGTAGCCGAACTCGAGGCGCTGCACCAGGCGCTGGGCCGGGTCATCGCCGCGACGCAGCGGTGACGGGCGAGCCGCGGATCGGGCTTCCGGGGGTCGCGGCGTCACGGTAAGCTGTGCCCGGCAGCGCGCTAAGCGCTTGCTTACCATGTGCATCACTGCCGAGGAGGAAAGTACGTGACGGAATCCCACTCCCGGGTCGCGATCGTCACGGGTGCCGGCCAGGGCATCGGCGCGGCCGTCGCCCGCAAGCTCGCCGGCGACGGGTTCGCCGTGGGGCTGCTCGACCTGAACGAGTCCGCCGTCAAGCAGGGCGCGGAGTCGATCGTCGCCGACGGCGGCAAGGCGGTCGGCGTCGGGCTGGACGTGTCGGAGACCGAGCAGGCCGAGGCCGCCGTGTCCCGCGTCGCCGAGGAGCTCGGCGCGCCGACGGTGCTCGTCAACAACGCCGGCATCACCCGCGACAACCTGCTCTTCAAGATGACCGACCAGGACTGGGACTCCGTACTCGGCGTGCACCTGCGCGGCTCGTTCGTGATGACGCGCGCGACCCAGAAGTACATGACCCAGCAGAAGTGGGGCCGCATCGTCAACCTCTCCAGCGTCGCCGCGCTGGGCAACCGCGGTCAGGTCAACTACTCGGCCGCCAAGGCGGGCCTGCAGGGCTTCACCAAGACCCTCGCGATCGAGCTGGGCCAGTTCGGCGTCACGGCGAACGCGATCGCGCCGGGCTTCATCGCCACCGACATGACGGCCAAGACCGCCGAGCGCCTCGGCGTGTCGTTCGAGGACTTCAAGGCCGCCGCGGCCAAGGAGATCCCGGTGCGACGCGTCGGCACCCCGGAGGACGTCGCCAACACCGTGTCGTTCCTGGTGAGCGAGGGCGCCGGATTCGTGTCCGGGCAGGTCATCTACCTCGCCGGCGGACCGAGGGACTGAGCACGTGCGTACCTTCGACAGCATCGAGGACCTGGCCGCCCTCGCCGGGCAGGAGATCGGCGTCAGCGAGTGGCACACGATCACGCAGGAGCAGGTGAACACCTTCGCCGACGCGACCGGTGACCACCAGTGGATCCACGTGGACCTCGAGCAGGCGCGGCAGGGCCCGTTCGGCGGGCCGATCGCGCACGGCTTCCTCACCCTGTCGCTGCTGCCGTTCCTCGCGGCGCAGACATACCAGGTCGAGGGCATCCGGATGGGGATCAACTACGGCCTGAACAAGGTCCGGTTCCCGCAGCCGGTCCTGGTCGGCGCGAAGGTCCGCGGCCGGGCCGAGCTGGCCGAGGCCACGGACGTGCCCGGTGGCAAGCAGTTCGTCACGCGCTGGACGATCGAGATAGACGGGGCCGACAAGCCGGGCTGTGTCGCGGAGTTCGTCACCCGGATGCTGGCCTGACAACCGGTGCGGCGGGCGGCGCATCGCCGCCAGGGCAGGACATACCGGCCGGTCGGTACCACAGAGTCAAGGAGGACTTCGTGACCCGAGAGGACCCGCCCGGCCTGGATCTGGGCCGGCTTCGTGCCTACCTCGACGAGCAGTCCCCCGGTCTGGTCGACGGCCCGCTGAGCGCCGAGATCGTGGCGGGCGGCCGGTCGAACCTGACCTACATCGTCGGCGACGGCACGTCGCGCTGGGTGGTGCGCCGCCCGCCGCTCGGGCACGTCCTGCCCACCGCGCACGACATGAGCCGCGAGCACCGCGTGATCAGCGCGCTGCGGCCGACCAGGGTCCCGGTGCCGGGGACGATCGCGCTGTGCCAGGACACCGAGGTGCTGGGCGCGCCGTTCTACGTCATGGATTTCGTGCCGGGCAAGCCCTATCGCGACGCGGACGAACTGGCGGCGCTCGGTCCCGAGCGCACACGGGCGATCGCGGACGCGCTGACCGACACGCTCGTCGACCTGCACGCGGTGCGCCCGGACGAGGTCGGGCTCGGCGATTTCGGGCGCCCGGACGGATTTCTGGCACGCCAGGTGCGCCGCTGGAAGAAACAGCTCGACGCCTCGCGCAGCCGGGGCCTCGACGGCATCGACCGGCTGCACGAGCGGCTCGCCGCGGCCGTGCCCGTCTCGGGCCCGGCCGCGATCGTGCACGGCGACTACCGGCTGGACAACGTGCTGATCGACGAGTCCGACCGGATCACCGCGGTGCTGGACTGGGAGATGTCCACATTGGGCGATCCGCTCACCGACCTCGCGCTGCTGGTGGTCTACGCCGAGCGCGAGCGGGCGAACCTCGCGGTGGTGTCCAACGTCAGCTCGGCGCCTGGCTATCCGGGCATCGACGAGGTCGTCGCGCGCTACGCGCAACGCTCGTCGCGCGACATCTCCGCGCTCAACTGGTATGTCGGGCTCGGCTTCTTCAAGCTCGCGGTGATCCTGGAAGGCATCTACTACCGCTACAGCCACGGGCAGACCGTTGGCACCGGTTTCGACGAAATCGGTGCGGCTGTCGTCCCCCTTGTCCGGCTCGGCAACGAAACCCTCAAGGAAGCGTGATGGACTTCGCCTACGACGCCAAGACCGAGGAGCTGCGCGGCAGGCTGCTCGAGTTCATGGACTCCCACATCTATCCGGCGGAAGCCGTGTTCGAGCGGCAGCTCGACGAGCGCGAGCATCCGTGGGCGGCCCCGCCGATCGTCGACGAGCTCAAGGCCGAGGCACGCAAGCGCGGCCTGTGGAACCTGTTCCTGCCCGGCGAGTACGGCGCGGGACTGACCAACCTTCAGTACGCGCCGCTGGCCGAGATCACCGGTCGCAGCATCCAGCTCGCGCCGATCGCGCTCAACTGCGCGCCACCGGACACGGGCAACATGGAGGTGCTGTCGATGTTCGGCACCGAGCAGCAGCGCAAGCAGTGGCTGGAACCGTTGCTGGACGGGGAGATCCGGTCGGCGTTCGCGATGACCGAGCCCGAGGTGGCCTCCTCCGACGCGCGCAACATCTCCACGAGCATCAGGCGCGACGGCGACAGCTACGTGATCAACGGGCGCAAGTGGTACATCACCGGCGCGATGAACCCGAACTGCCAGATCTTCATCGTGATGGGCAAGACGGATCCGGATGCCGAGCCGCACCGGCAACAGAGCCAGATCCTGGTGCCGCGTGACACACCGGGGGTCACGGCCAGGCGTGGCATGAAGGTGTTCGGCTACGACGACAGCTCGCACGGCGGCCACGCCGAGGTCGTGTTCGACAACGTGCGCGTCCCCGCGGAGAACCTGCTGGCTGAGGAGGGCGACGGCTTCGCGATCGCGCAGGCGCGGCTCGGGCCGGGCCGCATCCACCACTGCATGCGCTCGATCGGGCTCGCCGAGCGGGCGATCGAGATGATGTGCCGCCGCACGCTGTCGCGCAGCACGTTCGGCAAGCCGATCGCCGACCAGGGCGTGGTGCAGGACTGGATCGCCGAGTCGCGGGTGCGGATCGAGCAACTGCGGCTGCTGACGCTCAAGACGGCGTGGCTGATGGACACGGTCGGCAATCGCGGCGCGCACACCGAGATCCAAGCCATCAAGATCGCCACCCCGCTCACCGTGGAGTGGATCCTGGACAAGGCGATCCAGTCGCACGGCGCCGGCGGGCTGTCGCAGGACTTCCCGCTCGCCGAGATGTGGGCGGGCATCCGCACGTTGCGGTTCGCCGACGGCCCGGACGAGGTGCACAAGCGGTCGCTGGCGCACCGCGAGCTGAGGAAGTGGCGCGAGGAGGCCAAGTGACGACCGCGGACGAGCTGCGCACGAAGGTCGGCGAGTTCCTCGCCGCGCACGACCCTGGAACCACCGACCGCCTGGAGTTCCTGCGGGCCCGCTTCGACGCGGGCCTCGCGTGGGTGCACTACCCGGAGGGCCTTGGCGGCATCGACGCGCCGCGCGAGCTGCAGTCCGTTGTGGACGACGAGTTCGCCAGGGCAGGTGCGCCGGACAACAACCCGCGGCGCATCGGCATCGGACTCGGCATGGCGGCACCGACGATCCTCGCGTTCGGTACCGACGAGCAGAAACGGCGCTACCTCCGTCCACTCTGGACCGGCGAGGAGGTGTGGTGCCAGCTGTTCTCCGAGCCCGGCGCGGGCTCGGACCTTGCGGCGCTGGGCACCCGCGCGGTCCGCGACGGCGACGAGTGGGTGGTCGACGGGCAGAAGGTGTGGACCTCGGTCGCGCACCTCGCCCGGTTCGCGATCCTCGTCACGCGCACCGACCCGGACGTGCCCAAACACCGCGGCATGACGTACTTCATCTGCGACATGACCGATCCGGGCGTGGATGTGCGCCCGCTGCGGCAGATCACCGGCGAGGCCGAGTTCAACGAGGTCTTCCTGACCGGCGTGCGCATCCCCGACGAGAACCGGCTCGGCGCGGTCGGCGACGGCTGGCGGGTCGCGACCACGACGCTGATGAACGAGCGCGTCGCCATCGGCGGCAACGCGGCGCCGCGCGAGGGCGGGCTGATCGGCATCGTGGCAGGCACCTGGCGGGCACACCCGGAACTGCGCACTCCCGAGCTGCACGAACGGCTCGTGCGCCTGTGGGCCGAAGCCGAGGCCACGCGCCTGGCCGGCGCGCGGTTGCGGCAGCAGCTGGCCGCGGGCCATCCCGGCCCCGAGGGCTCGGCGATGAAGCTGGCGTTCGCGCGGCTGCAGCAGGCGCTGTCCGGGCTCGAGGTCGAGCTCGCCGGCGAGGACGGGCTGCGCTACGACGACTGGACGATGCGCCGGCCGGAGCAGGTCGACATGATCGGCCGCGAGCCCGGATACCGCTACCTGCGGTCGAAGGGGAACTCGATCGAAGGCGGCACCTCCGAGGTGCTGCGCAACATCATCTCCGAGCGGGTGCTCGGGCTGCCCTCGGAACCCAGGGTGGACAAGGACGTCGCCTGGAAGGATCTCCCGCGGTGACCGATCTGCTGTACTCCGACGTCGAGGAAGACCTGCGCGCCAGCGTGCGCGACCTGTTCGCCGACAAGGCGGCCGCGGCTTCGGTGCTCGCCCGGACGGAGAGCGACGAGCCCTACGATCTGAAACTGTGGCGCACGGCCGCCGCCGAGCTCGGGCTGGCGGGCCTGCACGTGCCAGAGGAACTCGGTGGGCAGGGCGCGTCCGCGCGTGAGCTGGCGGTGGTGCTGGAGGAGCTGGGCCGGGCCGTGGTGCCGATGCCGTTCCTGGGCAGTGCGGTGCTGGCCACGTCGGCGCTGCTCGCGTGCGACACGGACGAGGCCGCCGGCCTGCTGCGGCGCCTCGCGTCCGGCGAGGTGACCGGCGCGCTCGCGGTGCCGCTCACCACCTGGCCGGGATCACCTTTCCCCGCCACGGTTTCGGCGGCCGGCGATGTCCTGGATGGACGGATCGGCCTGGTGGCGGACGCGTCTGTCGCCGAGGTGCTCGTGGTGCCGGCGACGGGTCCCGGCGGCCCGGCGCTGTACGCGGTGCGGGATTTCTCCGCGACCGAGGTGACGTCACTGGACCTCACCCGCCGGCTGGCAGATGTGGTGCTGGACAAGGCATCCGGGACGCAACTCGCCTCGGGCGAGGCGGCGGTGCGGGCGCTGGCGGGTGCGCTTACCACCGGTGCGGGCCTGCTCGCGTCGGAGCAGGTCGGGGTCGCGCAGTGGTGTCTGGACGAGACGGTGGCGTATGTGAAGCAGCGCTACCAGTTCGGGCGCCCGGTCGGTTCGTTCCAGGCGCTCAAGCACCGGTTGGCCGACCTGTACCTCGAGCTGATCCAGGCGCGCGCCACGGCC
>DASZUO010000207.1:0-2560 GCA_035547575.1 Amycolatopsis sp. | reverse complement strand
GGGTCTTGTTGGCGTCGGGGTGGACGAGGAACGTGTACTTGTTCTCATCGAGCAGGCCGTAGCTCTTCTCCGAGATGATCGGAGCGAGCAGCACGTCCCGCGGGTCGGTCACGGTACTCACTTCTGGCCCTCCTCGTCAGCGGCCGGACGCTGGCTCTTCGGCAGCTGGAAGCCGGCGGCCTCCGCGTCCTCGGTCGTGGCGAACCAGACCTCGGCGGCGGTGCGGTCGTAGTGCGAGCTGCCCGGAACGTGGTAGAGCTTCGAGCTCGCGTTGCCCTTGATCGGGAAGCCTTCGGGCTGGCTGCCGTCCTCCAGCGCCGCGCGGCTGCCGGCGCCGAACGGCTGGTCGTCGCTGCTGGGCGCCGATGTCGCCGCCGCCGGCTTGGCCGCCGCGGTCCCGAGGAACGACTCGAGCGCCGCCTGGGTGAAGACCACGTCGTCGTTGACCAGCACGTCGTAGGTGTTCAGCTGCCCGGCGTCGATCAGGTGCACACGCGGAACGTTGCGCAGGCTCTTCCAGCCGGCGACGTCGGCCGGGTCCAGGACCACCAGCACGCGCTCGGCCGCGCTCACGGCGGCGATCGCGCCCAAGGCGGTCTTGGTCGAGGGCGCCTCGCCGTCGACGACGTGGGTCAGGACGTGCACCCGGCCGTCGCGGGCCCGATCGGAGAGGGCGCCCCGCAGAGCGGCGGCCTTCATCTTCTTCGGGGTCCGCTGGTTGTACTTGCGCGGCTGCGGGCCGTGGACGACGCCACCGCCGGCGAACTGCGGAGCGCGGGTCGAACCCTGGCGGGCCCGGCCGGTGCCCTTCTGCCGGTACGGCTTGGCGCCGCCGCCGGAGACCTGACCGCGGGTCTTGGCCGCGTGCGTGCCCTGGCGGGCCGCGGCCAGCTGGGCCACGACGACCTGGTGCATCAGGGCGATGTTGGCCTGCGCGTCGAAGATCTCCGCGGGCAGCTCGACGCTGCCGTTGGTCTTGCCGTCCGGGGTCCGGACCTCCACTGTCGCGGTCATCAGGCACCTTCCTTGGCGGCGCTGAGCTCACCGGCGGTCGCCGCGCCGCGCACGAACACGATGCTGCCGTTCGAGCCGGGAATCGCGCCCTTGATCAACAGCAGGCCGTTCTCGGTGTCGACCTTCTGCACGGTGAGGTTCAGGATCGTCTTGCGTTCGTTGCCCATCCGGCCGGCCATCCGGACACCCTTGAAGACCCGGCCCGGGGTGGCGCAGCCACCGATCGAACCCGGCGCACGGTGCACCCGGTGGGCACCGTGCGAGGCGCCCAGACCGTGGAACCCGTGCCGCTTCATGACACCGGCGGTGCCCTTGCCCTTGCTGATGCCGGTCACGGCGACGGATGCGCCGGCGGTGAAGTTCTCGACCGTGACTTCCTGGCCGACCTCGTACTCGTTGGCGAAGTCGGTCCGCAGCTCGGCGACGTGCCGGCGCGGGGTCACCCCGGCCTTGGCGTAGTGACCGGCCAGCGGCTTGGTCACCTTGCGCGGGTCGATGGCGCCGTACGCCAACTGAACGGCCGCGTAGCCGTCGTTCTCCGGCGTCCGGACCTGGGTCACGACGCACGGCCCAGCCTTCACGACGGTGACCGGCACGATGCGATTGTCATCGTCGAAGACCTGGGTCATCCCGAGCTTCTCGCCCAGGATTCCCTTGATCTCGAGTGCCATGCTGGTGTCCCTTTCGCTTTCTGGTCTTCTCGGTCCTGCTTGCTGCCGCTGCTACCTGTGCCGTCTTACTGGATGTTCACGTCGACACTCGCCGGCAGGTCGATGCGCATGAGCGCGTCGACGGTCTTCGGCGTCGGGTCCAGGATGTCGATCAACCGCTTGTGGGTGCGCATCTCGAAGTGCTCGCGGCTGTCCTTGTACTTGTGCGGCGAACGGATGACGCAGTAGACGTTCTTCTCGGTCGGCAGCGGAACCGGTCCGACGACACGAGCCCCGGTACGGGTCACCGTGTCGACGATCTTGCGCGCGGAGGCGTCGATCGCCTCGTGGTCGTAGGCCTTGAGCCTGATGCGGATCTTCTGTCCCGCCATGGTCATCCTCGCTGTCGCTGGCCGTATCTCTTCGTGATTGCGCCCAGGTGAGTGTCGTGTTGACCACCCACCTGGGCGACCACCTGGTGAGCCCTACGGACTCCAACCGCGCGTACGGAACCCGGAAACAGCGATTCCTGCAGCGCGATCCGTTTGCTTTATTTCAGGACCTTCGTCACCCGGCCGGAGCCGACGGTGCGGCCACCCTCGCGAATGGCGAAGAGCAGGCCCTCCTCCATGGCGATCGGCTGGATCAGTTCCACCGTCATCTCGGTGTTGTCGCCGGGCATGACCATCTCGGTGCCCTCGGGCAGCGTGACGACGCCGGTGACGTCCGTGGTGCGGAAGTAGAACTGCGGCCGGTAGTTGTTGAAGAACGGCGTGTGCCGTCCGCCCTCGTCCTTGGACAGGATGTAGACGTTGCCCTCGAACTGGGTGTGCGGGGTGATCGTGCCGGGCTTGACCACGACCTGGCCGCGCTCCACGTCCTCGCGCTTGGTGCCA
>DASZUO010000206.1:0-6680 GCA_035547575.1 Amycolatopsis sp. | reverse complement strand
GCTCGCCTCGTCAGTCGTCGATCGCGCCTGTGGACGTCACCTGCGCGCTCCCTGGTGCGGCGCCGAGAGCGCGGCGGCGGAGCCTGGGTATCCCGCAGGTGGCGCCGTGATCCGTGGGGACAGCTGCGTCTGATCAACTCGCCGGCGCTGGATCGACCGCGGTGAAACCCAGCAGATCGACGCAGGTGATGCCGCGGATCTCCACGAGGACCATCAGCACGTTGTCGCAGGAACGGCAGCGGACCACAATCCCGGGACCGCCGGGATACACGGCCAGCTCACCGAGCGGCCGCGCTTCCAGGCAGCTCGCACACGTCCCGGTGGCATCGGTCATCTCGGCGCCGAGGAGCTCGAACAGAGTCCCGGCAATCGCGTTGCCATCAACCGGATACATGGTTCGCTAGCCCTCGGAAGTGGATTCGATCATCGATGACTGCGCTCCGCTCCCGCCGAAGCGCTCGGTCCGGATCCGGCTGGGATCGTGTCCAAGTTCGACGAGGGCGGTCGCGGCGGCCTCGACGAATCCGGTCGGACCGCAGATGTAGGTCCGCGGCGACTCGGCAGGCGGTATGCCGGCCTCGGCGAGCATGTCCCGGTCGACCCGGCGTGTGTACCCGTGCCATCCGGCCGGGTGCTGACCGGTGAGCGTCACGCTGACGTCGATCCCGTCCTGCACGGCGAGCCTCATGATCTCGTCGTGATAGATCAGGCTGTCGAGCGACCTGGCCGAGTACAGCAAGCTGACCGGCACCGTGCTTCGGGTCGCGGTGCGATGCCGCAGCATCGAGCGGAACGGAACGATGCCGCTGCCACCGGAGACGAGCAGAAGTGGCCCGCCGATCGAGGCCTCCCACACGAAGTACCCGCCGACGGGCCCGCGCAGCTCGAGCTCATCCCCGACTCGGAGCTCGTCGACGAGGTACGGCGACACCTCGCCGTCCTCGAGCCGTTCGACCGTGAGGACAACGCTCCTGTCCTCGGGCGACGACGCGATCGAGTAGCTGCGCTGCGCCTGATACCCGTCGTCCGCCGTGAGCCGCACGTCCACGTGCTGACCTGCGCGGTGGCCGCGCCAACCCGGGAGGTCGAGAACGATGCTCCGCACCCGCGGCGCTTCCTCGACGAGCTCGAGCACCGTTCCGACCTGCCAGTTCAATCGCCGTCGTACCGCTGTTCTTTCCACGGGTCTCCGTAGTTGTGGTAGCCGTAGCGCTCCCAGAAGCCGCGCTCGTCCGAGTCGAGCAACTCGATTCCGCGCACCCACTTGGCGCTCTTCCAGAAGTAGAGATGGGGGACGAGCAGACGCGCCGGGCCACCGTGCACCGGTTCCAGCGGTGCGCCCTCGTACTCGTACGCGACCCAGGCCTGCCCGTCCCTGAGGTCGTCGAGGGGGACGTTGGTCGTGTAGCCGCCGTCGCAGAACGCCAAGGCATATTCCGCGCTGGTCTCGACTCCGGCGAGCAGGGTGTCGAACGAAACGCCCGTCCAGGACGTGCCGAGCTTGGACCACTTGGTCACGCAGTGGATGTCGACGGTGAACGTCTCGCGCGGTAGGGCGCGCAGTTCGTCCCACGTCCACGAGATCGGCTCGTCGACGGCGCCGCGGATCGTGAACGTCCAGCGCGACAGCGGGGTGTGCGGAGTTGGTCCTGCGGACAGGACCGGGAAGTCGCGGGTGACGTACTGGCCCGGCGGGATGCGCGACGGGTCGATCTCCGTCGGCCGCCGGCCACGAAACCCGCGCGACGCCGTCATCCGACGCGCCTGTCGAGTTGCGCCCGCAGCATCCACTGCTGCTTCTCCAACTCTCGAACGACGCCGACCAGGATGTCCTGCGAGACCAGGTCGACGTCGCCGATCTTCTCCATCCGCTGCCGGACACGTTCGGAGACGTCGGCGATCCGGCGCGCCAACTCGCGCACGACGACGTGGTCCTCGACGCTCGCATGCGGTACCGGCGCCAGCTGCGAGCCGGCCGCGACGGCCGAGGGCTGCCCGTTCGGGATGTAGCCGAGGGCCACCGCGCGCTCCGCGACCTGGTCGGCAAGTTCCCGCCAGGAGTCGACCAACTCGTCCACCTGCTGGTGGACCGGCCGGAACATCGGACCGATCACCGCCCAGTGCAGTTGCTTGCCGATCAGGGAGAGGGCGACGAGCTCGTGCAGCACCGCCTCCAGCTCGCGGCCCAGACCCTGGCGCTCGTGCGGCAGCGCGAGCGGCGGCAGGTAGCTCGACGTAGTGACTTCAGACATCTCTTCCCCTAAGCGGTTTGCGGGTCCGGCGTTTCAAGTGCGATCAGCCTGCCGAGCCACCGGTGTCGATCGCGCCAGGGGAACCCCCGGGCGTGGACCCTGGTGCAGCCCCCCGCACTGGTACCGGCACACCGCGCGCTGGTCCGTTGCCCGGGGGGACTGCGGCTGCTCCGCTGCCCCGTGTCCGGTCCGCTACGCCCGGGACGTCACCGGGGTCGCTCCCGGGTGCCACGGGCATCCGGCGCCGACACAGTGGTGGGCGTAACCCGAGGAGGGTGCGTGTCCACGCCGAAGCAATACAGCGGCCCTACCGCGGTCGTCGGGCTCGATGCCCCGACGACGAGGCACCGGCCTGCACTGTCGCGGCGACTGTCCTTCTGGACCACCGCCGGCACGGCGTTTCTGGCGTTCGCGGCCAACGGGGCCGCCTCGCCCCTCTACCGCGTCTACCAAGTGCGGTTCGGCTTCTCGGCGACCACGCTCACCCTGCTGTTCACCGTCTACATCGGCGCGCTGCTCGTCACCCTGCTGCTCGTCGGCTCAATGTCCGACTACGTGGGCCGCCGGCCCGTGATCTTGACGGGTCTGGCGGTCGGGGCACTCTCCTGCGCCTTGTTCCTGCTGGCCGACGGTGAAGGGACGCTGTATGCGGCTCGCGCGGTGCAAGGTGTGGCCGTGGGGTTGATCAGCGGCGCGGCCAGCGCAGCGCTGCTCGATCTACGGCCGGCCGGCACCATGACGCCGCTCGTCTCCAGCCTCGCGCCGTCGGGCGGCCAGGCCCTCGGCGCGCTCGGAGCGAGCGCTTTGGCCCAGTACGCGGTCGCACCGACCCACTTCGTCTGGTGGCTGGTCCTGGGGGCGTTCGTCGTCGGTGGCCTCGCCGTGGGGACGATGCCCGAACCCGGACGCCGACACCCGGTGGTTGTGAGCGCCCTGCTGCCCCACGTCAGCCTGCCGCGGAGCGTCCGCGGCGCCTTCGGCATCGCGGTGCCGTGCCTGCTCGCCGTGTGGGCCCTCGCCGGATTCGTCCTCTCGCTGGGGCCGTCGCTCGCCGCGCTGCTGCTGGGCTCGAACGATCTCGTATGGGGTGGGGTCGTGATCCTGCTCTTCACCGGGCTGGGCGCCGCCGGCTCTGCGGCGCTCGTCAGGCGCGAGCCCTCCCGCGTGATGCTGTCCGGCTGCCTGGTGTTGGTCGCCGGCGCACTCATGACCTTCGTTGCGGTCGAGCGGGCGTCGTCCGGATTCCTGCTGGTGGGCACGGCTGTCGCCGGGTTCGGATTCGGGCCCGCTTTCACAGGCGGGTACCGCTCCGTGACCGTCCAGACGCCCACAGCTGACAGGGCCGGGGTGATCACAGCGATCTACATCGTCAGCTATCTCGCGACCGGCATTCCCGCTGTCGCCGGCGGGATCGCGACGTCGCACTACGGCCTGGAGGACACCGCGCAGGTCTACTCGCTGGTCGTGGCCGCCCTGGCCGCCATCGCGGCCACCGTTCTGACCATTCGAATCCGCGCGCGAAGCCCGGTGCGCGATGCCGGCGCGCTGCTCGCTCCGCCCGGCCCGGGCACGGTGCCGCCGTGCCCACCGGTCGCGGTCCGCTAGCGGAGCGACAGACGCGTCGCTTGGCTGCGTGAATGGTCAGCGACGCAGTTGCCTTCGGGAGGTGATCTGCAGCTTGGTGAAGATCTTGCTCAGGTGCCACTCGACGGTGCGCGGGCTGATGAACAACCGGGCGCCGATCTCGGCGTTGGACAGCCCGTCGCGGACCAGCCGGGCGATGTGGGCTTCCTGAGCGGTGAGCTCGCTGGGCGCCTCAACGGTGCGCTTGCGGACGGTTTCGCCGGTGGCGGCAAGTTCGCGAGCGGCGCGCTCGGCGAAGATCTCGTGCGCCGTACGAAGTTGTTCGCGCGCGTCGACGCGACGGTTGTCGCGTCGCAGCCATTCGCCGTAGAGCAGGTGTGTGCGGCCGAGCTCGCCGCGAACGCGGGTCCGGCCCAGCCGCTCGATCGCTTCCCGGTAGCCGCGGTCCGCGGACGGCCCGTCACTGAGCAGCGCCCGGCAGCGAGCCGACAGGCCGAGCGCCCACTCGCTGCCACTGGCCTCAGCGCGTGCAGTGAACCGTTCGAACGCGTCGGTGGCATGCTCGGGTTGGCCTGACCGGGCAGCTGCCGTGATGAGTTCGACGAGCGAGGCCCAGTAGGGCATACCGATCTCGAGGTGCGGGGCGGTCGCCTCCTGCGCCGCGGCCAGCGCCTCCTCGTACCGGCCGAGGCTGTTGCACAGCAGCGCCTTTCCCCATCCGCAGGCGATCACCCCGTCGCCCTCGCCGCGGCGCGCGTTCTCCTTCAAGCCGGCTTCGATCAGCTCGAAGGCCTCGGTTTCGCGGCCTTGCCACGCAGCCAGGAACAGCGGCCCGTACCACGCGAGCGGAATGCCGCTGGCCTCGACGACCGCTTCCTGTTCCTCGAGCTGCGCGGTGGCCGTGGCCAGGTCACCGAGCGAGATCTGCATGACGATGCAGGACGTCAGGGCGAGCGGCAGGACTGCCAACGCACCCAAATCCCGCACGAGCTGCACGTGGCGGGTCGCCAGCACCTCCCAACTCTGCAGGTCCCACAGGTGGTCGCAGCACGTGGTGCTGGCCAGCCAGAGCCACCGGAGCCCTTCGTCCCTCGGCAAGTCCGCGCTGCTGAACGCGGCGACGGCCTCCTTCAGCAGCGGCACGGCCGGCGCGTAGCCGTCGGTGTACCGCGCGGTCAGACCGTCCAGGAGAAGATCGGCGGCCCGCGGTAGCGGCGCGGGTGGTGCCGCCTCCCGGGCTGCGGTGGCCACCTCGTGCAGGCCCGGACCGCTGGCTAGGTGCGCGGCGAACCTGGCCGCGTCCAGGGCTTCCAGATAGGTGTCGCGGGCCAGTCGGACGTCGTGCGATCCCAGCTGTTCGGCGGCTTTGAGCAGAACCGACGGCGCGTCGCTGCCGCGATTGATGGTGAACGAGATGCGGGCCGCCAGCAGGTTTGCTTCGGCGCTCTCGAACTCGCCCAAGGGACTGGCCTGCGCCAGCGACAGCAGTCGCGACGCTGATTCGGGCGCGCCGGCCTCGAGGCTGGCCCGCGCGGCGGCGAGGGCCCGATGACCGCGCTGTTGCGCGTCCGGAGTCAGTTCCGTGGCTCGTTCGAGGAAGGCGGCGGCCGCGGTGAGCCCGCCGCGGGCCTGCGCCCGGTCGGCGGAGCGTTCCAACTCCATGGCGACGTCTTCGTCCGGTCCGACCGCGGCCTGAGCCTTGTGCCACGCGCGCCGGTCGGGGTCGACCTGCGCGTCGACGACCTGCGCCAGCACGCGGTGCGTGTTGCGGCGTTCCTCCGGCGACGCCGCGCGGTAGATCGCCGAGCGCACCAGCGGATGCCGAAACCGGACGCGGGCGCCGAATTCGATCAGTCCCGCCGCGATCGCCGGTCGCGGCGCGGTGTCGATGTTGATGCCCAGTTGTTCCGCGGCGCGCCACACCAACACCGGGTCGCCCACCGGTTCGACGGCGGCCACGAGCATCAGCTGCCGCGTCTCGGCCGGCAAGGGCGCAATCTGCCGCTGGTAGCTCTCCTCTATGCGCCGGGGCAGCTTGCCTGCGCTGGGTAGCCCGAAGCCGCCCGCGAGCTCGGCGGGGGTGAAGCCACGCGGCAACTCCAGCAGCGCCAACGGGTTGCCGCGTGCCTCGGCCAGGACCCGTTCCAGCACGCGGTCATCGACGGGGCCTCGGTGGGCCGAGACGAGCAGTGTGCGCGCGTCCTCGTCGGGCAGCCCGCTGATCCGCAGCTCGGACAGCCCGGCAACCTCCGGCACCTCGGGCAGGTCCTGCTCGGTGGTGGATTCGCGCACGGCGAAGACCATCGCCACGGATTCGGCCAGCAGACGGCGCGCGACGAAGGCGAGCACCTGTGCGGACGCCCGATCGAGCCACTGCGCATCGTCGATGACACACACCAGCGGCCGCTCCTGAGCGGCCTCGGCGAGCAGGCCGAGCACGGCCAGCGCGACCAGGAACCGGTCGGGAGGGCTGCTTCCCGCGCTGACCCCGAATGCCGTCCGCAACGCCTCCTGCTGCGGGGGCCGGCAGGCGCTCGAGGCAGTCGAGCAACGGCGTGCACACCGAGTGCAGCGCCGCGAAGGCCAGCTCCATCTCCGACTGGACACCGACGGCGCGCACGACCCGGCATTGACCTGCCCGCTCGACGACGTAGTCCAGCAGCATGGTCTTGCCGACTCCGGCCTCGCCGCGCAGCACCAGCGCGCGGCTCTCTCCGGCCCGGACGTCCTCAACCAGCTGGTCGAGCGCCTGACGTTCGGCGCGCCGATCCAGCAGCAACGCCATCACCTGCCCCGACCGTCGTCGACCCGAACAGTATCCGCGCTCATCGATCCGGACGCCAT
>DASZUO010000205.1:0-2147 GCA_035547575.1 Amycolatopsis sp. | reverse complement strand
ATGGCGTCCGGATCGATGAGCGCGGATACTGTTCGGGTCGACGACGGTCGGGGCAGGTGATGGCGTTGCTGCTGGATCGGCGCGCCGAACGTCAGGCGCTCGACCAGCTGGTTGAGGACGTCCGGGCCGGAGAGAGCCGCGTACTGGTGCTGCGCGGTGAAGCCGGAGTCGGCAAGACCATGCTGCTGGACTACGTCGTCGAGCGGGCAGCCCAGTGCCGGGTCGTGCGCGCCGTCGGTGTCCAGTCGGAGATGGAGCTGGCCTTCGCGGCGCTGCACTCGGTGTGCACGCCGTTGCTCGATTGCCTCGAGCGCCTGCCGGCCCCGCAGCAGGAGGCGCTGCGGACGGCATTCGGCGTCAGTGCGGGAAGCAGCCCTCCTGACCGGTTCCTGGTAGCGCTGGCGGTGCTCGGCCTGCTTGCCGAGGCGGCTCAGGAGCGGCCGCTGGTCTGTGTCATCGATGATGCGCAGTGGCTGGATCGGGCGTCTGCACAGGTGCTCGCTTTCGTCGCGCGCCGTCTGCTGGCCGAATCCGTAGCGATGGTCTTCGCTGTGCGTGAATCCACCACCGATCAGGACCTGCCCGAGGTGCCGGAGGTTGCCGGGCTGTCCGAGATGCGGATCGGCGGACTGCCCGACGAGGACGCTCGCGCTCTGCTCGTCTCGGCCCACCGAGGGCCAGTCGATGACCGTGTGCTGGGGCGGGTCCTCGCCGAGGCGCGGGGTAACCCGTTGGCGCTGCTGGAGCTGCCGCGCGGCTTCACCCCCGCCGAGCTAGCGGGCGGCTTCGGGCTACCCAACGCAGCCAAGCTGCCCCGACGGATAGAGGAGAGCTACCAGCGGCAGATTGCGCCTTTGCCGGCTGAAACGCGGCAGCTGATGCTCGTGGCTGCCGTCGAACCGGTGGGCGACCCGGTGTTGGTATGGCGAGCCGCGGAACAGCTGGGCATCAACATCGACACGGCGCCGCGTCCGGCTATCGCGGCGGGATTGGTCGAGTTCGGCGCCCGCGTACGGTTTCGACATCCGCTGGTGCGCTCCGCGATATATCGCGCTGCATCGCCGGAGGAACGGCGAAACACGCACCGCGTGCTGGCGCAGGTCGTCGACGCGCAGGTCGACCCCGACCGGCGCGCCTGGCACAAGGCGCAGGCCGCGGTCGGGCCGGACGAAGACGTCGCCATGGAGTTGGAACGCTCGGCCGACCGGGCGCAGGCGCGCGGCGGGCTCACCGCGGCCGCCGCCTTCCTCGAGCGAGCAACGGAACTGACTCCGGACCCGCATCAGCGCGGGCAGCGGGCCCTTGCCGCCGCGCGCGCCAGCCTCGAAGCCGGCTCGCCCGAATCCGCGTCGCGACTGCTGTCGCTGGCTCAAGCCAGCCCGTTGGGCGAGTTCGAGAACGCCGAGGCAAACCTGCTGGCGGCCCGCATCTCGTTCACCATCAATCGCGGCAGCGACGCGCCGTCGGTCCTGCTCAAAGCCGCCGAACAGTTGGGATCGCAGGACGTCCGGCTGGCCCGCGACACCTATCTGGAAGCGCTGGATGCGGCCAGGTTCGCCGCGCATCTTGCCAGCGGTGCCGGGCTGCATGAGGTGGCCGCAGCAGCCCGGGAGGCGGCACCTCCTGCGCCGCTACCGCGAGCCGCCGACCTTCTCCTGGACGGCTTGACCGCGCGGTACACGGACGGATACGCGCCGGCCGTGCCACTGCTGAAGGAGGCGGTCGCCGCGTTCGGCAGGGCGGACCTGCCGAGGGACGAAGGTCTCCGGTGGCTCTGGCTGGCCAGCACCACGTGCTGCGACCACCTTTGGGATCTGCAGAGTTGGGAGGTGCTGGCGACCCGCCACGTCCAGCTCGTGCGGGACTTGGGTGCGTTGGCAGTCCTGCCGCTCGCCCTGACGTCCTGCATCGTCATGCAGATCTCGCTCGGCGACCTGGCGACGGCCACGGCCCAGCTCGAGGAACAGGAAGCGGTCGTCGAGGCCAGCGGCATTCCGCTCGCGTGGTACGGGCCGCTGTTCCTGGCCGCGTGGCAAGGCCGCGAAACCGAAGCCTTCGAGCTGATCGAAGCGGGCTTGAAGGAGAACGCGCGCCGCGGCGAGGGAGACGGGGTGATCGCCTGCGGATGGGGGAAGGCGCTGCTGTGC
>DASZUO010000204.1:0-10360 GCA_035547575.1 Amycolatopsis sp. | reverse complement strand
GAGGTTGACCTTCGCCGACGCGATGCCCGCCGCGTCGAGACGGCGCACCAGTTCGGCCGACGTCAGGTCCTTGGTGCCGGCCGCCACCACCGCGTCGACCCGGCCCCGGTTGCGCACCCGCGCGACGTTCGTGGCGAAATCCGGGTCGTCCGCGAGTTCGGGCCTGCCCAGCACCTCGCTCACCAGCCGCACCCACCCGCGGTCGTTCTGGATGCCGATCAGCACCTCGCCGTCGGCGGTCGGGTAGGCGTCGTACGGCGCGATGATCGGATGGCTCAGCCCGGTGCGCGGCGGCTGCGCGCCCGTGTGCGCCGACATGTACAGCGGATGCCCCATCCACTCCGCCAGCGCGTCGAACATCGACACCTCCACGTGCGCGCCCTCCCCGGTGCGGGCGCGCCGCAGCAGCGCCGACAGCACCCCGGAGTACGCGTACATGCCGGCCGCGAGGTCCGCGGTCGGGATGCCGGTCTTGGCGGGCGCCTCGGGAGTGCCGGTGATCGACACGAGCCCGGTCTCGCTCTGCACGAGCAGGTCGTAGGCGCGCCGGTCCCGGTAGGGGCCCGACGAGCCGTAGCCCGACATGTCGACCACGATCAGCTCCGGCCGCGCGGCGCGCAGCGTGCCGGCGTCGAGGCCGAGCCGCGCCGCCGCGCCCGGCGCGAGGTTCTGCAGGAACACGTCCGCCCGCGCGATCAGGTCCCGCAGCAGGCCCGCGCCCTCGTCGCTCTTGAGGTCGAGCGCGACGGATTCCTTGCCCCGGTTGAGCCACACGAAATGCGAGCCCATCCCGCGCACGGTGGTGTCGTAGGCACGTGCGAAATCCCCGCCGTCGACCCGTTCGACCTTGATGACCCGCGCGCCGTGATCCGCCAGATGGCGCGTGGCCAACGGCGCTGCCACGGCCTGTTCGAGACCGACGACGGTGACGCCGTCCAACGGCAGCGTCGTCACCTGGCGTCGTCCCGTGGCGCGCGGGCGAGCAGCCGCCGCGCCCGTTCCACCACCGGCCGGTCGACCATCTGTCCGTCCACAGCGGACGCTCCCGCGCCCGCGCCGACGATCCGGCGCGCCCAGCTCAGCTCCTCCTCCGTCGGCGCGAAACCCTGCCGCACCACGGAAACCTGCTTCGGGTGGATGCACAGCTTGCCGCCGAAGCCCAGGCGCCGGGCGTGCTCGATGTCGGATCGCAGCACCGCCGTGTCACCGACCGCGGTGGTGACCCCGTCCAGTGGCGGCGCGATTCCGGCGGCCGCGCTGGCGAGCACGAGGCGCGACCGCGCGTAGCCCAGCGCCAGTTCGTCGTCGTGCCGCACACCCAGCTGGGTGGCCAGGTCGACGCTGCCGAACGCGACGCGCGCGACGTTCTTGGCCGCGCACACCGCGGTGGCGGCCTCGATTCCCGCCGCCGTCTCGACGATCGGCAGCAGCGGCGCCTCGATGCCCTCCAGCACGCCAGGATCCTCGGCCTTGGGCACGACGACCGGGCATCCGTGGCGCGTGACGAGGTCCAGATCCGCCTCGAACCACGGCGTGTCGGCGCCGTTGATCCGGACGAACGCGCTGCCGCCCGCGCCGAGCCAGTCCGCGACGGCGGCTCGCGCGCGATCCTTGTCCGCCTCGGCGACGGCGTCCTCGAGGTCGAGGATCACCGCGTCGGCGCCCGCGGCCACCGCCTTGTCGAAGCGGTCGGGCCGGTCACCGGGTACGAACAGCACCGCGACCAGCGTGTCCAGCGTCATGCGAACGTCACCTCCGCGGTCGCGTGCTTCTCGTCGCGAGCTGTCGCGACGCGCAGGCTCGCGCCGTCGCCGGCCGGATCGCCCAGCGCACACACATGTTCCCCCGCGAAGACGGGTTTGCGCAGCCGGAACGAGAGCGTGCGCACGTCGCGGTCCCGCACGAGTTCGAGCATCAGCATCGCCAGCAGCGGCCCGTGCACCACGAGCGCGGGATAGCCCTCGACCTCGCGCACGTACGGGTCGTCGTAGTGGATGCGGTGCGCGTTCGCGGTGAGCGCGCTGTAGCGGAACAGCAGCCGCGGGTCGGGCCGCATCGACAGCTGCCAGGCCGCGTCCGACGCCGGCGCGTCGGCGGTGTCGTAGTCGAACCGGCGCCCCTCGTCCTCACCCATGCGGTAGACGATGTCCTGCTCCTCGGCCACGCACACCCGGCCACCCTGGCTGATCTCGCTGCGCACGGTGACGAACGCCATCTCGCCGGTGCGGCCCTGCTTCACGACGACGTCGCCGAGGCTGTCGGTGCGCTCGGCCGGGATGCCCAGCTCGAGCGCGTGCCGCACCTCGAGCCGCCCGCCTGCGAACATGCGGCGGCGGTCCGGGATCGGCGGCAGGAAATGCCCGTCGCGCGGATGCCCGTCGTCGCCCAGATCGCGCTGCGCGGGCCAGGTCAGGAAGTACAGCCAGTGCCACAGCGGGGGAAGCGTGTCCTTGACCGGCGACCGGTCGAGCACCGCCGACAGTGCCTCGGCCGGGCCGGGCGGCAACGCGTCGACCGACGTGACCGGACCGGGCCGCCAGGACTCCACGTACTCACGCAGGCTCATCGAACTCCCTCGCCACCGGCCGTACAAATCACGATCCTTCCTATCACGCCGGGCGTTGACCGTGGAATACATTTGGCCGTACAAATAGCGCATGGGCACCCTCGACATCCTGAGCACCGACGAACGTCTCGTCGTGGAGACCGTGCGCGACTTCGTCGACAAGGAGGTCCGGCCGGTCGCGCGGGATCTCGAACACGCCAACACCTATCCCGGCGAGCTCATCGACCAGATGAAGCAGCTGGGAATCTACGGCCTGGCGATCGACGAGGAGCACGGTGGCAACGCGGTCTCCATGCCGTGCTATGTGCTGGTCACCGAGGAACTCGCACGGGGCTGGATGAGCCTCGCGGGCGCGATGGGCGGGCACACCGTCGTCGCCAAGATCCTCACGAAGTACGGCACGGACGAGCAGAAACGCCGGTACCTGCCGCGGATGGCCACGGGCGAGGTCCGCGCGACGATGGCACTGACCGAACCCGGCGGCGGCTCCGACCTGCAAGCGATGCGCACGGTCGCCCGCCGCGACGGCGACGGCTACGTCGTCAACGGCGCGAAGACGTGGATCACCAACTCGCGGCGCTCGCAGCTGATCGCGTTGCTGTGCAAGACCGATCCGGCGGCCGAGCCCAAGCACCGCGGCATGTCGATCCTGCTCGTCGAGCACGGCCCCGGCCTGACCGTCTCGCGTGATCTGCCCAAGCTCGGCTACAAGGGCGTCGAGAGCTGTGAGCTGGTGTTCGAGGACTTCCACGCGCCGGCGGACGCGCTGCTCGGCGCGGAGGAAGGCCGCGGTTTCGGGCAGATGATGAAGGGACTGGAGACCGGGCGGCTGAACGTCGCGGCGCGGGCGCTGGGCGTCGGGCGGGCGGCGTTCGAGGACGCGTTCGCCTACGCGCAGGACCGCGAGACGTTCGGCAAGCCGATCTGGCAGCACCAGTCGATCGGCAACTACCTGGCCGACATGGCCACCTCGCTGTCGGCCGCCCGCCAGCTGACCCTGCACGCCGCCGCCCAGGCCGAAGCGGGCCGGCGCGTCGACATGGAAGCCGGGATGGCCAAGCTGTTCGCGTCCGAGACGGCGATGAAGATCGCGCTCGACGCGGTGCGGATCCACGGCGGTTACGGCTACTCGACGGAGTTCGACGTCGAACGCTACTTCCGCGACGCGCCGCTGATGATCGTCGGCGAGGGCACCAACGAGATCCAGCGGGATGTGATCACACGCCAGCTGGTCAGCCGGGGCGGCCTCGAGTAAGCACCACCGAGCATCGCAGCGCCGCCCACGGCCCGAGGAGCGCAGCGGGGAGGAGCCGAGCATGCATACCGACAGCGCCTACGGCCGGCTCGCGCGGCAGTTGCGAGAGAAGATCCTCCGGCACGAGTTCCCGGCCGGGGTGCGGCTGCCGACCGAGGCCGAGCTCGCCGACACCCACCGCGTGAGCAGGCAGACCGTGCGGCGCGCGTTCCAGGACCTCGTCGCCGAGGGCATGGTGTACCGGGTACCGGGCCGCGGCACGTTCGCGACCTCGGGGCAGGAGCAGTACCTGCGGCAGTTCGGCTCGATCGACGACCTGATGGCCCTGTCCATCGACACCAGCATGCGGGTCACCAGCCCGCTGCGGCGGCAGATCGACGTCGACGCCGCCGGGCGGCTGCGCCTGTCGTCGGATGCCGTGGACACGCTGTCGGTCGTGCGGC
This sequence comes from Amycolatopsis sp., assembly GCA_035547575.1. GTDB lineage: Bacteria > Actinomycetota > Actinomycetes > Mycobacteriales > Pseudonocardiaceae > Amycolatopsis_E. The sequence goes on along the minus strand of DASZUO010000204.1, from coordinate 6,096 downwards.
TGCACGACGACACGCCGTTCTGCGTGACCACGGTGTTCCTGCGGCCCGCGATCGGCGCGCTGCTCGCGGACTCGCCGGAGGTGACCGAGCCGGACGCACGCAGCAACGCCACGGTCATCGGCCTGCTGGAAGGCAAGCTGGCGGATCCGATCACCGAAGCCGAGCAGAGCGTCACCGTCGGCACCGCCACGGCGGAGACCGCGCGCCTGCTCCGCTGCGAACCGGGTCACCCGCTGCTGCGCATCGACCGGCTCTATCTGTCCTCCGCCGGCGAACCGGCCGAGCTGGCGATCAGCCACTTCCTGCCCGAGCACTACTCCTACCGGGTCAAGCTGCGCCGCCAGCCGTCGTGAGCGTCAGCTCAGCAAGCCCACCGTGGTGAAGACGCCGGCACCGACGACCGCCGCGGTGATCGCCCACAGGTGCCGCCGCGATACCGTCCCGGCCCGCATGGACCGCGAGAAGACCGCTGCGAGCACCACCGTCACTGCCGCGCACGCCGCCGCGAGCACGTCCGGCACCGACCCGTGCGCCATGCCGGTGCGCGCGAGCAGGACCGCCAGCACGGCGCCGCTGAGTGCCGTCCGCTGCCAGGCCAGCGAGGTGCGCTCGGGCTGCAGTCCCGGATCGCGGTCAGCCATCGACCCTCGCCAGTACGAGCACGAGCACCGCGAGCCCGCCGACGGCCGCGGCCCAGCCGACCAGCAAGGGCAGCCAGGACATCGGCAGGGGCCGCCCGTGCCGCATCGCGCGCTGCACGTGCGCCCACCGCCGGTACGAGGACGCGGCCAGCACCGTGCCCGTCACTGCCAGCAGGGCGGCGAGGCCGGTGCGCAGGCCCTCGATGCTGAACGGCGGCACGAACTGGGCCAGCGCGACCGCGCCCGCGAGCAGCGCGAGCGCGGTGCGCAGCCAGGCGAGAAAGGTCCGTTCGTTGGCGAGGGTGAACCGGTAGTCGGGTTCCTCCCCCTCCTCGTACCAGCGGCGTTTGTCGTGCATGAGCCCGCACGGTAGCCCAGCTCAGTACGCGCCGCCCCGCAGCCGCAGTGCCCGCAGCGCCGCTTCGATCTCGAACCGCGCCGTCGGGTCGCGCAGTTCGTCGCCGAACGCCTCGTCGACCTGCCGCATCCGGTACCGCACCGTACGGGGATGCACGTTGAGCTTCGTGGCCGTCTCCTGCACGTTGCCCTGCGCTTGCAACCACGCGAACAGCGTGCCCGTCAGCCGGGCCCGTTGCTTGCCGGGGAACCGGTTGAGCGGCGCCAGCCGCCGCTTGGTGACCTGCTTGAGCAGGCCGGGGTCACCCAGCAGCCACAAGGTGGACCAGTGGTCGGCGCAGACGGTCACCGGCACGTCGGGCAGCACGCCGTCGTCGACGAGGTGCAGCGCCTGCCGCGCCCACCGCAGCGACGACCCCGCCTCGGCGATGGGCACCGTGGGCCCCACGGCGAGGTGGGTGCCGTGGAACGCGGCCGAGATCCGTTGCAGCCGCTCGGTGTTCACCGGCGCGGGCAGCAGCAGGCATGGGTCGGCATCGCGCAGGTCGGCCAGCACGTCGGCGTCCAGCGCCGGCTCGGCCCGGACCTGCCCGTCGACTCCGGCGTCCAGCGCGACCAGCGCGGACTGCTCCGGCACGGCCCACCCCACCGTGCGGGCCAGTTCGGCGACCGAGGGCTGCGCCGCCGTCGGCCGCTTGAGGATCAGCTGCAGCAGCCGCCTGCGGATGCCGCGGTCCGCGTCGCCGGCCCGGACCCTGGCCTCGCGGTAGCCGCGCGTGGCGAGCGCGGCGAGTTCGTCGAGGAACTCGAACAGCCGGTCCGCCAGCCACGACACGTCCACCGCGGTGAGCCCGCGCTGCCGCTCGACCCTGGCGATCCGCCGCCAGGCGACGCGCCCGCCCACCCGCAGGGCCGCGTGCACGTGGTCGAGCGTGTGGCCGGCGTGCCCCTCGGCGCGCCCGACGCCGAGGTAGGTGCGCTCGACCTCGGCCCGGTCGAGGTGCGGGAACTCCAGCAGCCCGAGGAAAGCCCGCGCCGTGAAGTCGACCCGCTCGCGCAGCCGCGCGCCGTTCACCTCCTCCGCGATCCGGCCGTACTCGGGCACGGCACGCCGGATCTCGCGCGCGATCTCGTCCGCGAGGCTGGGCAGCTCCGGCCGCAGTAGCACACCCAGCCGCCGTCTTCGTTCATCTATCGCGGCCAACCGCCCGCCTTCCACCGCAACACTTCGTGCGTGCATTCGTCATCTCCTGAACTCCTGGGGACCGGAGGTGAGGCATCTTGGGTGCGTTCGCCGCCGCCCTGCATCGGCGAAATCGCCAGTCCCTTCCCATGGTGTTACCAAAGCGCAACACTGTCGGTATGCATGTGGAAATCTGTGTGGTCGCGACAACGAGCTCACAGTGCTGGGGGATCTGTTGGGGCGTACCGGTGACTGTCACGGCGGCGCGCTCGTGCTGCTCGGGGATGCGGGGCTGGGGAAAACGGCGCTACTGGCCGCTGTCCGGGCCATGCCTGGATTTCGCCGGATCGAGTGTGCGGGCGTGCCCGCCGAGAAAGCGCTTCCCTACGGGGCACTACGCCGTTTGCTCGACGCGGTGACCAGCCGTGTGGAGCAGTTGCCCTCTGTACTCGCGCGTATCGCGACCTGTGATGTTTCCAACAAGGCAAGGGAAATCACCGGGGAAAGCGCATTCTTTGTCGGCGCGGAACTGGTTTCCGTCCTCGCCGAGGTGGCGCGCGACCAACCGATGGCGCTGTGCGTGGATGACGCACAATGGCTCGATCCGGAATCCAGCACCGCCTTGCTGTTCGCGGCCCGGCGCTTCCAAGGGCACCCCATCGCACTGCTCCTCGCGACGCGTTCGCCGGTAGCGAACGATCTCCCCACCCTGCGCCTGGCACCATTGACCACGGCCGCGAGCCGTGCGGTGCTGGCCCAGCGGGTTCCCGGCGGCCTTTCCGACGATCTCGCGGACGCCCTCGTCGCGCTGGCCTCGGGAAACCCGCTCGCACTCGTCGAACTGGCGGACGCGCTGACCGCCGAGCAGCGGGCGGGCACCGCGCCCGCACCGGTCGTGCTGCCGGAGAACAGCCGCATGCGCGCGCTGTACCGGCGGCGGCTGGCCCGCCTGTCCGCCCATGCGCAGCACCTGGTGCGGATCGCGGTCGCCGACAGGGAAATCGAGCTGACCACGCTGATCCGCGCCGCGAAGGAGGCCGGCATCGCGTTGCCCGCGCTCGCGGAAGCGACCCGGTCGGGGCTGCTCACCGACCACGGCGACGTCATCGCGGCCCCCAGCGAACTGGTGCGTACGTGCCTCTACGCCGACACCCCGGCGGCCGACCGCCAGGCGACCCACGAGTTGCTCGCCCGCGTGCTCGACGCCGATCCGCACCGGCTGCGGGCGCTGGTGCACCGTGCCGCGATCGCCGGGCGCCGGGACCTGCGGCTGGCCGCCGAACTCGACCGGGCGGGCGCGGACGAACGAAGATCGAGGGACCACGTCTGCGCCGCCCGCGCCTACGAACTGGCGGCCAGGCTCACCCCCGATTCCGACGCCAAGGCGTTGCGGCTGCTCAGTGCCGCGCGCGAACACTGGCTCGCGGGAGCCACCGGCCGCTGCCGTGCCCTGCTCCGGCGGATCCGCCCGCTCACCGCCGACCTGACCGTCCGCGGCCTCGCCGACCTGCTGCGGGGTGAACTCGAACTCCGCGACGGCGCGCCCGCCGCCGCCCAGCAGAGCCTGCTCGACGCCGCGGCAGCGCTCACCGGCACCAACCGGGAACTCGCCGTCACCGCGCTGATGCGGGCCGGCGAAGCCGGCTGGGCGGCCGGCGACTACCGCGGGTTCCTCGACATCGCCCGCCTCGCCGCCACCGTGAACGACTCGCCGCGCACACCGATGCTGCGGATGATGGCCGACCACTTCGACGGCATCTCGGCGACATTCCGCGGCGATCACGAGCGGGCCAGTGCACCGTTGCGGCGCGTGATATCACTGGGCGGGAAGCTTCCCGGCTGCACGGCCAAGGGCCTGGCCAGCGTCAGCGCGCTCGTCGCCGGCGAGGACGAGCGCGCGCAGGATCTCGCGGCGCAGGCGGTCAACGCCGCACTCGCCGACGGCAGCACCACGCTCACTCCGTGGACGCTGGAGGTCCTCGCGATCGCGTCGCTGCGGCTGGACCGGCACGGCGTGGCCTTCTCGGCGGCGGCGGAGGGGTTGCGGTTCGCGCAGGCCGCCGGTCAGCGCAACAGCGTGGTCAACCATGTGGCGCTGCAGGGCGTGGTCGCCGCCTTGCAGGGCGACAAGCAGACCACGGTGCGGTGCCTGGAGACCGTGACCGCCGCGATCGCGCGGGCGCCCGGCCAGCAGCGCACGATGGCGTTGTGGGCGCAGGCGTGCCTGGACCTCATCGAGGACCGGCCCGCGGACGCGCTCGCCCAGCTGCGGGTCGTGATCGCCAGCCCGATGCGCACCATGGCCATGGCGCAGTTCGTGGAGGCCGCCGCACGCTGTGACGAGCACGAGGCCGCGGCGCGCGAGGTGGACGATTTCGACAGGTGGGCGCGCGCGACGGGCAACCGGGCGCAGCTGGCGATCTCCCGGCGCTGTCAGGCGCTGCTGGCAGGCGACGATGCCGCGGAACATTTCGACGCCGCGCTGGGCCTGCACGGCGAAGCCGACCGGCCGTTCGAGCACGCGAAAACCGAGCTGTTCTACGGCGAATGGCTCCGGCGCGCCCGCAAACCCGTTGCCGCGCGCAAACACCTGCGGCAAGCGTGGCATACCTTCCGGCGCTACAACACGCCCTACTGGACCGGCCGTGCCCGCGCGGAGTTGCGCGCGGCGGGCGAGGCCGTCGAGGCGGGCACCTCCGCGACGATCGCCGATCTGACGCCGCAGCAGGCGCAGATCTCCCGGCTCGTCGCCGAGGGCGCGACCAACAAGGAGATCGCCGCCCAGCTGTTCCTCAGCCCCCGCACCGTGGACCACCACCTGCGCAACATCTTCGCCAAGCTGGGGATCCGCTCGCGCGTCGAGCTGACAGCGATCCTGCGTTGATGTCCACTCCGGCACTAACTCGCCGGCACCTGCTCAGCCTGGCGCCGCCGCAGGCGCTCCCGCTGCGGCACCACGACGTACTTCGGGTCGCGGGTGGACGCCACACCCGCCTCGAAGATGCCGAAGCGCTGCAGCGCGCTGCCCGCCAGCAGCGCCAGCCCGGACGCCACGGCGGCGACCCGGCTCCGCCGCGCCAGCAGCGTGCCCGCCGCACCGCCCAGCGTCAGCGCCTCGGCCCAGCGGCGCTTGCGGTTGCGGTAGGTCTCCCCCACGAGCCCGAGCCGCTGGTCCAGCACCCGCGCCGCGCCGGTCTCCAGCAGGGCGCCGGCCACGCCGAGGCGCCGCGCGGGCCCCGCCTCACCGATGGGCGCGAGCACCATGCCGAGCCCGCCGCCGCTGGCCGCAGCCGAGCCGGTGAACACGAACGGCAGGTACGGGTGTGCCTCGTTCCACGCGGGCACCGCCGTCTGCGACAGCAGCACCGCCGTGTAGGACGCGAGCGCCGGCGCGACACCGGCGGCCGACAGGCCCGCCGGGCGCGCGGCAAGCCCCAGCAGCCGGCCGGGCGGTGTGCGCCGGAGCTTGCGCGGCATCACCTCGGCCACCGCCGCGACACCGGCGCCCGGCGCGAACGCCATCAGGATCCAGGTGCCGACGCTCATCGGCGAACTCGGCTTCGCCACCCGCAGCATGTGGTGGAACCGCGCGGGCCTGCCGAGGTCGGCGACCAGGAAGTACGTGCTCGCGACGAGGCCGCCCAGCGCGCCCAGCCTGCCCGCGCGCCGCAGCGCTGGCCGCCGCGTCACGTCCGCGCCCGCGCCGAGCACGGCGGCCCCGGCCGCCAGCCCGCCGGTGAACAGGTACGCCGGGATCTTCCATTCCCACACCGGGGACTTGAGCACGGCCCGCCCGTAGTAGGACTGGAAGTCCGCGGGCGGCACGGCCTCGGTCATCGCTTGCTCCGTCCGAAAAACGAGGACACCGCCGCCGCGACGAACGCCGACGCCGCCATGCCCGCGAACTTCCACATC
>DASZUO010000203.1:0-13938 GCA_035547575.1 Amycolatopsis sp. | reverse complement strand
CGACGGGTACACGGTCACCGACTTCGCCGGCGAACCCGCGCAGGGCAAGCCGTTCACGGTCTCGTGGGACCTCTCGGCCGCCGAGAAGGGCGGCCACGACTACTTCATGCTCAAGGAGATCGAGGAGCAGCCCGAGGCGCTCACCAACACGCTGCGCGGTCACTTCGACAGCGGCCGGATCATCCTCGACGAGCAGCGCATGAGCGACCAGGACCTGCGTGACGTCGACAAGGTCTTCGTCGTGGCGTGCGGCACCGCCTACCACTCCGGGCTGATCGCCAAGTACGCGATCGAGCACTGGACGCGGCTGCCGGTCGAGGTGGAGCTGGCCAGCGAGTTCCGCTACCGCGACCCGGTGCTCGACCGCGACACCCTCGTCGTCGCGATCTCGCAGTCCGGCGAGACCGCCGACACGCTCGAAGCCGTGCGGCACGCGCGCGGGCAGAAGGCGCGGGTGCTGGCGATCTGCAACACCAACGGCGCGCAGATCCCGCGTGAGTCCGACGCCGTGCTCTACACGCACGCCGGGCCCGAGGTCGGCGTCGCGGCCACCAAGACGTTCCTGGCGCAGATCGCCGCCAACTACCTCGTCGGGCTCGCGCTCGCGCAGGCCCGCGGCACGAAGTACCCGGACGAGGTGGCGCGCGAGTTCGCCGAGCTGGAGGCGATGCCAGCCGCCGTCCACAAGGTTCTGTCCACTGTGGATCAGGTTCGGGCGCTCGGGCGGGACATGGCCGAGTCGAAGGCGGTGCTGTTCCTTGGCAGGCATGTGGGTTTCCCGGTCGCGCTGGAGGGTGCGCTCAAGCTCAAGGAGCTGGCGTACATGCACGCCGAAGGCTTCGCGGCTGGCGAGCTCAAGCACGGGCCGATCGCGCTGATCGAGCACGGCTTGCCGGTGGTCGTGGTGATGCCGTCACCGAAGGGACGCGCGACGCTGCACGCGAAGCTGGTGTCCAACATCAGTGAGATCCAGGCCCGCGGCGCGCGCACGATCGTGATCGCGGAGGAGGGCGACGACATGGTGCGCCCGTTCGCCGACGAACTGGTCGAGGTGCCGGCCGTGCCGACCTTGTTGCAGCCGCTCGTGTCGAGCGTGCCGCTACAGGTGCTGGCCGCGGAGATCGCCCGTGCGCGTGGTTACGACGTCGACAAGCCGCGCAACCTGGCGAAGTCCGTGACGGTCGAGTAGACAGGGGCCCGTGCAGGGAATCTGGACCACTCAACACATTCGCACGGCCGAGGAGCGGCTGCTCGCGGCCACTCCCGAAGGCGCGCTCATGCAACGCGCGGCCTTCGGCATTGCCGTGCACGCCGCGCGAATGCTCGCCGCGCACACCGGACACGTCGCGGGCAGCCGGGTGGCGTTACTCGTCGGGGCGGGCAACAACGGCGGGGATGCCTTGTGGGCAGGCAGTTTCCTGCGCAAGCGCGGGGTCGGCGTCACCGCCGTGCTGCTCAAACCGGACAAGGCGCACCCGGCAGGGCTTGCCGCACTGCGCCGCGCGGGCGGCCGGGTCGCCGGGGACGGGCAAGGCGCGCTCGAGGACGCCGACCTGGTGATCGACGGAATCGTCGGCCTGTCGGCGCGCGGTGCGCTGCGGGAGGACGCGGCCGCCCTGCTGCCGCACATCAGCGGTCCGGTGCTGGCGGTCGACCTGCCCAGCGGTGTCGACCCGGACACGGGCATGGTGCACGGTCCGGCGATCACCGCGACCGCGACGGTGACGTTCGGCGCGCGCAAGCTGGTGCACGTGCTGAACCCGGCGCGCTGCGGCGAGGTGGTGCTCGTCGACATCGGGCTGGTGCCCGAACTGGGCGAGCCGGACCTGCGCGAACTCGACGCGGTGGACGTGGGCGTCGCGTGGCCGGTGCCGGGGCCCGAGGACGACAAGTACAGCCAGGGTGTGACGGGTATCGCGGCGGGTTCGGCGACGTATCCCGGTGCGGCCGTGCTGGCCACCGGATCGTCGGTGCTCGGCACGTCCGGCATGGTGCGCTACGCCGGGCCCGCGGCGGACGTCGTGCGCTCGCGCTGGCCGGAGGTCGTCGCGACGGGATCGGTCACCGACGCCGGGCGGGTGCAGGCGTGGGTGGTCGGGCCGGGGATCGGCACCGGCCAGGAGGGGCGCGGCGTGCTGCGGCAGGTGCTGGAGGCCGGGGTTCCGGTGTGCGCGGACGCCGACGCGACGACGTTGCTCGCCCACCATCCGGATGTGCTGGACGGGCGGGATCCGGGTACGCCGCTCGTGCTGACGCCGCATGCCGGCGAGTTCGCGCGGCTGACCGGCGCGGAGCCGGGCGAGGACCGGGTGCGCGCGGTGCGGGAGGCGGCGCGCAAGTACGACGCGGTGGTGCTGCTCAAGGGCAACACGACGCTGGTCGCGGCGCCGGACGGCCGGGTGCTGGCGAACGTGGCGCGGGGTTCCTGGCTGGCGACGGCGGGATCCGGTGATGTGCTCTCGGGGTTGCTGGGGTCGCTGCTGGCGTCGGGGCTGGACCCGTGGCTCGCGGCCGGGGCGGCGGCGTACGTCCATTCGCTGGCGGCGGACCTCGCGGCGCGCAATGCTCCGGTGTCGGCGTCGGGCGTGGTGGCGGCGATCCCGGCGGCGATCAGGCAGGTGCGCAGGCTCGGCGTGGGCACGCGCTGACGAAGCCGGTCTCGTCGCCCGCCACGGGCGATGTGGGAAAATAGGCGCTGATGAGCCCCGAACCTTCCCGCGCCGAGGTTGTTGTCGACCTGAATGCCGTCCGGCACAACCTGCGCCTGCTCGCAGGCAGGGCGGCCGCGTCCGGAGCCGAGACGATGGCCGTGGTCAAGGCCGACGGGTACGGACACGGCGCGCTTCCGGTAGCCAAGGCTTCCCTCGAAGCGGGCGCCACCTGGCTGGGAGCGTGCTCGGCAGCGGAGGCGCTCGCGTTGCGTGACGCGGGAATCACAGCCCGGTTGTTCAGTTGGCTCGATCTGCCCGATGTGGACTTCGCGCCCGCCATCGCGGCGGACGTCGACCTGTCCGCCAGTTCCGCCGGCGAGCTCGGCCGGATCGCGGACGCGGCGCACCGGGCAGGCAAGCGGGCGCGGGTGCATTTGAAGATCGACACGGGCTTGTCCCGTAACGGATGTCCGGCCTACGCGTGGCCCGCGCTCGTCAAGTCCGCCGCCGAGGCCGAGGTCGACGTGGTGGCCGTCTGGTCGCATCTGGCGTGCGCCGACGAGCCCGGGCACCCCTCGATCGACATGCAGGCGCGTCGTTTCCGGACGGCGTACGAGATCGCGCGGGAAGCGGGGCTGAACCCGTTGCGGCACCTGGCGAACTCGGCGGCCACGCTGACGCGACCGGACCTGCACTTCGATCTCGTGCGGCCGGGGATCGCGGTCTACGGGCTCAATCCCGTGCCGCAGCGGGAAGATCTTCGTCCCGCCATGACGTTTCGCTCCACCGTCGTGCTCACCAAACGGGTCGAGGCCGGCGAGTCCGTCTCTTATGGACACACGTGGACCGCACCGCGGGACACCACGCTCGCGTTGGTGCCCGCCGGGTACGCGGACGGGGTGCCGCGGACGCTGTCCGGCCGGATGGACGTGTGGCTGCACGGAAAACGGCGCCCGGTCGCCGGGCGCGTGTGCATGGACCAGCTCGTCGTCGACTGCGGTGACGACGAACCGCCGGTCGGGGCCGAGGTGATCCTCTTCGGCGACGGCACGGACGGCGGGCCGACCGCACGGGAATGGGCGGACACCATCGGCACCATCGACTACGAGATCGTCACCGGGATGTACCGTCCACGGGTGCGGCGACGGTACCTGGGGCAGACGTGATCATGGCTTCGCGTCGACTGCTCACCATCATCGGAGGCGCTGCGGCGCTGGTCACCGGCACCGCGGCCGCCACGATCGCGGTCACGGCGCAGCAACGCAGGCTCAGCGACGGCCTCTGCGAGGAACCGCTCGGCGAACTCGAGCCGGACAAGGTGTTCACGGTCGCGGCGGACGACGGCACCCCGCTGGCGGTGTCGGAGATCCTGCCCGACGATGGCAAGCCCGAGATCACCGTCGTCGGCGTGCACGGGTTCGCGCTTTCCCAGCGCAGCTGGCATTTCCAGCGCCGCGACCTGTCCGCGCTGGCGCTGCCGCGCGTCCGGCAGGTGTACTACGACCACCGGGGGCACGGCGCGTCGGGCGCCGCGGCGGAGGCGACCAGCACCATCGAGCAGCTCGCACAGGACCTTGATTCCGTGCTGCGCGCCGCCGCTCCCGATGGGCCGATCGTCCTCATGGGACATTCGATGGGCGGCATGGTGATCATGGAGCTGGCGCAGCGGAACCCCGGCCTGTTCGCGGAGCGGGTGTCCGGGGTCGCCTTCATCGCGACCGCCGCCGGTGAGGTCGGGGGGCGGGGCCTGTCGCGCAGCCTGCTGTCGAAGTACAACCCGCTGACCCGCGGCGTCGGCGGGCTGGCCGGGTGGCAGCCGGTGCTGGTGGAGTTCGTCCGCGCCGCGGGCGGGCAGCTGACGCGCGCGGCGATCCGGCGGCTGGCGTTCGGGTCGCGCGAGGTGCACCCCACGATTGTGGACTTCCTGCTGGAAATGCTGGCGGTGACGCCGGTGCGCGGGCTGACCAACTTCATCGACACGCTCGGCAGCCACAACCGGTACGCGGCGCTCGCCGGCCTGAAACATGCGCACGTGCTGGTGATCCACGGGGACGCCGACCGGATCACGCCGTTCTCGCACGCGGAGCGGATCGTGGCCGAGCTGCCCGACGCCGAACTGGCGCGGGTGCGCGGGGCGGGGCATATGGTGCAGCTGGAGCAGCCCGACGTGGTGAACAGTCACCTGATCGACTTGCTGCAACGGTGTGCTGGAGTGGACGCGATGAGTTCCTCACGACGGATCTGGCGATGGCTGAACAAGTGATACTGCACACACCCGAGGACACGGTGAGCTTCGGCGAGTCGCTCGGCAGGACCCTGCGGGCGGGTGACCTCGTGTTGCTCGACGGGCCGCTCGGCGCCGGAAAGACTGTGCTGACCAGGGGAATCGCGGCGGGACTCGGGGTGTCCGGCCGGGTCAGCTCACCGACGTTCGTGCTCGCGCGCGTGCACCCCGCCGGCGAGCGCGGCGTGCCGCTCGTACACGTGGACGCGTACCGGCTGGGCGGCGACCTCGCGCAACTGGACGACCTGGACCTCGACACCGACCTCGAGGAGTCCGCGATCGTCGTGGAATGGGGCGAGGGCTCCGCCGAGCGGCTGTCCGACGACTACCTCGTGGTGCGCCTCGAACGGCGGCCGGACGACGTCCGCGTCGCGACGCTGGAACCGCATGGCGACTGGAAATCACGAGTCTGAACGCGCCCAGTCCGGGGTCCAGGTGTCCTCGCCGGCCCGGTACCGCGTCCGCAGGTAGTCGACGAAGCTAGCCAGGACGGGGTGCTGGTTGTCGGCGCGCCAGATCACCGAGAGCGGGTAGACCGGGGCCGGGCCGACGACGGGGATCCGGCGCAGGTCATAGCTTTCCGGCCAGAGGTAGCGCGAGCCTTCGCCGACCAGGGTGGCGAGCCGGGTCGAGGCGGCGATTTCGGCGAGCTGCGCCTCGTTGCCGAAGAGCGGCCCGGTCGTGTCGATGGTGAGCCCGAACGCCTTCGCCAGGTCGTGGTAGTAGCCCAGTGGCTCGGGTTCGGACAGGCCGGGCATCCAGATCGGGTGCTCGGCGAGTACGGCCGGCGTCACGGTTTCGGCATCCGCCAGCGGGTGCCGCGGTCCGACCAGCACCTCGTGCCGGTCGTCGATGACGTGCGCGGACCGCAGTCCACTCGGGACGGTGCCGCTGGAGTCCCGCAGCGAACGGAAAGTGGCGTCCACCGTGCCCGCGCTGATTTCGGCCAGTGCGACGTCCTCGGTGAGGGTGACGACGTCGAGGTCGATGTGCGGGTGGTGCTGGTAGAACTCGCGCAGGATGTTGGAGGGGGCGATCCGGCGGTTGACGACGTCGATCCGAAGCGCCCGACGCCCCGGCGTGACGGCCGCGGCGGCGCGGTCGGCGGCGCGCAGAAGTTCGCGCGCGTGCGGCAGCAGCGCTTGGCCGTCGACGGTGAGCCGGACACCCCGGGCGATCCGGGCGAAAAGCTTCACCCCGAGTTCCCGTTCCAGGCCCGCGACGCGTTTGGACGCCGCCTGCTGGGTGATCTCCAGGTCGTCGGCGGCGGCTTGGAACTGGCCGGTCCCGGCTACGGCGACGAACGTACGAACCGCATCGAGATCCACGAGGCAAACCTACTCGTACAACCAGAAGTTGTGACACGCGGCGCGCGCCGTTGTTGGCGGCGGCGTCCGTCGATGGGTTTTCCTTTGCCCGTGCGGAAACTGGGCCGGTCGTTCGGGAGGTTGTGGGCCGCGTACGCGGTGAGTGCCTACGGGACCGGGCTCGGGTTCGGCGCGTTCTCGGTCATCGCGATCGAAGTCCTTGGCGCCGGCTCGGCGGAAGTGGCGGCGTTGTCGTCGGCCGGGCTCGCGATCGGGGGTCTGCTCGCTGTCCCGCTCGGGCCGTGGATGGAGTTCCGCGCCAAGCGGCCGGTCATGATCGCGATGGACCTCGTCCGTTTCGCGGCGTTGGCGTCCATCCCGCTCACGTACTGGCTGGATGTGCTGTCCTTCACGCAGCTTCTGGTGGTCTCCGTCGTCGCCGCGACGGCGAAGATCGCGTTCACGGCCGCTAGCGGCGCCTATCTCAAGACCATCGTCCCCGCCGAACGGCTCGTGGTGGCCACCGGTCGTTTCGAGTCCACCACCTGGTCGGCGACGGTCGTCGGCCCGCCGCTCGGTGGCGCCGCGATCGGCCTGCTGGGACCGGTGACCACCGTGGTGCTCGACGCGGTGAGCTACCTCCTGTCGGCGCTCGGCATCACCGCGATCAGGGAACCCGAGCGGCGCCGGAGCCCCGCGAAGGCCGCGGCGCGCCGGTGGAGCGACGTCGTCGAAGGCTGGCGTTACATCCTCGCCCACCCCACGCTGCGCCGGTTGTTCCTCAACACGGTCCTGGTGAACGCGCTGATCATGGCCGGGGAGCCGCTGCTGTCCGTGCTGATGCTGTCCCACCTGGGGTTCCCGGTGTGGGAGTACGGTCTTGCGTTCGCGATCCCGTGCCTCGGCGGCCTGATCGGGTCACGCCTCGCGCGCCGGGTCGCGGCCCGCATCGGCGAAGAGGCGGTGCTGCGCGTCTTCGGCGCACTCCGCGCCTGCTGGCCCGTCGGGCTGGCGTTCATCCGGCCGGGCCTCGCCGGGCTGGTGATCGTGATGGTCACCGAGTTCGGCCTGATCGTCTGCATCGGCCTCTTCAACACCGTCTTCGCCGCCCACCGGCTGAACACGAGCGATCCCGGCCGGCACGCCAGGATGCTCACCGCCTGGTCGATCAGCGGCAGCATCAGCATCGCCGTCGTCACGGTGGTGTGGGGCCTGCTGGCAGAACTCACGGGTCCGCGCGCGGCCCTTGCCCTGGCGGGGATTCTGCTGCTCGCTACGCCGTTGCTGCTGCCTCGACGATTCCCCGCGCCACCGACAGCTCCACCAGGTCCTGCGGCCGCAGCCGGAGCTGGTTCGCCGTCGCCGGCACGTCCGACGCGTCGAGCTTGAGGATCGCGGCGGCCGCCTCGGGGGAGGTGACCGAGAAGAAGCTGTCCGGCGTCATCCACATGCGGCCCGGTGCGGCGAACGCCAGCGCCCCACCGGAGCCGCCCTCGCCGATGACCAGCGTCGTCGCCGGGACCGTCGCATCCGCGATCGCCAGGAACAACTCCGCGATCGCCGGGCCGGCGCCCGCCCGCTCCGCCGCCGCGTCGTTCGCCGCGCCGGGCGTGTCCACCAGCGTCAGCACCGGGATCCCGAGGCGGTCGGCCAGCCGCACCAGCCGCGCCGCCGTGCGGAAACCCGCGGGGAGGGTCGCGGTGCCGCATTGCGCCGCGTAGCCGATCGTCACCCCGGCCCGTGACCCGAAACCGCACAGCACACCCGCATCGACCCCGCCGCACCGGTCGCCGCTGACGTCCTCGCGCCAGTCGAAATACGCGTCGAGGTAGGCGGCGGCATGCGGCCGGGCAGCGGCGCGTGCGGCCCGCACCGCGTCCCAGCCGGTCTCGGGGAGCGTGTCGGCCCCCAGCGCGGCCGGTGGCTCGGCCGGCCGGCCGTCGGCGCCGGTGAGCAGTGTCAGCCAGCGCGCCAGTTCGGCGGGCAGGTCCGCCTCCGGCACGATCTTGTCGACGTGCCCGTGCGCGAGTTGTGATTCCGCCGTGTAGGCGGTGTGGTCGCCTTCCGGTCGCACCCGCGACCCCGCGAAGCCGACCTGTGCGCCGGGCACCGCGAGCGTCACGTCGGCGCCCGCGCCGTGTGTCGCCCAGCCGCCGCCGGTCGTCGGATCGCGTACCACCGAGATCAGCGGCAGCCCGGCTGCCTTCGTCCGCGCCATCTGGCCGGCGATGCGCTGCAGTTGCGTCAGCGCCGCCATGCCTTCCTGCATCCGGCTCCCGCCGGTCGCGACGAGCGACACGACGGGCGTGCCGTGTTCCCTTGCCGCGGCGAACGCCGTCTCGAGCCGGTCACCGGTGCGCCGGCCCAGCGAGCCGCCGAGAAACCGGAACTCGAACGCGATGACCGTCGCCTCGACGTCGCCGATCTTCCCGGAGCCGCACACGACGGACTCCTGTTCGCCGGTGCGTTCCCGCGCGCGGCCGCGAGTGTCGTCGTACCCCGGCCAGCCGATCGGCCCGTCCACTGTGGACTCGTCTGCCGGCGCGCTGTATTCGGTGAAGCCCGAACAGATCGCGTGGACCAGCTCACGCGTCGAGGGCACGCTTCATCACCTTGCCCATGTCGTTGCGCGGCAAGGCATCCAGGAAGCGCACGACACGCGGCCGCTTGTGCGGGGTCAGCAGCCGCGCCACGTGATCGGCCAGCTCCTGCTCCGCGGGCGGCTCGCCGGAGGGCACGATCCACGCGACGATGCGCTCGCCGAGATCCGGGTCGGGCTCGCCGGTCACCGCCGCCTCCGCGACGCCGGGGTGCTCGAGCAACGCGTTCTCGATCTCGCCCGCGCCGATCTTGTAGCCGCCGCTCTTGATCAGGTCGGTGGCCTTGCGGCCGACGATCCGGAAGTAGCCGTCCTCGTCGCGCACCGCCACGTCTCCGGTCCGGAACCAGCCGTCGACCAGCACCTCGGCGGTGGCGTCCGGCCGGTTCAGGTACTCGGTGAACAGGTTCTGGCCGCGTACCTGGATCTCGCCGACGGTCTCGATGTCCTCGACCGGCGTGCCGGACTCGTCGACCAGTCGCGCCTCGACGCCGCGCAGCGGAACGCCCACCGTGCCGGGCTTGCGCTCGCCGTCCGCGCGGACGCTCGTGTTCATCAGGGTCTCGGTCATGCCGTAGCGCTCGACGACCTGCTGGCCGGTGGCCGCGGTGATGCGCTGGTGGTCGTGCACCGGCAGCGCCGCCGACCCGGACACCAGCAGCCGGGCCTTGCCGAACGCCTTGGCCAGGTCGGCGTTCTCGGCGACCTCGCCCGCGATCCGGTGGTACATCGTCGGGACGCCGAACATCATCGTCGCCTCGCCGGCGAGTTCCTTCGCGGCCGCATCGACGGAGAACCGGCCCAGGTGACGCACGCTGCCGCCGCGCCGGAGCGGGCCGAGGATGCCGAGGATGAGGCCGTGTACGTGGAACAGCGGGAGCCCGTGCACCAGCACGTCATCGCCGGTCCACTGCCAGGCGTCCTCGAGCGCGTCCAGCGTGACGGCGATCGCACGCCGGGGGAGCACCACGCCCTTCGGCGGCCCGGTCGTGCCCGAGGTGTAGATGATCAACGCCGGCGCTTCGCCGTCGGGTTCGGGGGGCAGGTCGCCGGGGGCGCCGACCAGGTCGATGTCCCGGCGCGGCAGCGTGTTCAGGGCCTCGGGCAGCTGCGCGTCCGGTTCGGCGAGCACCAGTGACGGGGTGCTGTCGGAGAGGATGTGCGCCAGTTCACGTTCGCCGATCTTGGGGTTGAGCGGCACCGCGGGCACCCCGGCCAGCAGCGCGCCGACCACGGCGACGGCGGTGTGGATGGCCGGTGTGGCCCAGACCGCGACGCGTGACGCGTCGAGGCCGCGGGCCAGCGTCCCGGCCGCCGCGGCCAGCTCCGCGTAGGTGAGCGACGCGCCGGGGAACCGCAGCGCGTCCTTGTCCGGTGGCATCGCCAGCGCGGGGAACAACCGGTCGGGCACGCGTGCCTCCTCGAAGCAGTGACTCGACCACCACTTTGTCACAGCCAGCCGCGCTCGCGAGCGTGCTCGCCGCCTCGCTGGCGAGCGGGCGTCATAGGACGGTCTGACAAACGTCAGCAGAGGCACTGGGTAGGCTGGTGTGCCGTGCTGGTTCTCGCGATTGACACCTCGACGCCCGCGGTCACCGCAGGGGTGGCGACGCTGACGGGTACCGCGGTCACCGTGCTCGCCGAGCGCGTCACGCTGAACCCCCGTGCGCACGGCGAACTCATCACGCCGCACGCGCTCGACGCGGCGCGCGAAGCCGGCGTCACCTTCCGGCAGCTCGACGCAATCGTTTGCGGCGTCGGACCCGGCCCCTTCACCGGGCTGCGCGCGGGCATGGCCACGGCCGCCGCGCTCGGCCACGGCCTCGGCGTCCCCGTCCACCCGGTGTGCAGCCTCGACGCGATCGCCGCGGGCGCGGACGCCGGCGAGCCGTTCCTGGTCGTCACCGACGCGCGGCGCCGCGAGGTCTACTGGGCGTCCTACGACGCCGACGGCCGCCGCGTCGACGGCCCGCACGTGCAGGCCCCCGAGCCCCTCGGTGCCTCCGTCGCCGCCGGGGACGGCGCGCGGCTGTACGAGGAGAAGCTGGGCGTCCGGGTGCTCGAGCCCTACTACCCGACGGTGGCGGGGCTCGTCACGGTCGCCGTGCCCGCGCTGTCCTCGGATGCTGCCCCCGCCCCGCTGACGCCGCTCTACCTGCGCCGTCCCGACGCCGTCGAACCCGGGGCGCGCAAGCGGGTGACGGCGTCGTGAACGGGGCCATGAAGCTCGCCCCGCTGCGCCGCAGGGACATCAACCGCTGCGTCGAGATCGAGCGGCAGCTGTTCGCGGCCGACGACCCGTGGAGCGCCCGCGCGTTCCACTCCGAACTCGACGCGGGCGGGTTCTATCTCGGCGCGTACACCGAGGACGACGAGCTGATCGGGTACGCCGGGCTGGCGACCGTCGGCAGGCCGGGCGACTTCGAGTCCAGCGTGCACACCATCGGCGTCGAGGAGGCCTACCAGGGCCAGGGCGTCGGTGCGGCGCTTCTGCGGGCTTTGCTCGAACGGGCCGACTCGCTCGACGCCCCGGTGTTCCTCGAGGTGCGCACCGACAACGACCGGGCGGTCGGCCTGTACGAACGACACGGCTTTACCCGCATCGGCGTGCGCAAGCGCTACTACCAGCCCTCGGGCGCGGACGCGTACACGATGAAAAGACCCGCCCGCACCGCACAGGAGGTGCGCTGATGTCCCGTCTCATCCTCGGCGTCGAGAGCTCGTGCGACGAAACCGGTTTCGGCCTGGTCCGCCTCGACGACGACGGCACCGTCGAACTGCTCGCCGACGAGGTCGCGTCGAGCGTCGAGCAGCACGCCCGGTTCGGTGGCGTGGTGCCCGAGGTCGCCAGCCGCGCGCACCTGGAGGCGCTGGTGCCAACGGCGACCCGCGCCTTCGACGCGGCGGGGCGCAAACTGTCCGATGTGGACGCCATCGCGGTCACGGCCGGTCCGGGGCTCGCGGGTGCGCTGCTGGTCGGTGTCTCCGCGGCGAAGGCGTACGCGGCGGCCCTCGAGGTACCGCTGTACGGCGTGAACCACCTGGCCGGGCACATCGCCGTGGACACACTGCAGCACGGCCCGCTGCCCAAGCCGTGCCTCGCGCTGCTCGTCTCCGGTGGCCACTCGCAGCTGCTGCGGGTCGACGACATCGCCACCAGCATCACCGAGCTGGGATCCACCGTGGACGACGCCGCGGGCGAGGCGTACGACAAGGTCGCCCGCGTGCTCGGCCTGCCCTACCCTGGCGGCCCGCCCATCGACAAGGCCGCCAAACTGGGCGACTGTTGTGCGATCGCCTTCCCGCGCGGCATGACCGGGCCCCGCGACGCCAAGTACGACTTCTCCTTCTCCGGCCTCAAAACGGCCGTGGCCCGGTGGGTCGAGGGCGCCGAGCGGCGCGGCGAGGACATCCCGGTCAACGACGTCGCCGCGTCCTTCCAGGAAGCCGTGGCCGACGTGCTGACCGCGAAGGCCGTGCGCGCGGCGAAGGACCTGGAGATCGGCACGCTCGTGATCTCCGGCGGCGTCGCGGCCAACTCCCGCCTGTCGGAACTGGCCGCCGAACGCTGCGCGGAGGCGGGTATCGAGCTGCGCGTCCCGCGCCCCCGCCTGTGCACGGACAACGGCGCGATGATCGCCGCCCTCGGCGCGCACGTCGTCGCGGCCGGCGCGAAGGAGTCCACTTTGGACATCTCGGCGAACCCGGCGCTCCCGGTGGACGTCATCTCGCTCTGAGATCCGCTGAGATCAGTGCTGTCGCTGGAGCCGGGTACGCAGGTGCTCGGCCTGTGCGGCCAGGTTGCCGCGCAGCTGAGTGAGGGTGCCGATCCGGTCATCGAGGGCACGTATGCGCTGCTCGTAGACCTCGAGAGCTGCCGCGCAGGGCGACGGGCCCAGATCAGGGCTCGCGAGACAGGAGCCGAACTGCTGGACGTCCGCCATCGACAGACCGGCGCTGAGCAGCCGGCGCAGATTCACGACGAGGTGGACGACGTCTTCGCTGTAACGGCGATGACCGTTGCGGTCGCGACGCGAGGTGAGCAGGCCGTGCTGCTCGTAGTACCGCAGCGAGCGAGCGCTGACCCCGGTTCGCCGAGCGAGTTCGCCGATTCGCATCAGACGCGCTCCAGCAGCAGAACCGGGATCCGCCTGCCTGCGGCTGCCTCGAACTCGGCGAACGCCGGCGTGACCGCGACCTGTGTGGCCCAGATCCGCTCGCGCTCCGCCCCCTCGGCCAGCCGGGCGGCGACAGGCACACGTTCCGTGCCCGTCTCGACCGTAGCCCGCCGGTTCGCCATGAGATTGTGGTACCACGCCGGATGGCGCCGACTGCCGCCAAAGGTCGCGAATACCGCGAAGTCCTCGCCGACGGGCTGGTACAGCATCGGATTGATCCGCTCACGCCCCGTCCTGGCGCCCCGGTGGTGCACCAAGACGACCGGCACGCCCGGGCACTCGCCGAAGGCCGGCAGCCGGGGTGGAAGAGGGCGACCAGCCTCCAGGTCGGCGTCGGTACTCCAGCTCACGCGACCGGCGTTCGCCCGGAACTCGCCGATGATTCGTGCGTTCCAGGTGTTGATATCGGTGGCCATGGCACGCAACCTACGACCTTGACACCAGTGTCAAGGTCAACCCGTTTCGTCCGGGACCGTCACCACGTCGTCCAGCTTGACGAACGCCACGCGGTGGCCGAACTGGATCTGCACATACCGCGTCTTCCCGCGTACCACCACGTGCTGCGCCGGGTCGAACGTTGCCGACCAGTAGTACTCCGCATCGAGCACCGGGCCCGCCGCGTACTTCTGGCCCGCGAGCAGCGAGTACTGCAGCGGCGTGAGGTCCTGCGGCTGGATGCCGGCCGGGTACGCCTCGGCCTCGGGGTAGGCCCGGCCGTACACCGGGATCGCGGCCACGCCGGGCTTCGGCGTGACGACCCGGCCCGGCACCGGAACAGCGGCAGCGGTGGGGAACCAGCCGATCTGGCCGAGGAACCAGACGGCCGTCCAGTCGCCCCGCACATCGGCGACCGCATAGCGCTGGCCGGCCGAGGCGCGGCTGCCCACGTCCGAGACACCCGTTGTGGACGCGGATCCGT
>DASZUO010000202.1:0-4236 GCA_035547575.1 Amycolatopsis sp. | reverse complement strand
CTGGTCGGCGATCGGCGCGAGCACCGGCAGCAGCGTCGCGTCCACGAGAACGATCTTGTCCTCGGCGTGGTTGATGATGTGCGCGAGCTGCGCGCCGGGCAGCCGGATGTTGAGCGTGTGCAGTACCGCGCCCATGCACGGGACGGCGTAGTACGCCTCCAGGTGCTCCTGGTTGTTCCAGCACAGCGTCCCGACCCGGTCGCCCGGCCCGATGCCCAGCTTGGTCAGCGCGGCCGCGAGGCGCTCGGCGTTGTCGGCGACCTGCGCGTACGTCGCCCGCCGCGCGTGGTCGCCCTCCCAGGTGACCACCTCGCTGCGGCCGTAGACGCGGCGGCCGTGTTCGAGCAACATCGCAATGGTCAGCGGGAAGTCGTCCTGCATGGTGCTCTTGATCAACAGCCTTCACCCTCTCGCGGAACCGACCGACTAGTCGGTACGGTAGCCCTCACGCGCAGGCAAGTGAAGGAGTTCGACCGTGCCCCCCACACCGGACGACATCCGCGCCCGCGTCGCCGAGTTCCTCGCCGCGAACGATCCTCCCCCGCCGGCTACGGCCGCACTGGCGGGGGCATCCGCACTCGAGGACCGGCTGACGTTCCTGCGGGCGCGCTTCGATGCGGGCCTTGCCTGGGTGCACTACCCGGTCGGACTCGGCGGCCTCGGCGCGCCGCGTGAACTGCAGTCGGTGGTGGACGCGGCCCTGGCCGCGGCCGGCGCGCCGGACAACAACCCGCGCCGCATCGGCATCGGCCTCGGGATGGCCGCGCCCACGATCCTCGCGCACGGCACGGACGAGCAGCGGCAGCGCTGGCTGCGTCCGCTGTGGACCGGCGAGGAGGTCTGGTGCCAGCTGTTCAGCGAACCCGGCGCCGGCTCCGACCTCGCCGCGCTCGGCACCCGTGCGGTCGCTGACGGCGACAATGGGGGTCCCCCCGGCAGTGGTGGCGTAGCCGCCGGGGGATGGATCGTGAACGGGCAGAAGGTGTGGACGTCCATGGCGCACGAGGCGCGCTGGGCGATCCTGGTGACGCGCACGGATCCGTCCGTCCCGAAGCACGCCGGCATGACGTACTTCGTCTGCGACATGACCGCGCCGGGCGTCGAGGTTCGGCCGCTGCGGCAGATCACCGGCGAGGCCGAGTTCAACGAGGTGTTCCTGACGGACGTGCGCATCCCGGACGCGCACCGGCTCGGCGACGTCGGCAACGGCTGGCGGGTCGCGCAGACCACGCTGATGAACGAGCGGGTCGCGATCGGTGGCGGCGCGGCGCCGCGCGAGTCCGGGACCATCGCCGCGGTCGCCGAGGCGTGGCGGACGCGGCCGGAGCTGCGCACGCCCGCCGCGCACGACGAGCTGCTGCGGCTGTGGGTCGAGGCGGAGGCGCTGCGGCTGACCGGGCTGCGGCTGCGGCAGCAACTCGCCGCCGGCGCGCCCGGACCGGAGGGCTCGGCCGCCAAGCTCTCGTACGCGCGGCTGAACCAGGAGGTCTCCGGCTTCGAACTGGAGCTGCTCGGTGCCGACGGGATGCGCTACGACGGCTGGTCCACCGACACCTGGGCCAGCGAGCGTCCCGAGGTCGTCGACTTCCTGGGCCGCGCGGCTGGCTACCGGTACCTGCGCGCGAAGGGCAACTCGATCGAGGGCGGCACGTCCGAGATCCTGCGCAACATCATCGCCGAGCGTGTCCTGGGCCTGCCGGGCGAGCCGCGCGTCGACAAGGACGTCCCGTGGAAGGACCTCCCGAAATGACGGTCTTGGCCCCGCAGCAGGGTGACATGCCGACGATTCGCCTGCTGGGAGGCCAACAGTGAACCTGCTCTACAGCGACGTCGACGACCAGCTGCGCGCGAGCGTGCGGGACCTGCTCGCCGCCCGAGCTCCGTGGCCGGACGTGCTGGCCCGCGCCGAGTCCGCCGAGCCGTACGACCCGGCGCTGTGGCCGGCGCTCGCGCGCGACCTCGGCGTCGCCGGGCTCGCCGTCCCGGAGGCGTCGGGCGGGCACGGGGCGTCGTGGCGCGAAGTGGCGGTCGTCGCCGAGGAGCTCGGACGGTCCGTTGCGGGCACCCCGTTCCTCGGCAGCGCGGTGCTGGCCACGGCCGCCGCGTTGCACGCCGAGGACGGCAGCCTGCTGGCAGGCCTGGCCGCCGGGACGACCACCGCGGCACTCGTGGTCGACTTCGCGACGGCGCCGGGTACCGGCTTCCCGAAGTCCGTCCGCTTCGACGGCCAGGCCGTCTCGGGCGAGGTACGCGGGGTCGCGGACGCGGCCGGCGCCGACGTGCTCCTGGTCCCCGCGGTCGGACCCGACGGCCCGGTGATCGTGACCTGCGAAGCCGCGACCGTCACGCCGGTGACCTCGCTGGACCTGACCCGCCCGCTGGCCGACGTCCGGCTCGACGGCGCGGCGGCGACCGTCCTCGTGTCCGGCGAGGCCGCCGTCGCGGCGCTGGACGCGGCCCTGCTCGCCGGCGCGGTCGTGCTCGCGTCCGAGCAGGTCGGCCTCGCGCAGCGCTGCCTGGACCTGACCGTCGACTACCTGAAGGTCCGCTACCAGTTCGGCCGGCCGATCGGCTCGTTCCAGGCGCTCAAGCACTGCTGCGCGGACCTCTGGGCGGCGATCGCGCAGGCACGGGCCGTGGCGCGCTACGCGGCGTCGTGCCTTGCCGACGACGACGCGGACCTCGCGGTGGCCGCCGCGCTGGCGCAGGCCTACTGCTCGCCGGTCGCGGTGAAGGCCGCCGAGGAGTGCGTCCAGCTGCACGGCGGCATCGGGTTCACCTGGGAGCACCCGGCGCACCTGTACCTCAAGCGCGCGAAGGCGGACTCGATCGCGCTCGGCACCGCCGGCCGGCACCGCGCCCGGCTGGCCGAGCTGGTCGACCTGCCCGCCGCCTGACCCGCTGATCAACAGCCGCTTGTAGCTGCCGGGGCGGCCACTTCCGACTCTTGATCACGGGAGGACGGCGACGACCGCCGTCGCATCCAGGTCCTCGTCCCGGACGATCCGCGCGCGCAGTCCCGCCCGCGAAGCCAGCTCCGCCGTCCGCGGCCCCTGCACTCGACTGGTCTCGATGATCAGGTGACCCACGCCCGGGACGAGCCACCCCGGCGCGTCCGCCGCGATCCGGCGGTGGACGTCCAGGCCGTCCGGCCCGCCGTCGAGCGCCACCCGTGGCTCGTGCAGCCGCGCCTCCGGCGGCATCAGCGCGATCGCCTCGCTCGGCACGTACGGCGCGTTCGCGACGAGCAGGTCCACGCGCCCGCGCAACGAAGCCGGCAGGGCTCCGTACAGATCTCCCGCGTGGACGCTCGCCCGCGAGCCCAGGTTGCGGCGCGCGCACCGGACGGCCACCGGCGCGATGTCGGCTGCGTGCAGCTCGATGTCCGGCCGGGCCGCGAGCAGCGCCGCGCCGACCGCGCCCACGCCGCAGCACAGCTCGACGACGACGCCGCCCGCCGGCAGCACCCGCAGCGCCTCGGCGGCGAGCAGCCGGGTCCGCTGCCGCGGCACGAACACGCCCGGCTCGACGGCCAGCCGCAGCCCGGCGAACTCCACCCAGCCGAGCAGGTACTCCAGCGGCTCGCCGGCGATCCGGCGCGCGGCGAGCGCTTCCAGTTCGTCCGCGGACCTCGCTGCCGTGGTCAGCAGCTGGGCCTCGTCCTCGGCGAAGACACAGCCCGCCGCGCGCAGCCGGGCGACCAGCTCGGCGCGGACGGTCAGGGCGCCGACCGGTCCGGGGAGGAGACCGCGCGATGCGCCCGGTCCAGCAACCCGCCGATGGTGATGCCGGACAGGACGGTCGGCACCCACAGCCAGATCAGGTAGACGTCGGTGCGCCCGAGCACGATCAGCACCGACGTGTAGACCAGGAACAGCACGACAACGGCGCCGACGCACCACAGCAGCAGCCGGGTGTCCGAGCGCAGCAGTTGCAGGTCGCCGCGGGTGCCCGCCGCAGGCGCCGGTGCCGGTGCGGGTGGCGCGTGCTCGGCCGCTCCGGGCACGACCGGAGCCGTGACGGCCGTGGCCGCCTCGGACGACACCGGCTGCGCCGACACGCTCGGCTGCGCCGGCGGACTCGGCTGCGCCGGCGGAACGGACGGCGGCGGCGCCGGCGGGAGCGGACGCGTCCAGGCGGTGGGCGGCGGGGACGGCAGGCGCTGCGTGGCCGACTCGAAACCCTCCTCGTCGGTCTCCGGTGCCGAGTGCCGTCCCATGTGAACCAGTGTCCCAG
>DASZUO010000201.1:0-1720 GCA_035547575.1 Amycolatopsis sp. | reverse complement strand
GTCCGCCAGGGCCGCGATTTCGACGCGACCTGCCACGAGTTCGGCGCCAATGGCGGCATCGCCGCCATGCTCGATCCCCGCTACTACGTGCCGACCAACAACAACGCGGTCTACGCGCCGGGATGGCAGCTTTGGTACCAGGCCCGCGACAACAAGGACGCGATCGAGCCCGACGACCTCACCAAGAAGTCGATGGCCCTCTACGACCAGCTGCAGGCGACCTCCGACCCGGCCAAGCAGAAGGACATCATGAAGCAGATCCTGCAGAACGCGGCGGACGAGTTCTACGTCTTCGGCGTGACGCAGATCCCTCCGGGCTATGGCATCGTGAAGAACAATCTCCACAACTTCACGAAGACCATGCCCAACTCTTTCGGCTGGCCGACCCCGGCGCCGACGCGGCCGGAGCAGTTCTACAAGGCCTAGGGCCTGGTCGAAATGGGCCACCGGCCGTGACGTCCCGTCCCCTCTCCCGTGCGGGGGAGGGTGCCGGCCCCGGGGCAGGGCCTGCACCCGCCATTCGACCTGACTCTGATCCGGGCGCCGCGCGCCACCTTTTCCCGCAGGCGGGAGAAGGGAAGAAGCGGTCGCGCCCGGCTCCGCTGAAATCGAAAGACCAATGATGCTCGACGCCAGGAACGAAACCGCCGGAACGCTGCGCACCCCCGACTGGTACAAGACGGCGACCCGCTGGACCCAGCTGACGCTGGCCGAAGACGATCCGGTCAGGTTCGATCCGGCCCAGTGGATCGATATCTTCCGCCGCACGCGTTCCAACGCGACCTGCCTCAGCGCCGGCGGCTACATCGCCTACTACCCCAGCAAGGTGCCGCTGCACTACGTCAGCCGGTTCATTGGCGACAGCGATCCCTTCGGCACGCTCGTCAACGGCGCGCGCAGTCTCGGCATGCACGTCATGGCGCGCGTCGATCCGCACGCCATTCACCAGGATGCCGCGGATGCGCACCCGGAGTGGATCGCGGTCGACAGGGACGGCCGCCCCCGCCGGCACTGGGCCTTTCCCGAGGTGTGGGTGACCTGCGCCTATGGCGACTACAACGCCCGGTTCATGCCGCAGGTGATCGAGGAGATCACCCGCAACTACGACATCGACGCGATCTTCGCCAACCGCTGGCAAGGCCATGGCGTGTGCTATTGCGAAAGCTGCACGCGCCGCTTCCGCGGAGCGACCGGACTCGACCTGCCGCGCAGCACCGATGCCACCGACCCCGCCTGGCAGGCCTGGGTGAAATGGCGGCGCGAGGTGCTGACCAACCTCATCGTGGAATGGGACGAGGTGGTGAAGTCGGTCCGCCCCCACGCGAGCTTCATTCCCAATATGGGCAGCGCTTCGCTGCAGGAATTCGACCTCTCCGTGATCGAGAAGCACTGCCCCTTCCTCGTGGTCGACCACCAGGCCCGTCAGGGGGTGGAAGTCGCCTGGTCGGTGGGCCGCGCAGGCAAGCGGATGCGGGGCGGCTTCCCCGATCGGCCGGCCGTGCTCATCACGTCAGTCGGTCTCGAGGAGAACCGCTGGAAGGAGTCGGTGCAGACGGGCGACGAGATCCAGCTCTGGGTCGAGGACGGCCCCGTGCAGGGCATGGCTGCCTGGTTCACCAAGTTCAACGGCGTCATCCCCGATCCGCGCTGGATCGAACCGATGGCCGAGGCGTTCGGGCGCCACGCCGATGTGGCCGAAGCCTTTGCCGCGACGCGGGCG
>DASZUO010000200.1:0-21272 GCA_035547575.1 Amycolatopsis sp. | reverse complement strand
CGCTCCCGTCTGCGCGACGTCGCCGACCAGCGTCATCGAGCGGCTCGGGCACCGGCGCATGAGCAGCCGCCAGTCCATCGGGGAGAGCTCCTGCGCCTCGTCGACGATCACGTGGCCGAACGTCCAGCGCCGGTCCTGCGCGGCGCGCTGCGCGGCGGTCAGCTCGCTGCGGCGCTCCTGCCGCTCGGCGAACAGTTCGGCGTCGAGGACGTCGCGCACGCGCAGCACTTCCTCGTCGACGATCTCCTCGTCCTGTTCGAGGACGTGCAGCACGCCCTCGGCGTACGCGCGCTCCACGAGCTCGCGGCGTCGCCGCTCGGCCTGCCGCTGGCTGTCGTCCTCGCCGAGCAGTTCGGCCAGCTCGTCCAGCAGGGGCACGTCCGCCGGGGTCCAGCGCGCCTTCTCCGGCCGCCGCAACCGTTCCTGCTCGGCGGCGGTCAGCCTGCCCTCCGCAGCGGACGCGAGCCCGCCAGTGGTGGCGAACAGGTCGCGCAGGACGCGCTGCGGGGTGAGCGCGGGCCACAGCGTGTCGAGCGCGCGGCGGACGGTGTCCGACGCGGCGAGTTCGGCGCGGATCTCCGCGCGGTCGCCGTCGTCGAGCACCGGCACGTCCGGGTCCTCGCCCTCGCGCAGCGGGATGTCCGGGACGCCCTCGAACAGGTCCACCTCGAACCGGCCGGCCGCCTTGTCGGCGAGCGCGTCGAGCAGTTCGTCGTGCATCACGCGGCGGGCGAGGTTGTGCGGGCGCAGCGTGCCGCGCGCCTTGGCGCGTGCCCGCTCGCACGTCTCGCGGTCCAGCTGGAAGACGTCGCCCTCGAACTCCACCTCGAGCACGTCGCCGGGCACCTGCTGGCGGTCGGCGACGGCGGCGCCGAGCACGTCGATCATCGCGGCGCGGCCCTTGATCTCCGCGGCCTCGCGGGTGTCGTGGCCGTTCGCGCGCACACCGGGGAACAGCTCGCCGACCGTCGAGAGCAGGACGCCGGTCTCGCCGAGGGAGGGCAGCACCTGACCGATGTAGCGGAGGAACGTGCTGTTCGGGCCGACCACGAGCACGCCGCGGGTCGCGAGCTGCCTGCGGTAGGTGTAGAGCAGGTAGGCCGCGCGGTGCAGGGCCACCGCCGTCTTGCCGGTACCGGGGCCGCCCTGCACGACGAGCACGCCGCCCAGTTCGTCGCGGATGATGCGGTCCTGCTCGGCCTGGATGGTCGCGACGATGTCGCTCATCTCGCCGGTGCGGCGCCTTCTCAGCGCGGCCAGCAGCGCCGCCTCGCCGGCCAGGCCCAGGTCATGACCCTGGTCGTCGGCGCGCAGATCGAGGATCTCGTCGTCGAGCGCCACGACCTTGCGGCTCAGCGTGCGGATGTGCCTGCGGCGCCGGACCCCCTCGGGCGAGGCGGCGGTAGCCAGGTAGAACGGGCGCGCGGCGGGGGCACGCCAGTCGAGCAGGAGCGGTTCGTAGTCACCGTCGTCGTCGAACAGGCCGAGCCTGCCGACGTAGGCGGTCTCCCCCTCGTGGCAGTCGAGCCTGCCGAAGCACAGGCCCTGCTCGACGGAGCTGAGCTGAGCGAGGCGGTCGGAGTACGTCGTGGTCGCGACGTCGCGCTCGGTGCGGGCCTGCGGGGTTCCCCCGGTCTGTTCCAGTGCTCCCGTCAGCCGCCGTTGCGCCGATTCCCGCTCGGCGTCGAGCCTGCGGTAGAGCATCGACACATAGTCCTGCTCCTCCGCGAGCTCGTCGACACCGGCGTCGGCTCCATTGCCTGGTTCCCGCTGCTGGGACACGGACAAGGCGCAACCCACTTTCGCTTCAGGTGATTGGTCGGCCCACGTCCAACGCAGCACCTACCGCGAAGATTCCCCGAAGGACCCCTCGGCGGGCGTCGTTTCGCGGGACGGCTTCCTGCCGACGTCGATCAGCGCGTCAGAAAGGCAGGCCCAGCGTCGGCAGTCCGATCGCGGAGTCGACGGCCAGCGCGACGAACACCACCATCAGGTAGGTGTTGGACCGGTGGAACAGCGCCATCGGCTTGGTCTCGACACCGCGGCGGACCTGGCGGTGCAGGCGGTGCGCGTAGAACAGGAACCACGTGCCGGCCAGCACCGCGAACGACGC
Source organism: Amycolatopsis sp. (assembly GCA_035547575.1). Lineage (GTDB taxonomy): Bacteria > Actinomycetota > Actinomycetes > Mycobacteriales > Pseudonocardiaceae > Amycolatopsis_E. The sequence goes on along the minus strand of DASZUO010000200.1, from coordinate 19,159 downwards.
GTACAGCCAGCTCGTCGCGGGAAGCAGGAGCAGGGTCCAGCCGACCATCACCCACGAGTAGATGACGATCTGGCGGGCCACGTGCTCGGGCGGCGCCACCACGGGCAGCATCGGCACACCCGCGCGCTCGTAGTCCTCGCGGTACTTCATCGCGAGTGCCCAGGTGTGCGGGGGCGTCCAGAAGAAGATCACACCGAACATCACGAACGCCGGCCACTGCACGGTGCCGGTGACCGCCGCCCAGCCGATCACCACCGGCATGCACCCGGCGGCCCCGCCCCACACCACGTTCTGCGCCGTGCGCCGCTTGAGCACCAGCGTGTACACGAAGATGTAGAACAGGATCGTCGCGATGGCGAGCACCGCCGCGAGCAGGTTCACGGTGAAGTACAGCAGCACGAACGAGCCCACGCCGAGCGCGAGGCCGAACACGAGCGCGTTGCGCCGCGGCACCGAATCCCGCACCAGGGGGCGGCGCTTGGTGCGGTTCATCACCTTGTCGATGTCCGCGTCGATCACGCAGTTGAGGGCGTTCGCGCTGCCGGCCGCCATCGTGCCGCCGACCAGCGTGGCCAGGACGAGCCACGGCGACGGGATGGTGCGTCCGGCGAGGAACATCGCGGGGATGGTCGTCACCAGCAGCAGTTCGATCACGCGGGGCTTGGCCAGCGCGAGATAGGCGCCGGCGCGCTGCCGGAGGCGGTTTCCGCTACCGGGGTGCACAGCGCTGGTGCTGTCACTGCGTCCGTGCGCAGCGTCCACCAACGACATTTCGCTCCCTGAGTCTCTTTCGGCCGGTGCCGGCGTCAGGCGCGGACACCGCAACTGATCGTAGCCACCGGCCATTGATCTTCCGCCCATGGGGTTCGCGTGTTGGCCGTCCACCCGCCGGGTACCCGACCTACTAGGCTGCCTGATGTCGCCACACGCACCGCTTCAGCAGGAATATCGTGTCTTCGTGATCGATTGAGACGAATGGGGGCGCGGGCGCGACAAGAGTGAGGAAACCGACCCAACACGACAGCACGGGGAGTCCGAGACCAGTGTCCGAAACCGCTTCCATCAGCGAGAACAACCCTCTGCTCCGGCGGAACGTGCCTGCCGACTGGACCGATCTCGACACTCGCGCCGTGGACACCATCCGGGTCCTGGCCGCGGACGCCGTCGAGAACTGCGGCAGTGGCCACCCCGGCACCGCGATGAGCCTGGCCCCGCTGGCCTACACGCTGTTCCAGCGAGAGATGCGCCACGATCCGAGCGACCCGGAATGGCCGGCGCGGGACCGGTTCGTGTTGTCCGCGGGGCACAGCAGCCTGACGCTCTACATCCAGCTGTTCCTCGCCGGCTACGGGCTCGAGATGAGCGACCTCGAGCAGCTGCGCAAGTGGGGCTCCCGCACCCCGGGTCACCCCGAGTACCGGCACACCCCTGGCGTCGAGACCACCACCGGCCCGCTGGGCCAGGGCCTGGCCAACGCGGTCGGCATGGCGATGGCGGCCCGCCGCGAGCGTGGCCTGCTCGACCCGGACGCCGCGCCCGGCGAGAGCATCTTCGACCACCACATCTACGTGATCGCCTCCGACGGCGACATCGAGGAGGGCGTCACCTCCGAGGCGTCCTCGATCGCGGGCCGCCAGGAGCTGGGCAACCTGATCGTCTTCTACGACGACAACCAGATCTCCATCGAGGACGACACCAACATCGCCCTGTCCGAGGACACCGCGAAGCGCTACGAGGCATACGGCTGGCACGTGCAGGTCGTCGAGGGCGGCGAGGACGTCGTCGCGATCCAGGAGGCCGTCAAAGCGGCCAAGGCCGACCCGCGTCCCTCGTTCGTCCTGCTCCGCACGATCATCGGCTACCCGGCGCCGAAGAAGATGAACACCGGCAAGGCGCACGGCGCCGCGCTGGGCGCCGAGGAGGTCGCCGCGGTCAAGGAGATCCTGGGTTTCGACCCGGCCAAGAGCTTCCAGATCGACGACGAGGTGCTGGCCAACACCCGCAAGGCGCTCGACCGGGGCAAGCAGTGGCGCGCCGAGTGGCAGGAGAAGTTCGAGGCGTGGGGCCAGGCCAACCCCGAGCGCAAAGCGCTCGCCGACCGGCTCGCCACCCGCTCGCTGCCGCCGGGCTGGGCCGACGACCTGCCTGCCTGGGAGCCCGACGCCAAGGGAATCGCCACCCGCAAGGCCTCCGGTGAGGTGCTCAACGCGTTGTCGGGCAAGCTGCCCGAGCTGTGGGGCGGTTCGGCCGACCTGGCCGAGTCCAACAACACCACGATGAAGGGCGCCGACTCCTTCGGCCCGGAGAAGGCCTCCACGGGCATGTGGAACGCCAACCCCTACGGCCGCACCTTGCACTTCGGGGTCCGCGAGCACGCGATGGGCTCGATCCTCAACGGCATCGCGCTGCACGGCGGCACTCGGCCCTACGGCGCCACGTTCCTCATCTTCTCCGACTACATGCGCCCGCCGGTGCGGCTGGCCGCGCGGATGAAGGCGCCGGTTCTCTACGTGTGGACGCACGACTCGATCGGTCTCGGCGAGGACGGCCCGACGCACCAGCCGATCGAGCAGCTCTCGGCGCTGCGGGCGATCCCGGGCCTGAACGTGGTCCGGCCCGCCGATGCCAACGAGACCGCCGGCGCCTGGAAGGCGGCGCTGGAGGACATCCACCACCCGTCCGGCTTCGCGCTGACCCGGCAGAACGTGCCGGTGCTCGAGGGCACCTCGCACGAGGGTGTCGCCAAGGGCGGATACGTACTGGCGGAGGCATCCGGTGGCACGCCGGATGTCGTGCTGATCGCGACCGGTTCCGAGGTTCAGCTGGCCGTCGAGGCCCGCAAGACCCTGGAGGCCGACGGAGTCCGGGCCCGCGTCGTCTCGATGCCGTGTGTCGAGTGGTTCGACGCGCAGGACGAGGCGTACCGGGAGTCGGTCATCCCGTCCGGAGTCAAGGCGCGGGTGGCTGTCGAGGCCGGCGTCGCCCAGCCTTGGTACCGGTTCGTCGGCGACTCCGGCCGCATCGTGTCGATCGAGCACTTCGGTGCCTCGGCCGACTACCAGACGCTGTTCCGCGAGTTCGGCTTCACCGCCGGCGCCGTGGTCGACGCCGCGCGCGCCTCGCTCGCGAAGACCAAGAACTGAAAGGGGACTCGCCCGTTATGACTGACCGACTTGCCCAGCTTTCCGACGCCGGTGTCTCGATCTGGCTCGACGACCTGTCGCGTGAGCGGCTCGACTCCGGCAACCTCGCGGAGCTGATCCGCGAGCGCCACGTCGTCGGCGTCACGACCAACCCGACCATCTTCGCCAACGCGTTGTCCGCGGGCGACGCCTACGACGCGCAGGTCCGTGAGCTGGCCGCGCGCGGCGCCGACCTGTCGGCGGTCGTGCGCGAGCTGACCACCACCGACGTGCGCAACGCCGCGGACCTCTTCCGCGACGTCTACCGCGCCACCGACGGTGTCGACGGCCGCGTGTCGATCGAGGTCGACCCCCGGCTGGCCAAGGACGCGGAGAAGACCGCGGCCGAGGCCAAGGACCTGTGGAAGACCGTGGACCGGCCGAACATCTTCATCAAGATCCCGGCCACCGAGGAGGGCCTGCCCGCGATCACGCGCACGCTCGCCGAGGGCATCAGCGTGAACGTCACGCTGATCTTCTCGGTGGAGCGCTACCGCGCGGTGATCGACGCGTTCTTCGCCGGGCTCGAGCAGGCCAAGGCCAACGGCCACGACCTGCGCTCGATCGAGTCGGTGGCGTCGTTCTTCGTGTCCCGTGTGGACACCGAGGTCGACAAGCGCCTCGGCGAGATCGGCACCGACGAGGCGAAGGCGCTGCGCGGTGAGGCCGCGATCGCCAACGCCCGCCTGGCCTATGCCGCCTACGAGGAGCTGTTCGCCGGCGAGCGGTGGAACGCGCTCAAGGACGCGGGCGCGAACGCGCAGCGCCCGCTGTGGGCCTCGACCGGCGTGAAGGACCCGTCGTACTCCGACACCCGCTACGTCGACCAGCTGGTCGTGCCGAACGTCGTGAACACCATGCCGGAGAAGACACTGTTCGCCGTCGCCGACCACGCACAGATCGAGGGCGACAAGGTCAGCGGCACCGGCGCGCAGGCGCAGGCCGTGTTCGACCAGCTCGCCGCGGTCGGCATCGACGTGGCCGACGTGTTCCGCACGCTCGAGGACGAAGGCGTGGAGAAGTTCGACAAGTCCTGGCAGGAGCTGCTCGACACCGTCGAGGGGCAGCTGGGAAAGGCGAAGAACTGAGATGGTGGGGGAAGAGACCAGCAACGTCACCGTCTCCATCTCCGACGAAACGCTGGCGGCCAAGGCCGCGCCGCTGATCGACAAGCTGCTGGCCGACCAGGTCGCAGGCAAGCTCGCCGCCCAGGACCCCACGCTGTGGGGCCCGGACGCCGAGCACGAGGCGTCGATCCGGTTGTCGTGGACGACGCTGCACAAGAGCTCGCGTCCGCTCATCGGGGAGATCGAGACGCTGCTCGAGGACCTGCGCGGCGAAGGCGTGGACCGGGTGGTGCTCGCCGGGATGGGCGGCTCGTCGCTGGCTCCGGAGGTCATCGCAGGCACCGAGGGCGTGCCGCTGACAGTGCTCGACACGACCGATCCCGGCCAGGTCGCCGACGCGCTCGCCGGTGACCTGAGCCGCACGGTGATCGTGGTGTCGTCGAAGTCCGGCGGCACCGTCGAGACCGACAGCCACCGCCGGATCTTCGCGAAGGCGTTCGCCGACGCGGGGATCGACGCGGCGAGCCGGATCGTCGTGGTCACCGACCCGGGTTCGCCGCTGGCGGACCTGGCCGGGCGCGAGGGCTACCGCAAGGTGTTCCTGGCCGACCCGCACGTCGGCGGGCGCTACTCGGCGCTGACCGCGTTCGGCCTCGTGCCGGCGGGACTGGCGGGTGCCGACGTGGCGCGGCTGCTCGACCAGGCCGCCGCGGCGGCGCAGGTGCTGGGTTCCGACGACGCGGGCAACCCGGGGCTGCGACTGGCGGCGGCGTGGGCCGCCGCGCACGCCGAGGGCGCCGAGAAGGTCGTGCTGGCAGACACCGGATCCGGCATCACCGGTTTCCCGGACTGGGCGGAGCAGCTCATCGCCGAGTCCACCGGCAAGCAGGGCACCGGCCTGCTGCCGGTCGCGGTCGAGGGCCCGCGGGCGCCGGGCTTCGCCGACGCCGGGCCGGACGCGACGCCGGTCGCGATCGGACCGGGCGCCGAGGGCGCGAAGATCGCCACCTCGGGCTCGCTGGGCGGGCAGTTCCTGCTGTGGGAGTTCGCCACGGCGATCGCCGGGCGGCTGCTGGAGATCAACCCGTTCGACCAGCCCGACGTCGAGGCCGCCAAGACAGCGGCGCGAGCACTGCTGGACGATCCGGCCAAACTGGACAGTGGCGAGACGCCGTCCACTGTGGACGGCGCCGTGCAGGTGTTCGCGCCTCGGCGTATTACAGCGGCGCGGAGCGCCTCCGTTGAGGGTGGCGGTGGGCGACGGGCGGGCGTTTCTGGCAACGGCGGGCTGACCGACGTGCTCAAGGAATTCCTCGGCACGGCGCCGGAACACGGTTACCTCGCCGTGCAGGCGTACCTGGACCGGCTCGACGACGCCTCGGCGTCGCTGCTGCGCGCCGAACTGGCCAGGCGCACCGGGCTGCAGACCACGTTCGGGTGGGGCCCCCGGTTCCTGCACTCGACAGGGCAGTACCACAAGGGCGGTCACCAGAACGGCATCTTCCTGCAAATCACCGGCGATCCCGAAACCGACCTCGAGGTGCCCGAGCGGCCCTACACTCTGGGCAAGCTGCAGCACGCGCAGGCCCTCGGCGACGGGCAGGTCCTGACCGAGCATTCCCGGCCCGTGCTGCGGCTGCACCTGACGGACCGGGCCGCGGGCCTGGCCCAGCTCGTCCGGGCGGTACAGGAGGTCGGGGACAAGTGAACGAGCGGTGGACCAACCCACTGCGGGACCCGCGCGACAAACGACTGCCGAGGATCGCCGGCCCGTCCAGCATGGTGATCTTCGGCGTGACGGGTGACCTGTCCCGCAAGAAGCTGATGCCCGCGATCTACGACCTGGCCAACCGCGGCCTGCTGCCCGCCGGCTTCTCCCTGGTCGGGTTCGCCCGCCGGGACTGGGAGCACTCGGACTTCGGCCAGCTGGTGCACGACTCGGTCGCCGAGCACGCGCGCACCCCGTTCCGCGAGTCGGTGTGGCACCGGCTCGCCGAGGGCATCCGCTTCGTGCAGGGCACCTTCGACGACGACGACGCGTTCGACCGGCTCGCACAGCTGGTGCGCGACCTCGACGACGAGCGGGGAACGGGTGGCAACACCGCGTTCTACCTCTCGATCCCGCCGGGTGCGTTCCCGGTCGTGACCAAGCAGCTCGCGCGCTCGGGCCTGGCCCATTCCGACGACGAATGCTGGCGCCGAGTCGTGATCGAGAAGCCGTTCGGGCACGACCTGGCCAGCGCCAGGGAACTGAACGCGATCGTCAACGACGTCTTTCCCGAGGAGTCGGTGTTCCGCATCGACCACTACCTCGGCAAGGAGACGGTGCAGAACATCCTGGCGCTGCGCTTCGCCAACCAGCTGTTCGAGCCGATCTGGAACGCCAACTACGTCGACCACGTGCAGATCACGATGGCCGAGGACATCGGCCTCGGCGGCCGCGCCGGGTACTACGACGGCATCGGCGCCGCGCGCGACGTGATCCAGAACCACCTGCTGCAACTGCTCGCGTTCACCGCGATGGAGGAGCCGCTGTCGTTCGAGCCGCGGGCGCTGCGCGCGGAGAAGATCAAGGTGCTGTCGGCGACCAAGCCGTCGCAGCCGCTGGACGAGACCACCGCGCGCGGCCAGTACGAGGGCGGCTGGCAGGGCGGCAAGAAGGTCCCCGGCCTGCTGCAGGAGGCGGGTTTCGCGAAGGACTCCACCACGGAGACCTACGCGGCCGTGACGCTGGAGATCCAGAACCGGCGCTGGGCCGGGGTGCCGTTCTACCTGCGCACCGGCAAGCGGCTGGGCCGCCGCGTCACCGAGATCGCGGTGATGTTCAAGCGCGCCCCGCACCTGCCCTTCGACTACACCTCCACCGAGGAGCTCGGGCAGAACGCGCTGGTGATCCGGGTGCAGCCGGACGAGGGCGTGACGATGCGGTTCGGCGCGAAGGTGCCGGGCACCACGATGGAGGTCCGCGACGTCACGATGGACTTCGGCTACACGCATGCGTTCACCGAGTCCTCCCCCGAGGCGTACGAGCGGCTGATTCTGGACGTACTGCTGGGCGAGCCGTCGCTGTTCCCGGTCAACGCGGAGGTCGAGCTGTCCTGGGAGATCCTCGACCCGATCCTCGACCACTGGGCCAAGAAGGGCGCGCCGGAGCCGTACTCGCCGGGAAGCTGGGGACCACCGTCGGCCGATCAGCTGCTGGAGCGCTCGGGCCGGAAATGGAGGCGTCCGTGATCATCGACCTGCCTTCGACCACGACCTCGCAGGTCAACCGCAAGCTCGTCGAACTGCGCGAGCGCGGTGGCGCGGTCGCACTGGGCCGGGTGCTGACGCTGGTCATCGTGGACGACGACGGCGAGCACCTCGAGGAGCACATCGACGCGGCCAACGAGGCCAGCCGCGAGCACCCGTGCCGCGTGATCGTGGTCGCGCGCGGTTCCCGTACCGCGGCGGCGCGGATCGACGGCCAGATCCGCATCGGCGGCGACGCGGGCGCGAGCGAGGTCGTGATCCTGCGGCTGTACGGTCCGCTCGCGGCCCAGGGGCAGAGCGCGGTCGTGCCGCTGCTGCTGCCAGACACGCCGATCGTGACGTGGTGGCCCAGCACCGGCCCGAAGGATCCGGCGCACGACCCGATCGGCGAACTGGCGCAGCGGCGCATCACCGACTCGGCCGCCGAGCGCAACCCGATCCGGGCGCTGACCACCCGCCGTAAGTCCTATGTGGAGGGTGACACCGACCTGGCGTGGACCCGGCTCACGAACTGGCGCGCCCAGCTCGTCGCCGCGCTCGACCTGCCGCCGCACGAGAAGATCACCGGCGCCACGGTCACCGGCGAAGCGGACTCACCGTCCACCGAGCTCCTCGCCGGCTGGCTCGCCGAGTATCTGCGGGCACCGGTGAAGCGGGTCAAGTCGGCTTCGGCGCAGGGCATCCTGTCGGTGTCGCTGGACCGCGGCTCCGGCGTGGTCGAACTGCACCGGCCCGACGGCAAGATCGGCATGTTGTCCCAGCCCGGCCAGCCCACCCGGCGCATCTCGCTGCACCGGCGCAGCATCAAGGACTGCCTGATCGAGGAGTTGCGCCGGCTCGACCCGGACGAGGTCTACGAGGCCGCACTGCAGGGCCTGGACAAGATCAACGCCGGATCGGCGAAGACGTCGGGCAAGGCCCGGCCGAAGGCCACCGCGAAGGCGACGCCGTGAGCGGCACCGAAGTCGTCGTCTACGCGAACCCGCGGCTGCTGGCTGCGGCCGCCGCCGCCCGGCTGGTGACCAGGCTCGTCGACCTGCAGGCGGCCAAGGGGTCGGCGTCGCTGGTACTGACCGGCGGCGGTACCGGCATCGCCGTGCTGGAGCAGTTGCGCCACTCCCCCGCGCGGGACGCCGTGGACTGGTCGCAGCTGGACCTGTACTGGGGCGACGAGCGGTTCGTGCCGGCGGACGACGACGAGCGCAACGAGAAGCAGGCCCGCCAGGCCCTGCTCGACCACGTGCCCGTCGACCCCGCGCGGGTGCACGCGATGGCTCCCTCGGACGGCGAGTTCGGCGACGACGTCGACGCTGCCGCGGCCGCCTACGCCCGCGTGCTGGCGGACAACGCGACGCCGGAGGACCACGGCGACGTGCCCGGCTTCGACATCCTGCTGCTCGGGATGGGCGGCGAGGGACACGTCGCCTCGGTGTTCCCCGAGTCGCCCGCGGTCTACGAGACCGAGCGATCGGTGGTGGCGGTGCGCAACTGCCCGAAGCCGCCGCCCACGCGAATCTCGCTCACCCTGCCCACGATCCGCCGTGCGCACGACGTATGGCTGATGACCACCGGCGAGGCCAAGGCCGACGCGGTCGCGCTGGCGGTGTCGGGCGCCGGTGAGGTGCAACTGCCGGTCGCGGGTGCCCGCGGCCTGCGCCGCACGCTGTGGCTGGTGGACTCCACCGCCGCGGCAAAGCTGTCGCACGTGTACCGCCCGCCGACCGCCTGAGTTCGCGCGGCGAACTCCCTTTTCCCCGTTAGCATCCGCACATTTATTCACCAACAGGCGTCCTGTTCGGGTTGTTCAGACATCACACTCTCAAGTCCACGAGACGACGAGGGGCATGGCATGAGCACTCAGGGGCTCTCGATAGGCATTCCGGTCGGCGGCGCGGCCGACCGGGCGCAGGACACCACGGCTTCCCGCAGACACCTGCTGCTCCGCCGGGAGACGTGGGCGCCGCTGGCGCTGGACGCGATCGCGATCGTGTTCGCCGTGCTCGACGTGTGGCTGGTCATTCCGGACAAGGCCCCGACGTAGTCGATTTACCTGTCGGCGCTGGCGTGTCTCGCGCTCGCGGCGCGCCGCTGGCTGCCGTTCGTCGTCGTGCTGGGCACCGTGCCCGGGTTTCTGACCGGCTGGTCGCAGCTCGCCGCGATGATCGCGCTCGGGATGCTGGCCACGCGCAAGCAGACGCACTGGCAGGTGTGGGTCGGTGCGGCGCTGGTGTGGGCGTGCCGGTTCATCCAGTGGCCGCTGTCCGATTTCGCGCCGCTGAGCTGGCGCGAGCACGTGCTCGACGCGATCTACGGCGTTCTCGTCGCCGGGATGCCGATCGCGATCGGCCTGCTCATCGGTGCGCGGGCGCAACTGTCGCAGAAGCTCGTGGAACTGGCCGCGAGCCGCAACCGGGAGCGGCAACTGCTGGCCGACGCGGTGCGCGCGGAGGAACGGGCACGGCTGGCGCGCGAGATGCACGACGTGGTCTCGCACGACATCACGCTCATCGCGATGCAGGCCGGCGTCCTCGCGGCCGGAACGGACGAGCAGCGCGCGCAGGACACCGCGAAGGTGATCCGGCAGCTGTCGACCCACACGCTGGAGGAACTCCGGTCGCTGGTGGGTGTGCTGCGCTCCGGCATCGCCGACGACGGGCCCCAGCCGGGTCTGTGCGAACTGGACCAACTCCTGGAGGACTGCGAGGTGCCCGTGCGGCTGACCATGGACGGCGTGCCCGAGCAACTGCCCGCTAAGACGTCCGCGGCGGCCTACCGGACCGTGCAGGAATGCCTGACCAACGTGCGCAAGCACGCACCCGGCGCGTCCGCCACCGTGCACATCGTGGGCGAAGGGGACGCGCTGAACATCGCAGTGCGCAACGAAAGCCCGCGCGAGAAGGTCACGCCGCTGCCCTCCGGCGGGCACGGGCTGGTCGGGCTGGCCGAGCGCGCCCGCCTGCTGGGCGGCAGCTTCGAAACGGGCCACACCGAAGACGGCGGCTTCGAGGTGCGCGCCCGCTACCCCGTCGGCAGCTGAAACGCCGTGAAGGGCCCTCTCACGGCGCATACTGCGCCGTCCGTTACCAATCCGACCACAGTCACGGCTATCCGGCCTTCGTAGCGGGATCCTTCACGGCACGGGATTCGGCTCTAGTTGATCTGGCGGCGTGCGCGGAGACGCTCGAGCGCTTCAGCGAGGATGGCCTCACCGTCGGCGTCGCTGCGGCGTTCCTTCACGTACGCCAGGTGGGTCTTGTAGGGCTCGGTGCGGGGTGCGGCCGGCGGGTTCTTGGCGTCCTGACCGCCCGGAAGCCCGCAGCGTGGGCAGTCCCACTCCTCCGGGATATCGGCTTCCATCGCGAACGAGGGAACCGATTCGTGCCCGTTGGCACACCAATAGGAAATCCGGCGCCGAGGTGCGGACTCGCCGCGCTCGGACTCACCGGAGGGACCGGCACCGACCCTGGTGCCTCGAATCGCGTTACCGCCAACCATGAATCCTCACAGTGTTATCGGCGGCGCGCCCCCCACAGGCACGCCCGTGCACTCAGACCTTCAGCAGCAGGCCGAGGCCCACGATGCTGATCAACCACACGGCGCCGAGCAAGAGGGTGATGCGGTCGAGGTTCTTCTCGGCCACGCTCGACCCCGCGAGACTCGACTGCATGCCACCACCGAACAACGAGGACAAGCCGCCACCACGACCACGGTGCAGCAGCACGGCGATCACCAGCAGCACGCTGCTCGCGATCAACAGAATCTGGAGGAACAGCTTCATCTCATCCTCTGTGTCTTCCGGCGACGTACGACCCGCAGGCCCGATCGTAGTCCACCACGACAGGAGCACCTCGATGGTGTCACGGTCTGAGGTTGTCAGACTACTCGGTTACCGGAAGCCCTACGGCAGCGGTCCCCCGGCGGCAAGGGCGCACAGCTTGGTGAACTCGTCGGCCTGCAGGCTCGCGCCGCCGACCAGCGCACCATCGATGTTGTCGCACGCGACCAGTTCGGCGATGTTGCCCGATTTGACCGAACCGCCGTAGAGGATGCGGACGGCGTCGGCGACCTCGGCGCCGTACTTGTCGGCCAGCGCGCCACGCAGGGCCTTGCACACTTCCTCGGCGTCGGCCGGCGTGGCGACCCGGCCGGTGCCGATCGCCCAGACCGGCTCGTACGCGATGACCACCTGCTCCTTGACCTGCTCGGCTTTGAGGCCCTTGAGCCCCGCGACGAGCTGGCCGGTGCAGTGGTCGACGTGGCCACTCTGTTCCCGCACGTCCAGCTGCTCGCCGACGCACAGGATCGGCGTGATGCCGTGCTTGACCGCGGCGCGCACCTTCTTGTTGACGATCTCGTCGTCCTCGTGGTGGTACTCGCGCCGCTCCGAGTGACCGACCGTGACGTAGGAGCAGCCGAGCTTGGCGAGCATCGGACCCGACACGTCGCCGGTGTAGGCACCGGCGTCGTGCTCGGACAGGTCCTGCGCCCCGTAGGTGAGCAGCAGCTTGTCGCCGTCGACGAGAGTCTGGACGCTGCGGATGTCCGTGAAGGGCGGCAGGACCGTGACGTCGACCTTCGCGTAGTACTTCTCCGGCAGGGAGAACGCGATCTTCTGCACCAGGGCGATGGCCTCGAGGTGGTTGAGGTTCATCTTCCAGTTGCCCGCGATGAACGTCTTGCGCGCCATCAGCCCTCCTCTGTGTGCTGCGGGACACCCGCACCCGGTCGGGCTTGATGAGCGGCTGCGCGATTTTCGCTCATCAGCCCTCCTCTGTCAGCACCGCGACACCCGGCAGTTGCTTGCCCTCGAGATACTCCAGCGACGCGCCGCCGCCCGTGGAGATGTGCGAGAACTGCTCCTCGGGCAGGCCCAGCACACGCACCGCGGCGGCCGAGTCGCCACCGCCGACCACGCTGAACGCGCCGGAGCCGGCGATCGCCTGCGCCACCGCGCGGGTGCCCGCCGCGAACGGCGCCATCTCGAACACGCCGGCCGGGCCGTTCCAGAACACCGTCCTCGCGCCCGCGACGCGTTGTGCGAAAGCCTCGGCCGTGCGCGGGCCGATGTCCAGGCCCATCCAGTTCGCGGGGATCTTGTCCGCCGGCACCGTGTCGGTGGCCGCGTCGGCGGCGAACTTGTCGGCCACGACCACGTCCACCGGCACCACGATCTTGTCGCCGTACTCGCCGAGCAGCTTGCGGGCGGTCTCGACGAAGTCGCTCTCCAGCAGGGAGCCGCCGACGTCGTGGCCCTGCGCGGCGAGGAACGTGAAGGCCATGCCGCCGCCGATGAGCAGCGTGTCCACCTTCGGCAGCAGCGCCTCGATGACGGCGAGCTTGTCCGAGACCTTCGACCCGCCGAGCACCACCACGTAGGGGCGCTCGGGATCGCCGGTCAGCTTGCTCAGCACGTCGAGTTCGGCGAGCACGAGGCCACCCGCGTAGGCGGGCAGCGCGCGTGCCACGTCGTAGACCGACGCCTGCTTGCGGTGCACGACACCGAACCCGTCGGAGACGAACGCGTCCGCGAACTTCGCGAACTCGGCGGCCAGCTGGGCGCGCTCGGCGTCGTCCTTGCTGGTCTCGCGCGGGTCGAACCGCACGTTCTCCAGCAGCACCACCGAACCGTCGGCCTGCTTTCCGGTCAGCGCCCGCGCATCCTCACCCACCACGTCGCGGGCCAGCTCGACGTCGGTGCCCAGCAACTCGCCGAGCCGGTCGGCGACCGGACGCAGCGAGAACTTCGGGTCCGGCTCCCCCTTCGGACGGCCCAGGTGCGCCGCCACGACCACCTTCGCGCCGGCCTCGGCCAGTCGCTGGATGGTCGGCAGCGCGGCACGCACCCGGCCGTCATCGGTGATCGTCGAGCCGTCGAGCGGCACGTTCAGGTCCGAGCGGACCAGGACGCGCCTGCCCGCGACGCCGCCGGCAATCAGGTCTTCCAGCGTCTTGACAGCCATGGCCTCAGGAGAGCTTCGAGCCGACGAGCTTCACCAGGTCCGCGAGCCGGTTCGAGTAACCCCACTCGTTGTCGTACCAGCCGAACACCTTGACCTGGTTGTCGATGACCTTCGTCAGCGGCGCGTCGAAGATGCACGACGCCGGGTCGTTGACGATGTCGGAGGAGACGATCGGGTCCTCGCTGTAACGCAGGATGCCCTTGAGCGCGCCGTCCGCGGCGGCCTTGTACGCGGCGTTGATCTCCTCCACGGTGGCCTTCTTCGTCAGGTCGACGGTGAGGTCGGTGATGGAGCCCGTGGGCACCGGCACGCGCAGCGAGTAGCCGTCCAGCCTGCCGTTCAGCTCCGGCAGCACCAGGCCGATCGCCTTCGCGGCGCCCGTCGAGGTGGGCACGACGTTCAGCGCGGCGGCGCGGGCGCGGCGCGGGTCCTTGTGCGGGCCGTCCTGCAGGTTCTGGTCCTGCGTGTAGGCGTGGATGGTGGTCATCAGGCCCTTTTCGATGCCGAAGCTCTCGTGCAGAACCTTGGCGAGCGGGCCGAGGCAGTTGGTGGTGCAGGACGCGTTGGAGATGATCGTCTGCGAACCGTCGTAGAGGTTGTCGTTGACACCCAGCACGACGGTCAGGTCCTCGCCCTTGGCCGGTGCCGAGATGATCACCTTCTTGGCGCCGCCGGCGATGTGCGCCTTGGCCGCGTCGGCGTTGGTGAAGAAGCCGGTGGACTCGACGACGACGTCCACGCCGAGGTCGCCCCACGGCAGGTTGGCCGGGTCGCGCTCCGCGAGAGCCTTGATGGTCTTGCCGCCGACGACGATGCCCTCGCCGCTGACGGTGACCTCCTCGGGGTAGCGGCCAAGGACGCTGTCGTACTTGAGCAGCTGCGCCATGGTCGCGACATCACCGAGGTCGTTGAAGGCGACCACCTCGATGTCGTGACCCGCGGCCTGCACGGCGCGGAAGAAGTTGCGGCCAATCCGACCGAAGCCGTTCACACCTACGCGGACAGTCACTGCTCTTCTCTCCTCGGGTTCGACCCGGTGGACAAACCGGGCAACACATCTTCGGGCTCCTGGTCACCCTAGCGTGCTGGCCTGCGTGAACTGACCCCGCCTGACGAGATATCCGCCACCCGGAGGAATCGATCAAGATGAGCCGGGTCCTGCCGATTCACGAGGCGAGCGCGCGTTCCAGGGGTGTCCGGAACTTCGGGGTCACCCGCAGCGGGCCGAGCCACTCCCGCAACCGCTCGGCCGCCCCGACGATGGCGGCCTCGGCGTCCGCGCCGACGTCTTCGAGCACCCGGTGGACGACATCGCCGTCGGCTCGCTGCGCCCAGCCACCCACGACGCGGCCGCCCCACCACACGGTCGGCCCGATGTTGCCGGTGCGGTCGAACAGCGCCTTCTGGTGCGGACCGAGGTACCACTCGCGCGCGGACCAGCCCATCGGGGTCGGGTCGAGTGCCGGGAGGAGGGCCGCCACCGGGGCCGGTTCCGGGACCGGGTCGAGGTCGTCGGCGAGCGCGACACCAGCGACGCCGTCCACCTCGACTTCCGCCGGCCCGACCGCGGCCAGCGCCTTCTTCACCTGCCCCGCGGTCCAGCCCGTCCACCACTTGAGATCCGCCACCGGCGCCGGCCCGAACGCACGCAGCCACCGCCGCGCCAGTTCCGCCCTGGCCTGTTCCGCAGGTATCGCGGGCAGGCCGCCGAGCCACGAGTCCGCGGTCGCCCACTCGTATTGCGTCGACAGCCACGTGCCGCGCGGGCGCCCTCGCACGATACGGCCCTGCGCGGCGAGCAGGAACAGCACCCGGTTGGTGACGTAACCGGTCGCCTCGTACGGTTTTCCGCGCGCCATCACGATTTTCGTGCGCAGGCGGGGTTCGCCGTCGGCGATCTGCGCCGCGTGGGCGGACCCGCGGGCCTTCAGCGCGGCGAACGCGCCCTGCTCGACGTCCGCGAGCCAGGCGTCGCGATCCTCGTCGAGATCGGCTGTGCCCAGATGCTGGAGGAGCAGGGTGCGCTGCCGTTTCGCGATGTCGTCGGCGCACGCGGCCTGGACCACCGGCGCGAGCCCCACGGGGACGACGAACATGGTGCGGCGCATGCCCAGCATCCGCAGCAGCGTGCGGTCCTCGTACAGCGCGCGCTCGGCCGTGCCGGGCTCGCGCAACCGGACCGCCGCCGACAGGTGCACGGTGGCCGGATCGGTCGCATGCAGCGCGACGAGGCTGTCCGTCACCTCCTCGACGCTCCCCGCGAGCGTGGCCAGGTGATGCCGGGCGACCAGCCGCGCCCGGCGTTCGGCCGTGGTGAACCGTCGTGTCACAGATGTCTTCCTACCCGATACCCCCGACAAATTCCGTCGCCCCACCGCCTGCCGGCGATCTAGGCTCGGCGGGTGATTTCGCCGGGTCGGTTCGCCGCGTTCGCGGCGCTCGTGTTCGTGATGGTCGTCGTGCCGGGGCCGAGTGTGCTGTTCACCATCAGCCGCGCGCTCACGATCGGCAGGCGGGGTGCGCTGCTCACCGTGTTCGGCAACGCGGTGGGCGCGTACCTGCAGGTGGTCGCCGTGGCGTTCGGGCTCGGCGCGATCGTGCTGACATCGGCCACGGTGTTCAGCGCGATCAAGCTCGCGGGTGCGGCGTACCTGGTCTACCTCGGCGTGCAGGCGATCCGGCACCGGCACCGGCTCACGGACGCGCTCGGCGCCGTCGCGGGCGCCGGGCCGCGCCGGACGCTGACCGTGCTGCGCGACGGGTTCGCCGTCGGGTTCACCAACCCCAAGACGATCGTGTTCTTCGCCGCGGTGCTGCCGCAGTTCGTCGTCCCGGCGGCCGGCTGGGTGCCGGGGCAGGTGCTGCTGCTCGGCATCTGCCTGCCGGTGATCGCGGTCCTGTCGGACTCGGTGTGGGCGCTGGCCGCCAGCGGTGCGCGCGCCTGGTTCGCCCGCTCGCCACGCCGCCTCGCGCTCGTCGGCGGCACCGGCGGGCTGGTGATGATCGGCCTCGGCGCAGGTATCGCCGTTACCGGCCGCAAAGACTAGGCGGGCTTGCTGAACAGGCGCGTCGCCGACAGGTTGGACGTGCCGTCCGGGCCGGGCAGCGAGTCGAGGTGGTTGCGCAGGGTCGCGTCCACCGACAGGTACTTGCGGCCCGCGCGCAGGTCGGCGTCGTTGCGAAGGCGGATGATCAGCGGGAACTCCGACAGCGCACCCGCGTCGAACAGGCCTGTCGTGTAGATCAGCTGCACGCCGAGCGCCTCGGCCACCACCCGCTGCAACTCCAGCAGGTACCCGGCGGACGCGCGGCCGATCGGGTTGTCCAGGAACAGCACGCCCGAGTGCCGGTTGCGCATCTTGCCCCGGTTGTTCGCCCTCAGCGCGGCCAGCGTGCAGTACAGGATGATCGCCGCGGTCAGCTGCTGCCCGCCGGAGAACACGTCCCGGATCTCCGACACCCGCTGCCGCTCGGTGCGCAACACCGAGTCCGGTTTGAGCATGTCCACCCGGAACCCCTTGGGCACGGCGGCCCGGACCCCGCGCAGCACCAGTGACATGCCGTCGCGCTTGACGTCGCGGCCGTCGCTGGTCCTGCCCGCGGCAGCCTCGTCGACGACCTCTCCCAGCGCCTCGGCGAGTTCGGCTTCCTCCGGGTCGGCGAACCGGATCCGCAGGAACTCCTGCCCCGACCAGTCGCCGAGCCCCTCGGGCAGCCGCGACAGCCGCTGCGCGGACCGCAGCATCCGCAGTGCGCCCTCGACCATGCCCTGCAGCCGCGCCACGATGCCCGACCGGTGCCGGTCGATCTGCGCGAGGTCGTCGGTGAGCGTGCGCAGCCGCGGCTTCAGCGCGCTCGCCCAGTCGGCGGCGCTGGCGGGCAGGCTGTCGCGGCGTACCGAGATGATCTGCTGCCGCACCGGGCTGGACAGCTTCTCGAACCGCTTGCCGGTCGCATACTGGGCGAGCGCGTCCGAGTGTGCCCGCACCCGCTTCTCGGCCTGGTCCACCGCGGCATCGGCGTCGGCCAACGCGGAGTTGAGCTTGCGATAGCGCGCCTGCGCCGCCTCGACGTCCCCGTCGAACACGCTGTCCGGCTCGCCCTCGGGCGCGAGGTGCGCCATCGACTCGGCGAGCAGCCGGAACCCGGTGGCGGAGGTGTTCGCGGTCTCCAGCGCGTGCTCGGCCTCGGCGCGGCGGGCCTGCGCTTCCTCCCACGCGCGGGCCGCGGCGGCTGCCTCCTCGGCGGCCTCGTCGATCAGCTCGCGCCCGTGCTCGACGTCGCGTGGGCGCGCGTCCGGCGGCGTGCCCTGCTTCGGCAGCTGGTCCAGTTCGGCCTTGCAGGTCGCGACGAGACCGATCGCCTCGCTGTGCTCGGCCTCCAGCGCGGCCACGGCCCGTCCGGCACGTGCCTGCGCGGCCGCCCTGGTCGCGGCGTCGGAACCGTCCGGGGTCTCGAGGAGCCGGGCCGCCTGCTCGCGCACCCCGGGTTCGAGCACCTCCAGCGCCGCGCGGGCCGCCGACTCGGCGTTCTCCGCCTGCTCCAGCTCGGCCCGCAGATCGCTGCCGACCTCGACCTTGGCGTAGGCGTCACAGGCGGACGCGAAGGCTCGCCGCAGCACATCGACCGGCTCGGCAGGCGCACTGTCCTCTTCGGACACCGAGCCGCCGCCGGGGACCTCGGCCAGCTCGGCGCGGGCGCTGCTGACGGTGCGGCGGTGCCCGTCCGCGGTGCGCTGGTCTTCCGCCGCCTGCTCCCGTGCCCTGGCGGCGCGGGCACCGGCGTGCTCGGCCTCCGTCTCCGCGCGTGTCAGCACCTCCCGTGCCCGTTCGGCCTCATCCGTCCACTGTGGAATACGGGCGACCTGCTCGGCGAGCTCGCCGAGCTTGCGGGACCGTTCCTGCCCGTCGCGAGCTTCCGCACGCAGCGCCGGAACAGCCTCGCGCAGCCGTGCGCGCCGGGCCGCGGCCTCGTCGAGGTCGCGCCGCGCCGTCGCGACCGCATCCTGAGCGGAACTCAGCTCAGTCGCGGCGTTCTCGGCGTCCTCGGCGAGTGTCGCGATCGCGCCCGCCGGGTAGTCCTCGCGCCACGTGGTCAGCTTCCAGTCGAGCGCGGCGTCGTCGCCGATGGCGGTCGCGAGTGCTTCGAGTTGCTTCTGGCGGCGGGAATGCCGGGCGAGGATCGCCTGCCGCTCGGTGTCGGCGGCTTCCTCGTCGTACATCGCGGGGTTCGGCGGGACCAGGAACTCGACTCCGGGCGCGGCGCCGCCGGCCTTGACCGCGTCCTTCGCGCCGACGGGCAGCACGACGCTCGGCAGCAACTTGGCGTCCGCCAGCGCCTGCCGGGCGCGCGGCAGCTGCGCCGCGTCGTTGACGAGTACCCCACCGACGAGGTGCGGCAGCCTCGCCAGTACCTCCTCGCGACCGCGAGCATCCATAGTGGACAGATAGCGCCAGCCGGACCACGCGGTGATCCCGGCCGCTTCCAGCACGTCGAGCGCGGCCTGCACCTCGGGCGGGGCGGGCAGCAGCCCGCCGCTGCCGAGCGCGGCCAGCGCGCGCTCGTCGACGGATTCCGCCATGCGCAAGGACGTCTGCTCGCGCTCGGCCGTGGACCTGGCCTCCCGCAAGCGCTTCAGCAGCGCGGGCGTGTCCGTCTCGAGCTGCACGGACTCGCCGCCGAGCAGCTCGGCGAGCCG
>DASZUO010000199.1:0-28929 GCA_035547575.1 Amycolatopsis sp. | reverse complement strand
TCCCACGACAACCGCTCCGCCTGCGCCGCCCAAAACGCATCCCGATCCGCCTCCGCCTCCCCATACAACCCCACCCCCGCCACAGCATCCGCCACAAACCCCGCACCCGGCGGAAACGTCCGACTCTCAGTCAACAGGTTGGACAAGGCCTCGTTGCTCATGGCGGCTCCCATTCCACAAATCCGTCGCGGTTCGCGACAATAGGACGGACTGTGCCCCCGGTCACCGGCTTCGCGACAGACGGTAGCCATGCCGGGACGAACGGTTGACGAGCGTGGCCGTACAATCGATGACCGACCGCCGACGATGATGGGTGGTGCGATGCTTGTCCGTTCAGGCGCGAAGCCTCGCGAGACGCAGGGCGAAGTGGCCGGTGTCCTTGCCGCCGCGCGCCGCATCAATCGCGACGTCAAAGGCGGAATCGGCGCACCGCACGCCCGCCGGGCGCTGCGCCGGATCCGCAGACTGCTTGGCGCCGACGCGGCCGGGTTCGCCGACCTCTCGGGTGCGACGATCTGGGCAGGACGGGAACTACCGGACGAAAAGGTTGAAACGGTTGTGCGCGAGGCGATGCACACCGAAGCCACGCAAGGGAAACCGCCGCTGATCGCGGTGCCGCTGCACGTCCGGGACGAAATCGGCGGCGTGCTACTGGTGACCGGGCAGGTCAGCGTGCCGATGGTGCGCGAGGTCGCCGCTCTGGTGGAGAACGCGCTGGAGCGCGGGAAACTCGAGGCGTCGGCCGAACAGGCGGCACAAGCGGAACTGCGCGCGCTGAGCGCGGAGATCTCCCCGCATTTCGTCTACAACGCGCTCACCGTGATCGCCTCCCTCGTCCGGTCCGATCCCGACCGGGCGCGGGAGCTCGTGCTCGACTTCGCCGACTACACGCGGTACAGCCTCGCCAAGCACGGCGAGTACACGATGCTGTCCGAGGAGTTTCACGCAATCGAGACCTACCTCGCGTTACAGAAGGCCGTGCTGGGGGAACGTCTTCAGGTGCAGGTGCGCGTGGCACCCGACGTGCTCGCGGTCGCGGTCCCCTACCTCGTGCTGGAGCCGCTGGTGGAGAACGCGATCCGGCACGGTGTGGAGCCGCGGTCGGGCAGCGGTACGGTGCACGTCCGCGGAGAGGCCGAAGGAACGGACTGCGTGATCAGCGTGGAGGACGACGGCGTAGGCATGGACCCCGAGTTCGCACGCGCCATCCTCGCGGGCAACGGCGCACCGGCCGGCGTTGGGCTGGCCAATGTGGACCGTCGCTTGAGGACGGTGTACGGACCGTGGTACGGGCTCGTCGTCGAGACCGCGGTGGGCGCGGGCACGAAAGTGATCGTGCGGGTGCCCCGATTCCAGCCGGGAGTGATGCCATGACGGGTCTGCGGGTGCTGGCGGTCGACGACGTGCCGCCGGCGCTGGACGAGCTGAGCCGGATGCTGCGCGACTGCCCGGAGGTCGGCGAGGTGACAGCGGTCGGCGATCCGCTGTCCGCGGTGAGGAACATCCAGGCGGGCGAGTTCGACGCCGCGTTCATCGACATCGCGATGCCGGGGCTGGACGGGCTCGAACTGGCGTCGCTACTGTCCAAACTGTCCAGTCCGCCGGTGATCGTGTTCGTGACGGCCTACGACGAGCACGCGGTCACGGCGTTCGGCATCGGCGCGGTCGACTACGTGCTCAAGCCGATCCGCGCGGAACGGCTCGCCGCCGCGCTGACCAAGGTGAACCGGATGGTGCACGGATTGCGCGCCGAGACCGGCGACGAGCCACCTCAGACACCGGACACGATGCCGGCGCTCGCGGTCGACGCCGGCGGGCGCACCCGGTACCTGCGCCGGGACGCGGTGCATTTCGCCGAGGCACACGGCGACTACGTCCGCCTGCACACCGGAGACGGCGTGCACGAGGTGCGGATGCCGATCTCGCGGCTCGAGGAGTACTGGGAGAACTGCGGTTTCGTGCGCGTGCACCGCGGGTTCCTGGTCGCCCTGCGCGCGGTGCGGGAGTTGCGCAGCGATTCGGTGGGCGGGGTGCTGGCGCACACCGGCGCGGGTGACGTGCCGGTGAGCCGCAGGCACGAGCGCGATCTGCGGGACCGCTTGATGCGGGCGGCACAACGAGGCGAGCTGGACCGGTGACGCGCGTCCGGCGGGTCACCGTCACCAGTCCGCAGACCCGGCTCGCCCACGCCCACCGGCGAGCGGACGGCCCGTGGCGCCCGCCGCGGCTGGACAGCGCGGAGACCAGCCGCGCGTTGTCGCTCTACGGCAGGCAGTGGCGGCGAGCACTGCTGTCGCTGGCCGCGCTGACGGCGTTCCTGGTCGGGCTGCCGGTGCTGCTGCGGTTCGCGCCGGGCCTGGATCACGTGCGGCTGCTGGGAATCCCGCTGTCGTGGCTGCTGCTCGGCGCACTGCCGTTCCCGATCATGGTGGTGCTCGCGGTATGGCAGCTCCGCCACGCCGAGCGCCTCGAGGACGAGCCGTGATCGCTGTCTACACGGTGCTGCCGGTCGTGCTGATCACGGTGCTCATCGGGGTGCGCGGTGTCGCGGCGATGCGCACGACGCCGGACTTTCTCGTGGCGTCGCGCCGGATCTCGCCGATGCTCAACTCGGCCGCGGTGTCGGGTGAGTACCTGTCGGCGGCGTCGTTCCTCGGCGTCGCCGGCATGGTCGTCAAGGACGGTATCGGCGCGTTGTGGTACCCGGTCGGGTTCACCGCGGGCTACCTCGCGATGCTCGCGCTGGTCGCCGCCCCCATGCGCCGGTCGGGTGCACTCACGGTGCCCGACTTCGCCGAGGCGCGGCTGGGGTCGTCGAAACTGCGGCGCCTGACGGCGATCGCGGTGCTCGTGATCGGCGTGGTCTACCTCGTGCCGCAGTTCCGCACCGCGGGGCTCGTGCTGAGCGCGGTCAGCGGCACGCCGTACTGGGTCGGGGTGGTGATCGCCGGCGCCGCGGTCAGCGTGACGCTCGCGCTCGGCGGGATGCGCGCCGCCACGTATGTCCAGGCGTTCCAGTTCCTGCTCAAACTGGTGCTGCTGGTGGTGCCCGCGATCTGGCTGATCGTGACGGTGGGGCCAGGGGTCCGGCACGAGGCCGTGCATCCGGTGGAGTTCAGCCGGTTCGGCCACGACACAGCGGTGACGTTCGAACTCGACACGACCCTGCGGATCCGCGAGGTCACCCCGATCCGCGGCTCCGACGGCGTGCTGCGCGTGTACCCGCCGGGCGACCTGAGCGTCGCGACCGGCACAAGGCTCGTGTTCCCCGGGGGTGCGCCGGTGCCGGAGGCCAACGGCGGGCGCCTGCCCGGCGCGCCGGGATGGGAACGGCCGCTGCTCGACGTGAACGGCTATCCGTTGCTGGGCACCGTCGGCGTGCTGCTCGCGACCGTGCTGGGCACGATGGGCCTGCCGCACATCATCATGCGGTTCCACACCAGCCCCGACGGCCGCGCGGCCCGGCGCACCGCCGCCTACACCGTGTGCCTGCTGAGCGTGTTCTACCTCGTGCCGGGGATCTACGGCGTGCTCGGGAAAGTCCTTGTGCCGCAACTGTATCTGACCGGCGCGACCGATACCGCGGTCGTCGCGCTGCCCAGCCAGGTCGATACGGGCACGGCCGGCACGACGTTCACGGCGCTGCTCACGGCCGGGGCGTTCGCGGCGTTCCTCGCGACCTCGCTGGGGCTGCTGCTGGTGGTCTCCGGCGCCACGGCACACGATCTGATGGCGGGCGGGTTGCGCACCCTGCGCACGACGGTGCTGGTGACTGCGGCCGTGGTGGTGTTGCTGGCCCTGCCCGCTGCGCCGCTCGACGCCGATGTGCTGGTGACGTGGGCCTTCACCGTTGCCGCGGCGACGTTCTGTCCGCTGCTGGTGCTGGGGATCTGGTGGTCGCGGTTGACTGCCGCCGGGGCGATCGCGGGAGTGCTGACCGGGCTGGTGACGGTGTCCGGGTCGATCCTGCTGGCCCTGTTCGGGCCGGCTTTGCCCGGGTGGGCCGGGGTTCTCGTCGCGGGACCCGCGCCGTGGGCGGTGCCGTTGGCGTTCGCGGTGATGATCGGGGTGTCCCGGCGGGGGCGGCCGCCGTCGTGGGCACGGGCCGCGATGCTGCGGTTGCATCTGGCGGATCGCCACGCCATGCCCGCCGCCCACACCGCCCCCGTGCCGTGAGTGACTACTCCTCCAGCTCCTCGATCTTCTGCTGGAGTTTGTTCATGCCGCCCAGCCAGCGGTCCGGCTGGGCCGCGCGGGTGGCGTAGTAGTCCGCGACTTCCGGGTGGGGCAGGATCAGGAAACGGCCGTCCGCCAGGCCTCGCATGGCCTCGTCGGCCACCTGCGCCGGGTCGATCGCCGATCGGGTCAGCAGCACCTGGCCTGCCGGGCCCGTGTCGGCCAGTAGGTCCGTGCGTACCCCCTGGGGGCAGATCGCCTGCACGGTGATGCCCCGATGCCGGTACGTCGCCGACAGCCACTCCGCGAACGCGAGCGCGCCGTGCTTGGTCACCGAGTAGGGCGCTGTTCCCAGCATGGTGAGCAATCCGGCGGCCGACACCGTCGCGAGGAAGTGACCGCGGCCGCGCGCCAGCCAGTCCGGTAGCAACAAGCGCGCAGCGCGGACGTGGGCCATGACGTTGACCTCCCACGCCCGGGCCCACGCGTCTTCCGGCGCCTCGGGGCCGCCGTGCGGGGCGATACCGGCGTTGGCGCAGAACAGGTCGATCTCGCCCAGCTCGGCCTTGGCGCGGGAGATCACGTGTGCGACACCGCTCTCCGACGCCGCGTCCCCAGCCACGGCGATCCCGCCGATGTCGGAAGCGACTCGCGCCACCGCGTCCCCGTCGAGGTCGCCGACCACGACGCGCGCCCCCTCGGCGGCGAACCGCGCCGCGAGGGCCGCGCCGATCCCGCGGCCGCCACCGGTGACGACCACACCCGCATCGGTCAGGTTCACATGCCTGCTCCGGTCAGGGTGACGCCGCCGTCGAGCACCAGCGTCTGGCCGGTGATCCACTTCGCGTCATCGGACAGCAGGAACGCGACCGCGCCGGCGACGTCCTCCGGCAGGCCGAGGCGCTTGAGCGGATAGGCGGCGGCGAGCTGCTCCTCGCGGCCGTCGTAGAGCGCCGTCGCGAACTTGGTCTTGACGACGGCGGGCGCGATCGCGTTGACGCGGATGTCCGGTCCCAGTTCGGCGGCGAGTTCCATGGTGAGGCGGATCAGTGCGGCCTTGGTGACGCCGTACATCCCGATCCCGCTCGAAGCCCGGATGCCCGCCGTCGACGCGACGTTGACCACCGCGCCACCGTGCTCGCCCATCCACGCCGCCCGGGCGGCCTTGACCCAGGCCAGCGGCGCGAGCACGTTGACGGCGAAGATCTTCGCGGCGAGCTGCGGGTCGATGTCGAGGACCGGACCGTAGTCGGGGTTGATGCCGGTGTTGTTGACCAGCATGTCCAGCCGCCCGAACGTGCCGATCGTCCGGGCGATGGCGTCCTGCTGGTGGTCGGCGTCGTCGGCCTTGCCGGGCACGGCGATCGCCACGTCCTTGCCGCCGAGCTCGTTCACGGCCTCGGCGAGCGGCTCGGGGTTGCGCGCGGTGATGCACACCTTCACGCCGCGCTGCACCAGCTCACGGGCGATGCCGAGCCCGATGCCCCGGCTCGCCCCGGTCACGATCGCGACCTGGTCCTTGAACGAGTTCACTCTGCTGCTCCTGTCCGTTCCCGGCGCACTAAGCGCCCGCTTACACTAGTCGGAACCCGGCCACGTCCGCACGTGACCGGATCCTGGGAGGATCCCGACGTGACCAGTGCGCTGTCCGCCGAACTGTGGCCCGAAGTGCAGCCCGAGGCCGCCCGCCGCCTGATGCTGGCCGCGGTCGAGTCCTTCGCCGAGCGCGGATACCACGCGACGACGACTCGCGACATCGCCGGCGCCGCCGGCATGAGCCCCGCGGCGCTGTACGTGCACTTCCCGTCCAAGGCTGCCTTGCTGTTCGCCATCAGCCACAGCGGCCACGAGCAGACGCTCGCGCTGGTCGAGAGCGTCGCCTACCGCGACGACAGCGCCCGCGACCGGCTGCGCATGATCGTCGAGGACTTCGTCGCCTGGCATGCCCGGCGGCACACCGTCGCCCGCGTCGTGCAGTACGAACTGCAGGCCCTGCCCAAGAAGGAGTACGAGGTCGTCGCCGACCTGCGACGGCGCATCGAGCGGGTGGTCCGCGACGTGATCGCCCAGGGCGTCGAAGAGGGCTCGTTCGGGGTCAACGACCTGCGCACGGCGGCCCGCGCGGTCCTCTCGCTCGGCGTGGACGTGGCCCGCTGGTACAGCGACCGCACCGGCAAGACACCCAAGGCCCTCGGCCGCGAGTACGCGGTACTGGTGCTGCGCATGCTGGGCGCCACCGTCTGAGCGCGGGGTCGGCCACTTCGCCATGGCGCTCAGGTTACCCGCCGTACTAAGCGGTCGGTAACCTATCCGGACGGTCGGCGGGAGCTCTACGGTGGTCCCATGACCGCGATCACCCCGTTCCGCATCGACATTCCCCAAGCGCAACTGGACGACCTCGCCACCCGGCTGGACCTCACCCGCTGGCCCGACGAGCTACCCGGTGTCGGCTGGAGCTACGGCGTTCCGCTGGACTATCTCAAGGAGCTCGCGCGCTACTGGCGGCACGACTACGACTGGCGTGCCCAGGAGAAGGTGCTCAACTCCCACCCGCAGTTCACCACCGAGATCGACGGCCAGACCGTGCATTTCCTGCACGTCCGCTCGCCTCGGCAGGACGCCCTGCCGCTGATCATCACGCACGGCTGGCCCGGTTCGGTCGTCGAGTTCCTGAAGATCATCGAGCCGCTCTCGGCCGACTTCCACCTGGTGATCCCGTCGATCCCCGGCTACGGCTTCTCCGGCCCCACCCACGACACCGGCTGGGACGTGGCGCGGGTCGCGCGCACCTGGGTCGAGCTGATGAGCCGGCTCGGCTACGAGCGTTACGGTGCGCACGGCGGCGACTGGGGCGCCCCGATCAGCCGCGAGGTCGGCCGGATCGATGCGGCACACGTCGTCGGCGTGCACGTGACGATGCTGGGCGGCCCGCGCACGGGCGAGCTCACCGAGGACGAGCAGCAGCGGTACAACCTGCGCAAGCACTACCAGGCGGAGCTGTCGGGTTACTCGATACTCCAGTCACAGCGGCCGCAGACACTGTCCTACGCACTGACCGACTCGCCCGTCGGCCAGCTGGCATGGATCGTCGAGAAGTTCCGGGAGTGGACCGACTCCACGGACGTGCCGGAGGACGCCGTCGATCGCGACCAGATGCTGACCAACGTCATGTTCTACTGGCTCACCGGCACCGGGGGCTCCTCGGCGCGCCTGTACAAGGAGGCGTCCCCGGTCTTCACCAGCACGCCGGAGCCGTCGCCGACGCCGACCGGCGTCGCGGTGTTCCCGCGGGACCTGACGCTGCCGATCCGCCGGCTCGCCGAGCCGTTCAACACGATCACGCACTGGACGGAGTTCGACCGCGGCGGGCATTTCGCGGCGATGGAGCAACCGGAACTGCTCACCGGCGATCTGCGCAAGTTCTTCCTCGGGTCATGACCTTCGACCCGGCCGGGCTGCTCGCCGTCGCCCGTGAGGAAGCCCTGCTCGGCAAGGCCGAGGGCGGCGTGCCCATCGGCGCGGCACTGTTCACTGTGGACGGTGAGCTGCTCGGCCGCGGCCACAACCGGCGCGTGCAGGACGGCGACCCGTCGATGCATGCGGAGACGGCGGCGTTCCGTGCCGCGGGACGCCGGCCGCACTATCGCGACACGGTCATGGTCACGACACTCTCGCCGTGCTGGTACTGCAGCGGGCTGGTGCGGCAGTTCGCGATCGCGCACGTGGTGATCGGGGAGGCGACGACGTTCTCGGGCGGCCACCACTGGCTGGCCGAGCACGGGACCGGCATCACCGTGCTGGACGACCCGGCCTGTATCGAGCTCATGACGGAGTTCATCGCGCGACGGCCGGATCTGTGGTTCGAGGATATCGGCGTGGAACGGTCGTGACTCAGGCGGCGACGGTGAGACCGATGGCGGCGCGGCCGGCGGGCGTCAGCTCCGCGCCGGCGCCGTCGGCCGTCACCTGGAGGTAGCCCCGGTGCGCGAGCGTGTGCGCGGCCATCTGGTCACAGCACGGCACGCCGTCGATGAACAGGTCGGGCTCGCTGCTGCCCGACATGACCGCGCGACCCTCCGCGACCGCCCGCAGCATCGCCAGCGCGCGATGTGACAGTTCCTCCGACACCGGAACCAACCCCTTTGGTCCAAAGCTGTGACACCCGGTTATCGCAGACTGCTCCATTAGCGTTAGCTACCGGGTGTTGATTGTGACCTTGCTGGGACGTCCTATGGCCGCGCCCGGTTCCGGAAGCGCGGTGCCGAGCACGCTGGCCCACTGCCGCACGATCCGGGCCCGGCGGCGGGTGTCGTCGGTCAGCAGGTTCGCCAGGCCGAGGCCCCGCGCGAGATCCAGGGTGGCCTGGACCAGCTCCCGCACACCGGGGTACGACTCGTCCACGCCGAGCAGTTCCAGCGACACCCGGTGCGCCTCCCGGCCGACCCGCGCCTCCAGCGGCGCCAGCACCGCCCGCAGCGCCTCGTCCGCCGACGCCGCGACCCACAGGTGCAGCCCGGCCCGGAACATGGGGCCGGTGTAGAGGTTGAGCAGCATGTCGACCACGGGCTCGATCCGCGACTCGCCCGTCGGCAGGTCCGCGGCGCACTCGCGCAGCCGCGCGAACTGCTCCGCGCCGACGTGCTCGACCGCCGCCGTCACCAGTTCCTCGCGGGTCCGGAAGTGATGCTGTGCCGCGCCGCGCGACACCCCGGCGCGCCGCGCGATGCCGGCGACCGTGGTGCCGCTGAAACCGTGCTCGCCGAGGCATTCGACGGCGGCCGCGATCAGCCGCCGCCGGGTGGTCCGGCTACGTTCCTGCCGCGGTTCGCGGGCCGGTGTGCTCAGGACCGCTCCACCCAGAAGTCGAGCGCCAGGTCCTCTTCCCGCTCGCACAGCCGGTATTCGGCGAAATCGGTCACGCCGGCGGCGCGCAGCACCTCGTCGTCGATGAAGAAGTTGCCCGTCTCGGTGCTCGGCTTGGTGATGATCGTGTACGCGGCGTCGGCCATGATCTCCGGTGTGCGCGAGTAGTTCGCGAGTTCCGCGCCGACGACGTTGCGGATCGCCGCGGTGTCGATCGTCGTGCGCGGCCACAGCGAGTTCGCCGCGATGCCGTCGGCCCGAAGCTCCTGGGACAGGCCCAGCGTCACCATGCTCATCGAGAACTTCGCGATGGTGTAGGCGAGATGCGCCTGGTCGATCCAGTGCGGCTCGAGCCGGATCGGCGGCGACAGGGTGAGGATGTGCCCGTTGGCGGCCTTGCGCAGGTGCGGGATCGCCAGCTTCGAGAGCAGGAAAGCGCCGCGCGCGTTGATGTCCTGCATCAGGTCGTAACGCTTCATGCTGATCGAGTCGGTCGGGGTCAGGTCGATCGCGCTGGCGTTGTTGACGACGATGTCGATGCCGCCGAAGGTCTCCACCGTCTTCGCGACCGCGCCGGCCACGGCGTCGTCGTCGCGCACGTCGCACACGATCGGCAGCGCCCTGCCGCCGGCGTCCTCGATCGCCTTGGCGGCGGTGTAGATCGTGCCCGGCAGCTTCGGGTGCGGCTCGGCGGTCTTGGCCAGCAGCGCGACGTTGGCCCCGTCGCGCGCCGCGCGCACGGCGATGGCCTCGCCGATCCCCCGGCTGCCGCCGGACATGATCAGCGTCTTTCCCGCGAGTGTCATGAAGATCCTCCTGTTTGTACATTCGAAGCCGCTCGCGCCCGTAGCCGCGCGCCAGGCCCGGCCTCGTGGCAGCGCCGCGCGGAAAAATCAAGCACGCCTGATTTTTTTCACCGTACCTTGCCGGAGCACCGAACGGTGCGGGAGGGTACTGAGGAGTAGGCGAAGGGTGCGAGGAGGCGGCATGGCCATCCGCGAACGGGTACCTCCCTTGACGTCCATCCCCCTGCCACGCGCGCTCGACCGCAGACTGCTCGACCAGCGCTGGCCGGTGCGCGAACTCGCCCCGCCACCCCCCGGCAGCGGCCTCGCAGCGGTGCTCGGTGACGCCGGTGCCCCGGTCGTTGGCCACTCGCTCGACTCGATGCGCTTCGGCGTCGAGTTCGCGCTGCACCGGTTCGAGACATACGGGCCGGTGTCGTGGATGGGCGCCTTCGGGCAGAGGATCGCCGTCCTCGGCGGACCCGAGGCCACCCAGATCGCGTTGCAGAACAAGGACAAGGCCTTCTCCCAGGACGGCTGGAAGTTCTTCATCGAGCGGTTCTTTCACCGCGGCCTGATGCTGCTCGACTTCGACGAGCACCACCTGCACCGGCGGATCATGCAGGAAGCCTTCACCCGTGACCGCCTCGCCGGGTACGGGCGACAGTTCGGGCCGGTCCTGCGTGACGGTATCGCGGCGTGGGGCGGCGGCACGAAGCCCCGCCTGTACTGGGCCCTCAAGCGGCTGACGCTCGACGTCGCCACCCGCGTGTTCATGGACATGCCACCCGACCGCGAGGCCGCCAGGATCAACCGGGCGTTCGTGAACTCGGTGCGCGCCGCGACGGCGCTCGTGCGCGTTCCCGTGCCGGGCGGGCGCTGGGCAGCCGGCCTGCGCGGGCGCCGGCTGCTCGAGCGCTACTTCGCCGAGAACCTGCCCGCCAAACGCCGCACGAACGGCACCGACCTGTTCTCCGCGCTGTGTCACGCCACCGGCGACGACGGCGAGCAGTTCAGCGACGACGACGTCATCAACCACATGATCTTCCTGATGATGGCCGCGCACGACACGACGACCATCACCAGCACCGCGGCCGCCTACCACCTTGCCAGGCACCCCGCCTGGCAGGAACGCGCCCGCGAGGAGTCACTCGCGCTCGGCGACGATCTGCCCGACCTCGCCGCGCTCGACCGGCTGACCACTTTGGACCTCGTCATCAAGGAAGCGCTCCGGCTCACCGCCCCCGTGCCGTCGCTGCCACGCCGCACCGTCACCGACGTCGACGTGCTCGGCCACTACATCCCGGCGAACACGATGGTCAGCGTCAACCCCAACATGAATCATTTTTCGCGCGAGCACTGGACCAATCCGCACACCTTCGATCCCGAACGCTTTTCCGAAAGCCGCCGCGAGGACAAGTCGCACCGCTTCGCGTGGATGCCCTTTGGCGGCGGTGCGCACAAGTGCATCGGACTCCATTTCGGCACCTATGAGGTCAAGGCCGTGCTGCACGAGATGCTGCGCGCCTACCGCTGGTCGGTGCCCGCCGGTTACCGCCTGCGCTGGGACTATGTGTCACTGCCCGTTCCGGTAGATGGGTTACCTGTGCGACTGGGCGCGACACACCGCGGCAGTCGCGGTCATCACGAATCGTGACCACATCTACACTGAGCACCACTCGTTCAGCCGGTAGACACTGAGGTCTGCGAAGTGATGGCGTGGCATGACTCCGGGCCGGTACCGGCCGGGTGCGGGCCGTGCGGCGCCCGCGGCCGGCTGACCTGCCCTTTGTTCGTCGAGTAAGAGGTGAAGCGTGCCGGAGCCTGGTGCAGCGCCAGGGTTGGTGGACGTCGTCCAGCGCTGGGCGGCGCAACTGGCCAACACGGATGGGGTATCGCTTCCCTCCCAACGGCTCGAGCAAGTCCTGACCGGCGTCGTCCAGGATGCCGTAGCGCGTGCGGAGGCCAGTCGCGAGGCCGCGCTCCGCCGGTTTACCGCGCTCTATGCCGCGTCCCCCGTCGGCATCGCGCTCGCCGACACCGACGGCGTGATCGTCGAGGCGAACGCCGCACTCGGCGCGTTCCTCGGGCACAAGCCGGAGGACCTGCGCGCGCGGCGGCTCGTCGACCTGTGCTTCGCCGACCGCGACGCGAACGTGCTGCGCGCGGGCCTGGCGGAGCTGAAGGAGACCGACACCGAGGCGTACCGGCAGCGCGTCCAGCTCGCGCACGCCGACGACGCGCCGGTCTGGTCCGACATCACGCTGGCGTCCCTGCCCGGTGACGCGCCGGGCGCGACGTTCCCGGTGCTGATGGCGGTCGACGCCAACGAGATCTACGAACTGCAGGAAACGCTGCGGCACCAGAGCGTGCACGACCCGCTGACCGGGCTGTCCAACGCGTCGCGGTTCAACACGATGCTGGAGACGGCGCTCAGCCCGTCCGCACGCGGCCGGATCGCGCTGGTCTACCTCGACATCGACGGTTTCAAGGTCATCAACGACGGGCTCGGCGCCGGCGTGGGCGACAAGGTGCTGCGCGAGATCGCCCGCAAGCTCAAGAACGTCTTCATCACGCACGACGCGCTCGTCGCCCGGCTCTCCGGCGACGGGTTCGCGGTGCTGCTGCGCGGAGAGCTCACGGCGCGCGAGGTCATCGCGCTCGTCGAGCGGGCACTGGAGGAGCTCGGCGAGCCGACCTACCTCGGCGACCACGGCGTCGGCGTGAGCGCGAGCGTCGGCATCGTGGTCCGGGACGTCTCCGACGGCGGCCCCGAGGATCTCCAGCGAGCGGCCGAGATCGCACTGCACCGCGCGAAGGAAGCCGGCAAGGCACAGTGGATGCTGTTCGATCCCGAACTCGACGCGCGGGACCGGGCCCGGTACCGGCTCGGCGCGGAGATCGCGGGAGCACTGGAGAACGGCGAGTTCACGCTCGTCTACCACCCGACCGTCAAGCTCGGCACGCGCGCCGAGATCGCGGCCGTCAACGCGGGTTTGCTGTGGCACCACCCCGAACAGGGCGAGCTGGAGGCGGACGACTTCTTCCCGCTCGCGGAGACCACCGGGATGACGATCCCTCTCGGCAAGTGGCTGCTGACCGAGTCGCTGGCCGCCGCGGCCCGCTGGCACGAGGAACACGGCGACGCGGCGCCCGACGTGTGCATCAGCCTGCCCGGCCGGCTCGCGATCGACCCGGATCTGGTGCGGCTCGTCAAGGAACAGCTGGACAAGCACGAACTGCCCGGCTCGGCGCTGCGGCTGTGCACCGAGCCGGCGTCGATCCGCGATCCGCGCGGCGAGGTGCTGGAGTCGTTGTCGGTGCTCTCGGACCTCGGCGCCAAAATGGTCCTCACCGTCACCGGGTCGGCCGACCTTGAGCTGATCCCGCAGCACGAGCTGAAGGTCGGCATCGTGATGCTCGCCGGCCCGGTCGTGGAGGCGCTGGCCGCCCCGGAACCGGAACCCGCCGCGGTGCGGCACCTGGAGCAGTTGATGACGCGGGCGCGGGAACTGAAGCTGCGCGTCGGCGCGCAGGGCGTACTCGACGAGCGTCATGCGCAGCGCCTGCGCGAGCACGGCGTGATCGCGGGCCGCGGCCCCTTCGTCGTCGAATCCGCCAGTGACGACGAAGTCGACGCACTGATCCAGCGGCACAAGGGCGAGGCCTGACTTTTCCCGTACTCTCCTTCCATGGACAAAGGAGATCTCGCGCCGGACTTCACGCTGCCCGACGAGAAGGGTGAACCGCGCTCGCTGTCGGAGTTCCTCGCCTCGGGGCCCGTCGTGCTGTTCTTCTACCCCGCCGCGATGACAGCCGGCTGCACCGCGGAGAGCTGCCACTTCCGGGACCTGGCCGCGGAGTTCGCCGCGGTCGGCGCCCAGCGGGTCGGCATCAGCCCGGACGAGGTGGCCAAGCAGCAGGAGTTCTCGGCGCGACACGGCTTCGACTACCCGCTGCTGTCCGACCCCGACGGCACCGTCGCGACGCAGTTCGGGGTGCGGCGCAAGTTCGGCCCGCTGCTCACCCGGCGTCAGACGTTCGTGATCGGCACCGACCGGCGCGTGCTCGAGGTGATCAAGAGCGAGATCCGGATGGCGGTGCACGCCGACAAGGCCCTCGCCGTCCTGCGAGCCGCCTAGCCCTGCTTGCGCAAGCGCCAGACCACAAGCTTGCCGGTGCCCGCCGTGCCGCCGGGCTGCATCGACAGCACCGTCCCGATCCGGGTGTAGCCGAGGCGCCGCGGAATGAGTCCACTTCGGACGTTCGCGGGATCGTGGTGTATCTCCACGAAACCGGCGCCGATGCGGAACGCCTCGGCGGTCAGCAGCGCCGAGGCCCGTGTGGCGACGCCCCGGCCCGTCGCGGTCGCGGCGAGCCAGTACCCGATCTCCAGACCGCCCTCGCCGATGCGCCGCATCAGGCTGCAACTGCCGATGACCGTGCCCTGCGCGTCGACGATCGCGTAGGCGAACGCGTCGCCGGCACGCCATTCCTCGCGCGCTTGCCGCAGGAACTCGGCGGCGTCGGCCTCGCTGTAGCCCTCGACGGCCCACGGCATGAACGGCGCCAGGTGGTCCAGCGAGTCGCTGACCGCCTCGTGCACATCGGCCACGTCGTCGTCACGCCACCGGCGCAGCCGGACCGCACCGTCGGTCAGTGTCTGCGCGGGCTCCATCCCGCGATCATCGCCCGGACAGCGCTCGAGCGCATCGGGTTTTCTAGTTGCTGATGACGCTGTCCGGGATCGGCGAGTCGTTGCGCAGCGCGTCGAACAGTTGCTTGGACTTGGTCTTGTCCCAGTTCTCCGCCGAGGCCGAGGTGACCGGCACGGTCGTGGTGACCACACCGCCGTCCGAGATCCCCCGCATGTCCCACGCCAGCGCGAGCAGGTTCTGCAGGTGGTCGCCGTTGTCCATGGTCAGCGCGTCCGGCGCGGACGAGAGCAGCGGGAAGAAGTGGAACGGGTTGAGGAACACCCCCGGCGTCGCGATCTGGCTGACCAGCGCGCCGATGAACTTGCGCTGGTTCTCCACCCGGTCGAGGTCCGACCGCGGCGTCGCGGTGCTGTGCCGCATCCGCACGAAGCCGAGCGCGTGCGCGCCGTCGAGGGTCTGGCAGCCGGCCGGGATGGTGATGTTGGTGAAATCGTCGTGCATCTCCTTGTCGATACACATATCCACCCCGCCGATCGCGTCGACGATGTTGGCGAACCCGCCGAAGCCGATCTCGGCGTAGTGGTCGATGCGCAGCCCGGTGGCCTGCTCGACGGTCCTGACGAGCAACTGCGGCCCGCCGATCGAGAACGCCGAGTTGATCTTGCCGCGACCATGACCGGGGATCGCGACGTCCGAGTCGCGGGGGAGGCTGAGCAACGTCGGCTTCGTGTCGTTGTCGGTGAGGTGCGCGACCATGATCGTGTCGGTACGCGAACCGCCGCCCGCGGCGGCGCTGTCGCCGGTGGCGAGTTGCTGCTCCTGCTGGGGCGTCAGCCCGTCACGGCTGTCCGAGCCGACCACCAGCCAGTTGGTGCCCGCGGCCGCGGCGGGGCGGCCGGCGTAGTCGGAGAGCGCCTGCACCCGGTTGATCGAGGAGTCCAGGTAGATCCAGACGGCGACGAGGAAAACGATGATCACGAGCAGGATGGCGAGCAGGATCTTGCCGATGCCGAACCGGCGCCTGCGGCGCGGTCGCGGCGGCTGGGGGTACCCCTCGCCAGGGGGTTGCCGCGGCGGCGGCCCGTCCGGCCCCATCGGCATCGCACGGGTCTGCTGAGGCCGGGGCGGAGGTGCCTGACGGCCGGGCAGCGGCATCATCTGCGCACGCTGGTGCTGCCGCGGACCACGCGGGCCCGGTGGGTAGTCGCCGCCGTAACTCATCTGCCTTCACCATCCCCGATCTCGGTGTGCGGTGCCCAGTGAACCGCAAACCTCCGCAATAGGGACGTTCAGCACCCCGAAAGGGTTGTGCTGGATCACCGGGGCAGGCGTAACCGCTGGTCGGGCTCCATGTCCCAGACTGTGAGCGGGCGCACCCCGGCGGCGTCGAGGCCGAACTCGCGGACGATCCGGTTCCACGCGCCGGGCCGCAGCAGCATCGCGTGCGCCTCCGACCTCAGTTCGAAGCGGACGAGGCGCGCCGCGAGATGCCGCGCGCGGACGGCGTAGGCGTGGGACTCGGCGGGGCTGGTGATGTGGTCCAGCCTGCCGTGCGCCATCACGACGGTGCACGCTTTGACCGGTTCGACCGGTTCTCCGGGCGGGGTCCACGGGGCGAGCGCGCATACGGCGGTGACCGCGGGGTCGTCGGCCACTCGCAGCGCGACCCGGGCACCCATCGAGTGACCTACCAGGTAGACGGGCACTCCCGGCCGCTCGGCCCGGATCTGCTCCAGTGCCCGCCGGGCGTCCTCGACCGGATGCAGATCGGGGTCGTTCCAGCCGCGGAACCGGTTGCGCAACAGCCGGACCTCGACCCCGTGCGCGGCGACGGCCCGGTGCAGGGTGCGGGCCAGCGGGACCATGCGCAGATACGGCAGCCCCCATGTCCGGACCTCGCCCAGTCCGGTCTCGGCACCACCGTGCAGCACGAGAGCCACCCCGCGAGCCGCACCCCGCGGGGCCCAGGTCGTCAGTCTCGGCTCCACCCATGGATCAACGTCCCCGTGCGCCGTTTCTTCCCCGGATAGGGTCTCCGGCGTGATCGGAGATCTGGTGGCCCAGGCGGTGCGGGACGCCGAAACGGCCAATGCGAAAGAGCTCGGCCAGGCCGCTCGACTGGTGCTCGCGTGCCTGCGCCGGGACGGATTGGTCTACACCGCCGGCGCCGGGCATTCGCTCGCCGCGGTCGCGGAGACGTTCTACCGCGCGGGCGGTCTCGCGTGCGTGTACCCGCTCTACCACCCGGACCTGCTGCCGATGCACGGCGCGCGGGCCAGCACCGGTGCCGAGCGGCGCAGCGGGCTGGCGGCGCAGGTGCTCGCCGCCGCGGCGCCGGGCACGGCCGACGTGCTGGTCGTGTTCTCCAACTCCGGCGCGAACCCTTACCCCGTCGAACTGGCCACGGCCGCCCGCGCGCCCGTGATCGCGGTGACCTCACGGGCCTCGGTCGCGGCCGCGCCCCGGCGTGCCCCGAGCACCCTGCTCGAGCAGGCCGACGTCGTGCTGGACACCGGTATCCGGCCCGGCGACGCGAGCTATCCGCCCGAGGCGCCGCGGACGGCCGCGTTGTCGACCGTGCTCACCGCGTTCCTCTGGAACTCGGTCCTCGCGCGGCTTCTCACGCTCGCCGACGTCGACGTGCCGCTCTGGCGCAGCTCGAATGTCCCCGGTGGTGACGAGGCCAACGCGGCGCTCCTGGCCCGTTACCAGTACCGCATCCCCGCCCTGCGCTAAGCGGCCGGCGCGTAGCGCAAGGTCCCGGCGACGTCTCCCCCGCCGGGCACGTCCTCGTGCCGGACGGCCAGCAGCCGGGCGCCGGAGAGCCAGGCGCGGCGGGCGATCTCGTCCACGACGCCACCCCGGTCGCCCGTTTCCGCCGCCGCGAAGCTCACCTCGCCGAGCTCGTCGACCTCCCCTGGGATGCCGGCGTCGATGTCGATGAACAGCGTCTCCACCGCCCCGCGGGTGGCGAAGCGGGCCAGGTCGGCGATGTCGGCCGAAGCCCGGCCCTGCTGCGCGCGATCGGCGAAGGTCTGTTTCTCCGCCTCCAGCCGGTCGGCGTACCAGCCGTCGAGGATCTCGCGCGCCTCGGCGACCAGGTCGCCGTCGCGGCGGCCCTCCGGGCTGCCGGGCACGCTGCGCGGCACCAGGTCCGGGTACCGGCAGTGCACCCGGAAGATGCTGTCCAGGGGTTCGGTCGCGGCGAGGACCAGCGGCACGCCGTGCCCGGGCAGCACCTCACGTAGCGCGCTGTCGACCAGCCGGGAGAACTGCGCCATCCGCAGCTTCTGTCCCTCCGTGCCCTGCAGCCGGCGGATCGGCGCGCGATCCCGGATCGACGACTTGCCGACGGCGCCGGCCACGTCGGTGGGCATGTCCGGCACGCGCACCTCGCGCGGGGCGGCGTCGGGCAGGGTCTCCAGCAGCCGGACCGAACCCTGGGCGAGTGCCAGCACGAACGCGGTCTGCGGGAAGGTCACCGCCCGCATGAGCGGCTTCACGAAGAACCGGGTGCCCGCGACGACCGCCGGGGTGAGCCGGTTCGGCAGCCGGTAGCTGCGCAGCGAGCCCGGCGTGGCGAACACGGCGAGGCTGCGGGCCTGGTGCCGCCAGAACTCCCCGGCAGCCTCGTCCTCCAGCACGGCGAGCTGCTCCCGCAGCGCCGCGTGATCCTCCTTGTCCACCTCCCCCAGCTGCGCCAGCGCCGCCCGGACCCCGTTGCGGTAGGCGATCCGTTCCGCCTCGCCCGTCGACTGTGGCGTGGTTTCCAGATAGATCGAGACGGCGGCCGGAGCATCGGCCTGCCACAGCGCGTCGATCTCGGAGCGGGTCGGGATGTCGGTGTACAGCGTCATACGTCCCCTCCTCAGCGAGTCCCTGAATGGTCAGGCCGCGGCGGGTTCCTCCGCAAACTGCGTGTGGTACAGCTCGGCGTAACGGCCGTCCGCCGCGAGCAACTGCTCGTGCGTGCCGCGCTCCACGATCCGACCCGACTCGACCACCAGGATCTGGTCCGCGGCCCGCACCGTGGACAACCGGTGCGCGATGACCAGCGCGGTCCGGCCCGCGAGCGCGTGGGTCAGCGCCTCGCCCACGGCGGCCTCGGACTCCGAGTCCAGGTGGGCCGTCGCCTCATCGAGCACGATCACCCGCGGCTGCGCGAGCAGCAGCCTGGCGATGGTGAGCCGCTGGCGTTCGCCGCCCGACAGCCGGTAGCCGCGCTCCCCGACGACCGTGTCGAGGCCGTCGGGCAGGCCGCGGACCAGCTCGGCGAGCCGCGCTCGCTCGAGCGCGTCCCACAGCTCGTCCTCGCCGGCGTCCGGCCGGGCGTAGGTGAGGTTCCCGCGGATCGTGTCGTGGAACAGGTGCCCGTCCTGCGTCACCACGCCCACCGCCGCCCGGATCGAGGCGAAGCTCAGGTCCCGCACGTCCACATCGGACAACCGGACGGTGCCCGAGTCGGTGTCGTAGAGCCGGGGCAGCAGTGACGCGATCGTCGACTTGCCCGCACCAGACGAACCGACCAGCGCGATCATCTGCCCCGGTGCCGCACGGAAGCTCACCCCGTGCAGCACCTCGTCCCCGCCGCGGATATCCAAAGTGGACACCTCTTCGAGCGAGGCGAGGGAGAACTTCTCCGCCGAGGGGTAGCCGAACCGCAAGTCGTCGAACTCGACCGACACGCCACCCTCGGGCACCGCACGCGCGTCCGGCTTCTCGGTGATCATCGGCTTGAGGTCCAGCACCTCGAAGACCCGCTCGAACGACACGAGCGCGGTCATCACGTCGACCCGCACGTTCGCCAGCGCGGTCAACGGCGTGTACAGCCTGGTCAGCAGCAGTGCGAGCGCCACCACCGTGCCCGGCTCGAGCTGCCCGCGGATGGCGAGCCAGCCGCCGAGCCCGTAGACCAGCGCCTGCGCGAGCGCCGACACGAGCGTCAGGCTCGTCATGAACCAGCGGGTCAGCATCGCGGTGCGCACGCCGATGTCGCGGACGCGTCCCGCCCGGCTGCCGAAGTCCGCGGCCTCCATCTTCGGCCGTCCGAACAGCTTGACCAGCGTGGCGCCCGGCGCGGAGAACCGCTCGGTCATCTGCGTGGTCATCCCGGCGTTGAGCTGCGCGGACTCGCGCTGCAGGTCCGCCATCCGCCGGCCCATCCGGCGCGCAGGCAGCACGAACACCGGCAGCAGGACGAGCGCGAGCACCGTGACCTGCCAGGACAGCGTCATCATGACCACGAGCGAGAGCACCAGCTGGATGACGTTGGTGACCAGCCCCGACAGGGTGGCGGTGAAGGTGCGCTGCGCGCCGATCACGTCGTTGTTGAGCCTGCTGACCAGCGCACCGGTCCGGGTGCGGGTGAAGAACGCGACCGGCATCCGCTGCACGTGCTCGAACACCGCACGCCGCAGGTCGTAGATCAGTCCCTCGCCGATGCGGGCGGACAGCCACCGTTCCACGAGCCCGAACCCGGCGTCGGCGATCGCGAGGACCGCCACGACGACCGCCAGCAGAACCACGACACCGGCTCCGTTGCGCGCGACGATCGCGTCGACCACCTTGCCCGCCAGCAACGGTGTCGACACCGCGATCACGGCCGAAACCACCGTCAGCAGCAGGAAGACGCCCAGACCGCGCCAATAAGGGCGGGCGAAGGCCGCGACCCGTTTGACGGTGCCGGGCGCGAGGCCCTTCGGCGCGTCACCCCGGCGCATCGCCGAGCCCAGCAGCATCCACGTGTTGTCCACGAAGCCCTCCCCAGCCCAAAACCTCGATATTACTCAAACTTTAAGCGGCATATGACCTGGACAACGCCGCTTCCCGGAAGAAGCTTCCCGACTTACCCGGTCAATTTTCCAACCCTCGCGCGCACCCCGGTAACCTTGCTGCTCATGGGTGTCAGCACAGTGAACTCCACCAGGGCCGGCACCCGCCGCCTGACCGCCGCGCCGCCGGCGCTGGACCTCGCCGTCTACCTCGCGTGCGGTGCGTACGCGATCGCCGTCGCGTTCGCCTCGGAGTTCTACGGCTTCCGGATGTGGGGCGCGTTCGCGACCGCCGGCTACGGCCTGGCGGCGCTGCACAGCGCGTGGCTGCTCACCGGGCGCGGCCGCGCCGGGTGGTGGCGCTCGCGCTGGGTCGGCATGGCCGCCGTCGGCGTCCTCGCCATGCTGGTGCCGCTGGTGTTCCTCGTCATCCGCCGGCTCACCGGTGTCGACTGGCTCATCACGCCGTGGTCGTGGAGCGCGCAGCCGGAGGTGTGGGTGATCGAGCGGTCCGCGGACCTGCTGCTGCACCACGGAACGCCCTATGTGGACATCAGCGCGCTCGGCCGCCCGCCCGAGGTCAACGACTACACACCCTATGGCCCGGTCATGGCGCTGTTCGGGCTGCCGCGCGCACTGTTCGGTGGCAACCCGGTCGCCGACGCGCTCACCGACGCCCGGCTGATGTTCGCACTGACCGCCTGCGTCTGCGGATGGATCACGTGGCGGCTCATGGGCAAGCCGCGGATCCCCGTGTTCGCCGCGCACCTCGCCGTGGCCTGCCCGCTCACCGCGCTCACGTGGTCGGTCGCCGGACCGGACCTCGCGATCGTCGGGCTGCTGCTGGTGTCGGGCGCGCTCGCCGCACGGGACCGCCCGGTGGCGTCCGGCATCATGCTCGCGCTCGTGGTGAGCGCGAAACTGATCGTCGCACCGGCCGCCGTCGTGCTGGCCGCCCTGATCGCGGCCAGGCTCGGCGCCCGGGCGCTCGGCCGTTTCCTCGGCACGCTCGTGGTGGCCGGCGCGGTGGTCACCGTGCCCGTGCTGCTCGTCGACCCGAGCGCGTTCATCGAGCACGTGATCCGCTTCCCCGCCGGGCTCGGTGTGGTCACCTCGCCCGCGGCGAGCCCGCTTCCGGGTTACGTGATCGCGAGCACGGGTACGGCCGGGAAGGCCATCGCGTTCCTGCTCCTCGGTGCCGCCGCGATCGCGATCCTCGTCTGGTTGATTCGCCGGCCGCCCGTGACGGGTTCGGACGCGATGCTGCGGATCGCCGTCGGCCTTGGCGCGTTCACCCTTCTCACGCCGGCGACGCGCTACGGATATCTGGTGTACCCGCTCGTCCTGCTCGGTGCGATGTTGTGTTTCCGCCGCGCGGAAGGAAAAACTCCTTGGGGCGCTACTTCTTCTTCACCCGGGTAGCGCCACCGCGCCCCCGGAGCTGAACTCCCGATTCCGAAAGTACGCGGTGCACGAAACCGTATGAGCGTCCGGTCGACTCCGCGAGGGCGCGAATACTCGCCCCCTTCTCGTATTTCTTCTTCAGGTCAGCGGCCAGCTTGTCGCGCGTGTTGCCGGTGATTCGCGCGCCCTTCTTAAGGTCAGCCACGTCGTTCCGCCTTCCTCCAGACGACTGTCACGGGCCCGGCGCGGTCCCGCTCCCGCAATGATCGAACACGGGACGCCGGAATGCCAGACGACGAGCGAAAAACCTGTCCGGATGCGACGATATTGGGCCATTACGGTGTGGTTGCCTACGACAACTAAACAAACCCGAGGCTTGTTCAGATCATGCCAACTGCACGAGTTCCAGGTAATCCGACGACCAATGATCCTCGGTACCGTCGGGTAACAAGATCACGCGTTCCGGTTCGAGCGCTTCCACCGCACCGGGATCGTGCGTGACCAGCACGACCGCTCCGCGGTAGCTGCGCAGCGCGTCCAGCACCTGCGCGCGGCTGGCCGGATCGAGGTTGTTGGTCGGTTCGTCGAGCAACAGCACGTTCGCCGCACTCG
Organism: Amycolatopsis sp.; assembly: GCA_035547575.1. GTDB lineage: Bacteria > Actinomycetota > Actinomycetes > Mycobacteriales > Pseudonocardiaceae > Amycolatopsis_E. Next base: position 6,660 of record DASZUO010000199.1, on the reverse strand, counting down.
AGACCAGACCCGCCAGCGCCAGCCGGGTTTTCTCGCCGCCGGAAAGAGTTCCCGCGGGCTGGTCGAGTTGTTCGCCGGAGAACAGGAACGAGCCGAGCAGGTTGCGCAATTCCTGCGCGCCCGTGTCGGGTGCGAGGTGCCGGATGTTCTCCCACACCGTGGCCTCGTGATCGAGCGTCTCGTGTTCCTGCGCGTAGTAGCCCAGGCGCAGTCCGTGTCCCTGCGCGACCTCGCCGGTGTCCGGCTGTTCCATGCCACCCAGCAACCGCAGCAGCGTGGTCTTGCCCGCACCGTTGAGCCCCAGCACGACGACCTTGGAACCGCGGTCGATGGCGAGATCGACGCCGGTGAAGATCTCCAGTGAACCGTACGATTTGGACAGACCAGCGGCGGTCAGCGGGGTGCGGCCGCACGGCGCCGGAGCCGGGAACTTGATGTGCGCGACCTTGTCGGCCTGGCGCTGGTCGTCGAGGCCGGCGAGCATCTGCTCGGCGCGGCGGGCCATGTTCTTGGCCGCGACGGCCTTGGTGGCCTTCGCACCCAGCTTGGCGGCCTGCTGCTGCAGCGCCGAGGCCTTTTTCTCGGCGTTCGCACGCTCCCGGCGGCGCCGCTTCTCGTCGGTCGCGCGCGCCTGGAGATAACGCTTCCAGTTCATGTTGTAATGGTCGAGTTCGCCGCGCGTCGCGTCGAGGAACCACACCTTGTTGACCACCTCGTCGAGCAGGTCGACGTCGTGGCTGATCACCACGACGCCACCCTCGTGGTTCTTCAGGAAGCCACGCAGCCAGGTGATCGAGTCGGCGTCGAGGTGGTTGGTCGGCTCGTCGAGCAGCAGGATCGTGTCGGAGCGGCCGGACGCGCCCACGTCGGACGCGGCGAACAGGATCCGCCCGAGTTCGACGCGGCGCCGCTGCCCACCGGACAACGTGCTCAGCGGTTGCGCCAGCACCCGCTCGGCGAGGCCGAGGTTCGCGCAGATTCGCGCGGCCTCGCTCTCGGCCGCGTAACCACCGAGGGCCGCGAACCGCTCCTCCAGCCTGCCGTAGCGGCGGATCGCCTTGTCGCGCGCGGTCTCGTCGACCAGTTCGGACATCGCGGTCTGCGCCTTCTCCATGTCGCGCAGCAACGCGTCCAGCCCGCGCGCCGACAGCACGCGGTCCTTCGCGGTGACCGACAGGTCGCCTTCACGCGGATCCTGCGGCAGGTAGCCGAGTTCGCTGCCGTGCCGCACGTCGCCGGCGTAGGGCTGGCCTTCGCCGGCGAGGACCTTCAGCGTGGTGGTCTTGCCCGCGCCGTTGCGGCCGACGAGACCTATGCGGTCTCCCTGCTGGATGCGCAGCGTGGTGTCGGCGAGCAGGATGCGCGAACCGGCGCGCAGCTCGAGGCCGGTGGCCGTGATCAAGGAGACTCCCGGAGACGGGGGATGGACTTTCTGGACAGCTCGGTACGCCGGGCGCACTCACTCCAGCTGGATGTCCACGTGACCAGTGTACAAATCGACGTCCAGCGAATTGACCCGCGGTGGGCGGAGTCACCCGTCCCGGACGACGATCTCCACCGCGCGAGCCCGCTCGGCCGCCTCGTCCAGCACGGCACGGCGCGGCTCGGGAACGTCCAGGACGCCCGGCAGGGCAAGGGAGAACACCGGTCCGAGACGGTTGTCGCGGCGCAGTTCGTCGAATGCGCGGCGGTCCCCGCCCAGCACCACGGCGTCGAGATCCGCCAGCCGGGGGCCGAGCACGTCGAGCACGTCGTCGGCGGCGTCGGCCAGCGCCACCTTCGCCTGGCCCTCCCGGCGCCGCGCGAACCGCTGCTGCGACCAGCCGCCCGCGGCCGACCGGCCGTGCACATGGTGCCGGTCGGTCCGGGAAACGACGACCTTGCCGCCCTCGGCGACCCCGACGCTGTGCGCGCCGAGGCGCACCAGCAGGAGCCCGATCGTGCGCGGTTGCTTGGCGTGAATGGACAGCCGGATGGTGGGCGGCCCGGACCCGCCCAGGGGCGGGAACGGCACCGCGACCGTCGCCGTGGTGCCGTTGTTCGCGGTCACGACCACGGTGTCGTCGGTCGCCATGGTCTCGCGGATGCCGTCGTTGCGGGTGGCGAAGCGGTCGAACCATCCCGCGAGGCGTTCCGGCGACACCACCACCACCCTGCCGCCGCCCGCGGCTTCGCGTGCCGGGCTCACAGGACGAACGAGTCCGACCAGGGCTGCGAGGACCGCCCCGACAGGGCGTCCAGCAGCGACACCGCCTGCGCGTCGGTGAGCGATGACACGAAGTCGATCACCGCTCGCCCTCGCGCGAGCCCGTCGATCGCGTCCGCGCCGGTGACCTCCTCGCCGGTGGCGCCGACCAGCAGTTCCGGCGCGGTGGAAGCCAGCCCGCTGAATTCGGCGTGCGCGAGTTCGACCAGGTCGTGCAGGCGGCGCGGCAGCCGGGACACCTCGTCGCGATCACCGAGCCAGGCGTCCAGCGCGTCCACGAGCGTCGTCAGCAGGCTGGCCTGGCCGCGCTGGTGCAGCGCCAGTTCGGGGCGCAGCAGCACGAAATGGCGGTGCACGAACTTGAGCACGGCGACCTCGTGCCACTGCGCGGTGCGCAGCGTGACGTGTCCCGAGCGGGTGCTCGGCGATTCGAGCACGACCATGCCGTCCACCAGGCGGGACGTCCAGCGCGCGGAGAACGCGGCCGTGGCCTGCTCGGCCTCGATCGACCCGTCGAACGCGCTCGACAGCAGGCCGTCGACCAGCTCCCGGCGCACCCGCGACACGGCACTCGCGAACGCCTCGTCGTCGACGATCCAGGCGTCGCGCGCGTGCATGCGGCGGCGGAGCAGTTCGAGCGCATGGCCGGGGCGGCGCCCGGCCGCCGCGAGCGTCGCACCGTCCACTTCGGCCAGTTCGAGCGCACGGTCGAGCCACTCCCCCAGCTCGGCGGCGACCGGCGCGTGCTGGAGGACGCCGATCCGGTGGAAGTCCTGCAGATCGTGGATGGCGTAGGCGATGTCGTCGGCAGTGTCCATCACCGACGCCTCGACGCTCTGCTGCCACGGCTCGACCACCCCCGCGAACGGTTCCCGCGCCTGCGCCACGTCCTCCAGTTCGGTGGTGTAGGCGGAGAACTTCGCCGAGCCGGTTCCCGGCGCGTCGGGCGGTTCGGCCGCGCCGCGCGGCGGGTTCGGCATCGACGAGGGGTGCGGATCGGGGCGGTGCAGGCGCGCCCACGGGTACTTCAGGATGGCGGCGCGCACGGCCGCCGTCAGGTCGAGGCCGAGCGCGGAGGGGCCGCGCACGTCGGTGGTCGTGACGATGCGGAACGTCTGCGCGTTGCCCTCGAAGCCGTCGGCCAGCCCGAAGCGGTGTCGCGCGATCCGGTCGAGCACCTGCTCGCCGAGGTGGCCGAACGGCGGATGCCCGAGGTCGTGGGCGAGCGCGGCGGCCTCGGCGACATCCGGATCGAGCCCGCCCAGCTTGCCGACCAGCTCCGCGGCGTCGGCTTCGTGCCGCAGCCGGTCGGCGATCGCCCGCGCGACCTGGGCGACCTTGAGGGTATGCGTGAGCCGGTTGTGCAGCAGGCCGGAGCCGGCGGCGCTGACCACCTGCGTCACGCCCCCGAGCCGGGCGAAGAACGGCGACACGACGATGCGGTCCCGGTCGGCCCGGTACGGCGTGTCCGCCAGGTCGGACCACGTCGTGCCCGGTTCGGCCGCTCCGTCGCGCCGGGATGCCCGGAGTTGCTCTTTCATAGGGGCCCACCGTAACCGCTGGCCTGTGCTGGGATGGGGACATGGCTGACGTGGTGGTGGCGGGCGCCGGCCCGGCCGGGTGGGCACTCGCGTCGGCCTGCGCTGCCGAGGGGATCGAGACCACGCTGATCGCCCCCGATCCGCACGCACCGTGGCCGGCCACGTACGGCATGTGGCGCGACGAGGTGCCGGATCTGCCGGCCGACGCGATCGCCGCCGCCCCCGCGCGCACGCTGGCCGTTGGCACGTCCGAGCACACGCTGGAGCGCTCGTACGTCGTGCTCGACAACGCCCGCCTCCGGTCCCTGCTCGTCCACCCCGAGGTCGCCACGATCGCGGGCCGGGTCGCCGGGTTCGGCTCCGGCACCGTGCACCTGGCCGGCGGCGGTTCTGTACGGGCTCCGGTGCTCGTCGACGCCACCGGCGGCCGCGGCGGCGGGCACCGCCGGGAGCAGACGGCCTACGGGCTGGTCGTCCCCACCGCCCGCGCACACCCGCTCGTGCCCGCCGGCACCGCGGTGTTCATGGACTGGTCCCGGCGAGAACGCGACCCGAGCTTCCTCTACGCGATCCCCGTCGGCGGCGACCGGGTGCTGCTGGAGGAGACCTGCCTGGCCCGCCGGCCGGGGCTGGCACCGGACCTGCTCGCCGCGCGACTCCGGCACCGGCTCACCACGGCCGGCATCCCGCTGGCGGGCGACGAGGAGCTCGTCCGGATCCCGCTCGACGTTCCCCGGCCACGCCGGCCGGCGTTCGGCGCCGCCGCGGCGATGATCCATCCCGCCACCGGCTACGGGCTAGCCGACGCGCTGGCACTGGCCCCGCGGGTCGCCGCGGCCCTGCGCGAGGGCTTGCGGACCAGCGGCGAGCAGGCGGCGCGAGCCGCCCGGCACGTCATCTGGCCACCCGCCGCACGCGCCGTGCACGCCCTGCGCCGCTTCGGCCTGCGCGCGATCGCCGACCTGCCGGGCGAGACCGTGCCCGAGTTCTTCGACCTCTTCTTCCGGCTGCCCCCGGAACTACAGCGCGCGTACACCTCAGGACGCACCGACGTCACGGGAACGACCGCCGCGATGACCGCACTCTTCGCCGCCGCCCCGTGGCGGATCCGCGCCCGTCTCGTATGGTGAGAAATTTGTCGGCCTGACTACCCCGTAACGGGGATGCGAGGCGGCGCCCGCGTGAACATCAGCCGACATCTCTGGAGAATCGCGCGCGAACAGTCGAAGATCGACCACGTGCACGCGTCCCCGGACACGGTCCGTTTCGCCTTCCAGCCGTTGTACAGCCTGCACACCGGCGGCATCGTCGCGCTCGAAGCCCTGGCCCGCCCCAGCGAGGGCTCGGTGCACGAGATGCTCGACCTCGCCCGGCGCGAGCGCCGGCTCGCCGAGGTGGACATCGCGCTGGCCGCGCAGGCGGCGCGCAGCGATGCCGACCACGAGACCCTCCTGCCCCTGCACCTCAACCTGACCGCCACCACCGCGGCGGCGCCCGATTCGGTGTTCGACCCGCTGCTGGACGCGCTGGCCCGTGTCGGCAGGCGGCCGCGCGAGGTCGTGCTCGAGGTCGGACCGCCGTTCGCGCAGGTGTGGCCCGAACAGCTGCTCGCGGGACTGCATCGGCTCGGCGAGCTGGGGTTCCGGCTCGCGCTCGACGGGCTGGGGCGCGCCGACCTGCCGTTCTCGTTGCTCGCCGCCGCGCCGGTCGACGTGCTCAAGCTCGACCGCAGCGTGCTCCACCAACTGCCGCACGATCCCGGCTCGATCGCGGTCGTCGAGTCGCTGCTGCACTACACCTCGCGCACGAACACCCGGCTGGTCGCGACGGGCGTCGAGACCGAGGCGCAACTGACCGCCGTGCGCAAGCTCGGCATCCGCATCGCGCAGGGCAACCTGTTCGCGCCCGCCGGCGACAGCGTCAACTGGACGCACCTGCTCACGCCGGCCACGCCCGATCCGGACAACCGGGTGATGCCGGGCCCGCTCACCGCGCCCAGGGTGCGGGATTTCCTCCGTCCCGCCGCCACGCTGCCGCAGACGGCCACCTGCGATGACGTGCGCACCGCGCTCGCCGCCGGGGACGAGCCGTCGGGCATCGTCGGCGTCGACGAACACAACCGTCCACAGTGGTCGATCGACCGGACTCGTTTCCTCGTCGCCGTAACGGGTCCCTACGGGCACGCGCTGCACGCGAAGCGCGCGGCGGCACGGCTCGCCGACTCACCGCACCTGATCCACGCCGACGCGGGCGCGCTCGAACTGCTCGAGCTCGTCACCGACGCCGACTGGGGCCGCACCGGCGACGATGTCGTGGTGGTCGACGAGGCCGGCCGGTGCCTCGGCGTGGTGCTGGTGACCGAGGTCGTGCGCGGCGTCGCCGAGGCGAAGGTCGAGGAGGCCGCCGCGCTGAACCCGCTGACCCGCCTGCCCGGCAGCGAGACGGTGGCGCGGGACGTGGACCGGCGGATCGCGGCGCGCGAGCCGTTCGTGGCGGCGTGGCTGGACGTCGACTCGTTCAAGTCCGTCAACGACAACGCCGGTTTCGCCGCGGGCGACGACCTGATCCGCGCGCTCGGGCGGACACTGACCGACCTCGGGTCGCGGCTGCCACGGATGACGGTGAGCCACGTCGGCGGCGACGATTTCCTGATCGCCTGCGACGTGGACGAGATCAGCACGATCGCGGGCGCGTTGCTGGACACGCCCTGGTCGGCGGAAGGCATGCCGGTGACCGTGTCGCTGGCGACGCTGGTGTGCGCGACCTCGACGATCAGTTCCTACCGCGAAGCATCCCGGCGGCTCGCGCCGTTGAAGCAGCGCGCGAAGTCCGTGCCGGGGTCGAGCTGGGTGCTGGGCCGCCCGGACACGGAACGGGTCGAAGTGCTGCGGGGGCGTGCGCGGCACGCACCGA
>DASZUO010000198.1:0-10810 GCA_035547575.1 Amycolatopsis sp. | reverse complement strand
CCTTGCCGGCCCGGTCCGGCCTCCGCACCTAGGCTGCGTGACATGAGACCGGGACTCCGTACCCGTACCACGGTGGTCGCCGTGGCCGTGCTCGCGCTCGCGCTCGTCGTGGCGGGCGTGGTCGTCGTGGTGCTGCTCGGCTGGTCGCTCGACAAGGCGTCCACAGAGGACGCTCGCAGCGCGGGCAAGCAGGTGGTCAACGAGATCCGCCGGGACGGGGCGCGCGACCTGACCTCCAGCGACGTCGCGAGCACCGGCGACACGGCGTCGGTCATCCAGGTGCTCGACAGCACCGGCCACCCCGTCGCGAGCGACCCGGCGATCACCGGGTACGCCCCGCTCACCTCGGCCCGGCCGGCACCGGGGCAGGAAACCGTCGAAACGGTCAGCCTGTCGGTCAACGGCAGCGCGCAGGACTACCGGCTGGTGTCCACAGGCGTCGCCGGGCAGGGCGGCCCCTACACGGTGATCTCCGCACGATCGCTCGATCCGCTGGACGAGGCGACGGCCCGGTTGTCACTGCTGCTGGCGATCGCCGCGGTGCCACTGCTGGGCATCTCGGCGCTGGCGGTCTACGGCGCGGTCGGCTCGGCGCTGCGGCCGGTCGAGCACATGCGGCGCACCGTCGCGGAGATCTCGACCAGGGACCTGGGCCGCCGCGTGCCGCTCCCGCCGGGCAACGACGAACTGCACCGGCTGGCCGAGACGTTGAACAGCATGCTGGCCAGGCTCGCGTCGACCCAGGAGGCGCAGCGCCGTTTCGTCGCCGACGCCAGTCACGAACTACGGTCCCCGCTGAACACCGTCACGACCGCGCTGGAGGTCCGCGAGCACCACCCCGAAGCGATGAACACCGATGAGCTGATCGACGTGGTGTCGCTGGAAACCGCGCGGCTCCGCGAACTCGTCGACGACCTGCTGCTGCTCGCGCGCACCGACGACACGACCGACAACCCCGTGCGCGCCGAGGTGGACCTCGACGACCTCGCCCGCACCGAGGCCGAGCGGGCACGGGTGGACCTCGAAGTGGAGATCCGCACGACGCCGGCGAAGGTGCGCGGCAACCCCTCGCAACTGCGCCGCGCGATCGGCAACCTCGTCGACAACGCGCGCGAGCATGCGAAGGCGCGGATCCGGGTGGAGACCCGCACCGAGCACGGGATGGCGGTGGTCGAGGTGAGCGACGACGGCGGCGGCGTGCCGGAGCAGGACCGGGTGCGGATCTTCGAACGGTTCGTGCGGCGGGACGACGCCCGGCAGCATCGTGCGGGCGGATCGACGGGGCTCGGGCTGGCGATCGTCGCCGGCATCGCCGCCCGGCACGGGGGTGCCGCGAGCTACGTCGATGCGCCCGAGGTGACCTACCCCGGCGCGCGGTTCCGGCTCGAACTTCCTTTGGCGGACGACTGATGCGCGTGCTGGTGGTGGAGGACGAGCAGGCGTTCGCGGCGACGCTGCGCAAGGGACTCGAGGCCGAGGGGTTCAGCGTCGAGGTCGTGCACAGCGGCCGGGACGGGCTGTGGAAGGCGACCGAGCACACCTACGACGTGATCGTGCTGGACATCATGCTGCCCGGTCTGTCCGGTTACGAGGTGCTCAAGGGGTTGCGGGCCGCGCAGAACTGGACGCCGGTGCTGATGCTCACGGCGAAGGACGGCGAGTACGACGAGGCCGACGCGTTCGACCTGGGCGCCGACGACTACCTGACCAAGCCGTTCTCCTACGTGGTGCTCGTCGCGCGGCTGCGTGCCCTGCTGCGCCGTGGCGCACCCGAACGGCCGGCCGTGCTCGCGGTCGGTGACCTGCGCCTCGACCCCGCCGCCCGCACGGTCCACAAAGGATCACACCAGGTCGAGCTGACCGCGCGGGAGTTCGGCCTGCTCGAGTTCCTGCTCCGGCGGCGCGGCGAGGCGCTGAGCAAGCACGAGATCCTCACCCACGTCTGGGACGCGCACTACGACGGCGACGAGAACGTCGTCGAGGTCTACATCGGTTACCTGCGACGGAAAATCGGCGCCGACCGGATCCGGACCCTGCGCGGGGTCGGCTACCGCCTGGTCGAGGACTGAACCGGCAGCGACAACGACAGCGCGGCCCCGCCGTGCGCCGGGTTGTCGACGGACACCGAACCGCCGTGTCGCGCGGCGATCTCGCTCACCAGCGAAAGGCCGAGCCCGTACCGGCGCCGCTCACCGTCGGCAGGGGTGGCGGCGAAGCGGGTGAACAGGGTCGGCAGCACGGCACCGTCGATCCCCGGCCCGTCGTCGACGACGTCGATGCGTGCGGTGCGCCCGTGCCGGGACACCGTGACCCGCACGACCTCCTCGGCGTGCCGGATCCCGTTGTCCAGCAACGCGTTCACCGCACGGCGCAGCCCGGCCTCGTACCCCAGGATCTCGATCGGCTCGCTCTCGGCCTCGAGCCGTACCCCCTGTTCGGCTGCCGCGGGCTCCGCCGCGTCGACCGCCTGCCGCACGAGCGCCTCGAGGTCGACCACGCCGCGCGGCACCGTCTCCCGTGGGTCGGCGGACAGCAACAGGTCCTCGAGGATCGCCGTGAGCTGCCGAGCGTCCTCGACCAGACCGTCCACATCGGACTCCAGGGCGGAGCCGCGCACGCGGCGGTGCAGCAGCTGGGCCCTGGTGCTGAGCAGGGTCAGCGGTGTGCGCAGCTCGTGCCCGGCGTCGGCGACGAACCGCCGCTGCAGTGCGAGCGCCGCGACCAGCGGCGTCACCGACCGCCGGCCGACCCACGCGCCGGTCAGCGCGGCCAGCACGAGCCCCGCGGCGCCCGTGATCAGCAGCGCCTGTAACAGCCGGTCGCGTTCGGAATGCGCGCTGTGCAAGTCCAGGATCGCCTGCACCACCTCGTCGCCGTGCCGTTCGGTGCGAACCCGGTATTCGCGCTCGTGCACGTGGTAGTCCTCGGTGCCGGTGTCGCCCTGACGCAGCGCACCCAGGTCGGGCAGGCCCCGCGGCAGGCCGGGGCTGGCCGAGATCACGCCGTCCCGCAGCACGACGAGCCACGCGCCGGCGGGCGGGTCGGTCACGTCGTCGGCCCGCTGGATCGCGGTGTCGAGCAGTGCGGCCTGCTGGTCCTGCTGGCTGCGCAGCACGACGAGGATCGCGACCGCGCACAGCAGCGCCACCGTGACCGCGACGCCCAGCGCGGACTGGAGCGCGACGCGCAGCATGGTGCGGCGGATCAGCCGCGCGTCGGGCGAGTCGGCGCGCTTCACCGGCGCCCCAGCTGGTAGCCGCGCCCGCGCACGGTGTCCACGATCCTCCGGCCGAGCTTGCGCCGCAGGTAGTGCACGTAGGTGTCGACCACCATCTCGGTCTCGGCCGCGTCGAAGACGAGCGCGCGCAACTGGCCGCGCGTGAACACCTGCCCTGGTCGCGCCGCCAGCGTGCCGAGCAGGTCACATTCGCGTTCGGACAGTCGCACGGGTTCGGCGCTGTCCCGGATCACGCACCGGGTGTCCAGTTCCAGCCGGCCACCGGGCACGGGCACGGAACGGGCGAGGTCGAGGTGCCGCCGGCGCAGTGCACGCAGCCGCGCCAGCAACTCGTCGACATCGAACGGCTTGGACAAGTAGTCCTCCGCGCCCGCGTCCAGGCCGGCGACCCGGTCGGCCGGGTTGCCCAGAGCGGACAGCACCAGGACCGGGGTGACGACGCCGCGGACGCGCAGCCGGGTCAGCAGGTCGAGCCCGTCGATCGCGGGCAGTCCCCGGTCGAGCAGCACCACGTCGTACTCGCGGGTGAGGCCCAGATGCAGGCCGCGCTGGCCGTCGGCGGCGGTGTCGACGTGGTACCCCTCTTCCGCCAGCAGGGTCTCCAGCATCGCGAGCAGTTGCGGGTCGTCCTCGACGAGCAGCAGGCGCGGGGCGTTCACCTGGACATTCTCGCCACGCCGTCGGACCTTCGCACCCGGCGCCGCGCGTCGACGGCGAACACGACGCAGCCGGGCTGCGCGGCCGCCCACGCGATGCCTTCCTCCCCCATCGCGAACGCGGCGGTGGAGACGGCGTCGGCGGTGGTCAGGTCGGCGGCGATCACGGTGAGGCTGAGCAGGTCGCGCACCGGCCGCCCGGTGCGCCCGTCGACGATGTGCTCGCCGCGTTCGTAGCTGCCGGACGTAGCGATGGCCTGGTCGCGCAACGGGAACACCGCGCACACCTGGTCGGCGTGCTCGGGGTGGCGGATGCCGATGGACCACGTCCGGCCGGCCGCCACGATGTCCCCGCCCGCGTTGAGGCAGAACTCGCGCACTCCCTGGTCCCGCAGCAATCGCGCAGCGCGCTCGACCGCCCAGCCCTTCACGACGCCACACGGGTCGAACGGGCGACCGGGCGGGCGCGCCGAGAACGCCCCGCCGCTGCGTCGCTCGTACTCCTCGCACAACGCGAGGATCTCCGTCATCTCCGGGCTCGCGGTGCCGAGACAGACCTCGCTGTCCGGACGGAACGGGCTGAACCGCCGGTCCGCCTCACGTAGCCAGTCGAACGCGGCCCGCGCGGGTTCCGGCGAGGCGATTTCGAGTGAGATCGGCAGGCCCATGATGTGCTCGACGAGCCGCATCGCTCACCTGCCCTTCGCGTCGAGCGCGGCCTGCAACGACCGCGCGTACGCCTCGCTGGTCACCGTCGCGCCCGACACCGAGTCGATGTTCGCGCTCTGCGCCTGCAACGCCTCCTCGCGCAGGGTCGGCGCGGCACGGCCGACGATGCGCTGGCTGTGCCGGTCGCCGGGCTCGGTGATGATCTGCACGTCGCTGATCCGGCCGCCGGTGAACGTGACGCGCACCTGGTACGGACCGAACTCTGTGTCCACAGTGGACCCGTCGACCTGGTTCGTGCCCGTGCCTGTTTGGGGAGCCGCAGCCGGCGGCGCTGCGGTCGCGACCGCCGACGTGCCCGGCGTCGCGACACCCGGCTGGTAGCGCAGCAACGGCAGCAGCCCCGCGACGGCGAACAGCGCGAAAAAGACGATGCGGCGCACCGGATGGCTCCTCACGAGGCGAAGGCGAAACGTTCGAAGTGACACTGCGAATCCGGCACGCCGAGCTCGTGCAGCGCCCGGCGCACCGCGTCGGTCAGGCCGGGCGGTCCGCACACGTAGACGTCGCGATGCCGCACATCGTGCACCAGGTGCGAGATCATCCCGTACGCGTCCAGCGGGTCGGTGACGACGTGCAGGCTCGCCCCGCACCAGCGCGCGATCGCGTCCATCTCGTGCGCCAGCACGGGCTGGCGCGCGCGATAGATCACCACGATGTCGTCCCCTGCCACGGCGAACTCCTCCAGCAGCGCGCGGATCGGGGTCACGCCGACGCCACCCGCGACCAGCAGCACGTGCCGGCGCGTGCGCTTCTCGGCGGTGAACGCGCCGTACGGCCCTTCGGCGAACACCGGCGTGCCTGGCCGGATCCGCTGGAGCCAGGCGCTGCCGTCGCCGAGGGCCTTGACGGTGATCCGCAGATGCCGCCCGTCGGGCATGGCCGACAGCGAGTACGGATGCGCTTCCCACCAGCGGGTGCCGAACCGCCACAGGAAGAACTGGCCGGCCCGCGCGCGCAGCTTGGCCAGGTCGCGCCCGCCGATCCAGATCGTCACGACGTTCGCGCTCTCCCGCACCACGGACACCACACGCAACCGGTGCCGGAGGTTGCGCAGCACCGGCACGCCGATCCGCGTCACCACCACCGCACCGAGCGCGACCCCGTACAAGGCCCACCAGTAGGCCCGCCCGGCCGCGGTGGTGACGAAGTCGTGGCCGAGCGTGACCTGGTGCAGAAAACCCAGGATGATCGCGAGATAGGCGAGGACATGCACGAGATGCCAGGTCTCGTACCGCATCCGCCGCCGCGCGAGCCGCGCCGAGGTGACGCCGACCACGACGAGCAGGACCAGCGCGATGGCGGCGATGAGCACGTCGTCGGTGTCGAACACGAGCGTCCCGACCTCGGACAGCAGCGGCTGGCCGTCCTGCCTGGCATAGCCGAGCGTGATGAACACGACGTGCGCGACCAGCAACCACAGCACCCAGAAACCGCTCCAGCGATGCCAGGCGGTGAGCCGGTCCATGCCGAGCCGCACCTCGACCCACGGCAACCGTGCGATCAGCACCAGCTGCACCACCAGCGCGAGCGCGCCGTACAGCCCGGCGAGCCTGCCCAACCCCAGCAGCAGACCGCCGTCGAACCCGTGGCCGAGGACGAACAGGTCGGTCGCCCACAGCGCGTTGAGCACGAGCAGGGCCGCGAGCCAGTGGACCGTCTTCACCTGATCGAGTGTCGAGCGGTTTTCTGGGGGAAATCTTGGAGTGCGTCAGGCCCGCGGCCGCACGAACGGGAACAGGACCGTCTGCCGGATCGACGCGCCGTTGAGCATCATCAGGAGGCGGTCGATGCCAAGGCCCAGCCCGCCCGTCGGCGGCATCCCGTGCTCCAGGGCCAGCAGGAAGTCCTCGTCCAGTTCCATCGCCTCGACGTCGCCGCTGGCGGCGCGCAGCGACTGGGCCTCGAGCCGGCGGCGCTGCTCCAGCGGGTCGGTCAGTTCCGTGTACGCCGTGCCGATCTCCGATCCGAACGCGACCAGGTCCCACCGTTCGGCGAGCCGCGGGTCCTGGCGGTGCTGCCGGGTAAGCGGCGAGACGTCCGTCGGGTAGTCGGTGTAGAACGTCGGCTCGACGGTGCTCGGCTCGACGAGGTGGTCGAACGCCTTCAGCACCGCCTCCCCCGCGCCGATCTCGTCGCCGACGGGCACGCCGGCACGGCGGCACAGCTCTCGCACCTCGGCGGCCGGGGTGCCGGCGTCGACGTGGCCGCCCAGGGCCTTCGACACGGCATCGTGCACCGTCACCACCGGCCACTCGCCCGAGATGTCGACCACGCCGAGGTCCGGCCGGTGCACCACGGGCGCCCCGTGCGCGGCGATCGCGGCGTGCTGCACGAGTTCCCTGGTCAGGGTGCGCATCGAGGAGTAGTCGGCGTAGGCCTGGTACGCCTCGAGCATCGTGAACTCGGGGTTGTGGGTCGCGTCCACGCCCTCGTTGCGGAAGTTCCGGTTGAGCTCGAAAACCCGCTCGACCCCGGCCACGCACAGCCGCTTGAGGTACAACTCGGGCGCGATCCGCAGGTACATCCGCATGTCGTAGGCGTTGATGTGGGTGACGAACGGGCGGGCGTTCGCGCCGCCGTGCACCGTCTGCAGCATCGGCGTCTCGACCTCGAGGAAATCGTCCGCGTGCAGGCGTTCCCGGACTGCGCGCACCACCGTGCCGCGCAGCCGCAGCATCTCCGGCAGATCGGGGTCGAGGTAGCGCCGGCGCACCCGCGTCTCCGGGTCGGCCAGGCCTTTTCGCTTGTCCGGCAACGGATGCAGGCACTTCGCGGTGACCGTCCATTCGTCGACGCGCACGGACAGCTCGCCGCGCTTGGACGTCACCACCTCGCCCCGCACGCCGACGTGGTCGCCGAGGTCGACGCCGCCGTGCCACACCCGGTCCTTCGTCAGCATCAGCTGCAGTTCGCCGGTGAAGTCCCGCAGCCGCACGAAACACAACCCGCCGAGGTCGCGGATCGCGACGACCCGGCCGGACACGCTGACCACCTCGCCGGTGTAGGTGTCCGGCGGCAGGCCGGGGAACCGCGCGGCCACGTCCGCCAGCACCCGGTCGCGCTCGAAACCGGCCGGATACGGGTCGATCCCGTGCTCCCGTAACCGATCCAGCTTCGCCACGCGCACCCGCACCTGCTCGGGACGGCGCCGCGGCTGCGGCTCGACCCGCGCCGCGCGGGCGTCGATCTCCTTGACCCGCGCCAGGAACTCGGGGCTCGCCCCGCCGGCCGCGATGCCACGGCGGCGGGCCCGCAGACTGGTCGGCACGAACCCTTCGAGCGCCCCCGCGACGAGGCCGACCTTGAGCAGGCGGCGCGCCGAGGTGTAGCACAGATAGCGGGGTGCCCAGTCCGGCCCGTACTTCGCGTTGGACCGGTACAGCGACTCGAGCTGGAAGAACCGGGAGGCCACCCCGAGAATGCCGCGCCACGCCCGCAGCACCGGGCCCGCCCCGAGCCGCTCCCCCGCCGCGAACACGGCACGGAACATCGCGAAGTTCAGCGAGATCCGCTGCGCGCCGAACTGACCGGCGTTGGCCACGAGCTGCGCGATCATGTACTCGTTGAGCCCGTTCTCGGCGTTGTGGTCGCGGCGCATCAGGTCCAGCGACAGCCCGCGCCGGCCCCACGGCACGAACGAGAGCAGCCCGCGCAGCACGCCCTTCGCGTCGTACGCCTCGACCATCACGCACCGGCCGTCGGAGGGATCGCCGAGCCGGGACAGCGCCATGGAGAACCCACGCTCGGCCTCGTCGCCACGCCACTGCTGCGCCCAGGCGAGCATTTCGTCCATTTCGGACGGTGTGATGTCCGCGTGCCTGCGCACCCGCGTGGTGTAGCCGGCGCGCTCGATCCGGCTCACCGCCTGCCGCACCGACCGCCGCGCCGGCCCGGCCAGGCTGAACTCGCGCACGTCGAGCACGGCCTCGTCGCCGAGTTCCAGCGCCTTCAGCCCGGCCCGCGTGTACGCCCTCGCGCCGCGTTCGCTGGCCCCGAGCACGCCGGGCGCCCAGCCGTAGGTGTACGCCTCGGCCAACCACGCGTCGACGGCCTGCGGCCACGCCTCGGGATCGCCGATCGGGTCGGCGCTGGCGATGGTCGTGCCGCTGAGCACGCGATACGTCACCGCGGCGCGGCCGTTGGGCGCGAACACCACACTCTTGTCACGGCGCGTGGCGAAGTAGCCGAGCGAATCGTCCTCGCCGTAGGAGGCGAGCAGTTCGCGCAGCCGCAGTTCCTCGTCGTCGCTGCGGTGCCGCCGGCCACGCTCGCCACGGAAGAACGTGTACAGCGTGGCCGCGGCGACGGCGGTCGCACACAGGTCCAGCACCAGGTCGATCCATGTCGGCCCCTCACGCACCCCGAGCCGCCGCAGTTGGAGCAGCTCACCGGTCGCGTGGTTCGCGGCCCACAGGAACTCGTCGCCGGCACCGGTCAGCGTGCCGGGGAAGACCGACGTGAGCGCCCAGCCGCCGAGGATCACGGCGGTGATCCCGCCGGCTCCGAAGACGAGCGCGTGCCGCCACGCGCTGGGAGCGAGCCGCGCCGGGAACGCCGGGCGCAGCGCGACCAGCAGCACGATCATCGCGATCGCGACCACTTCGCCGCCGGTCAGCGCCCACAGCGTCATCGGGATGTGCCGCGCCTCACGGCCCGGCAGCACGAAAACGTCCGGCGCCCACAGCAGCGTCGCCTGGTAGCCCATGGTCATAAGCAGGCCGCCGGCCTGGAACAGGATGAGCGTGTTGAGCGCGGCCCGCTTGCGCCGCCGCAACGCCGCACCCAGCACAAACAGCACCAGCGCGATCAGGATGTTCGCGTCCGCGGGCACGTTGAGGAGGTTGAACGCCGTCGTGGTCCACCGGTAGAAGGCGTGATGCCCGCCCCAGATCAACAGCGCGATCGAGAACACCGCGCCCAGTTGCACCACGGTGGCCACCACGCCACCCGCCTTGCGCCGCCACAGCGGAACCCGCTCAGCCATCGTCACCACCCCGTGTGAAGCTCGTCGCAGGCGCTTGGGCCGCCCGCCATCGCGGTGTCACGCTGGTGTTTCCAGATCCACGACCCGGGGACCCGACAAGGGCCTCGAGGGAAGGTTGGTCGACGAAGATGTCTAACCCCTCTGGTGAAACGACCGCGCCGTACGGCAGCGGCCCGCAGGCGACCGCGCCGGTGAAGAAGGTGCGGATCCCGCATCTCCAGCAACTCAAGGAGCGCGGCGAGCCATGGCCCATGCTCACCGCGTACGACATGTACACCGCCGAACTGTTCGACGAGGCAGGCATTCCGGTGCTGCTCGTCGGTGACTCGGCCGCGAACAACGTGTTCGGTTACGACACGTCGCTGCCCGTCACCGTCGAGGAGTTGCTGCCACTGGTGCGTGCCGTGACCAGGGCCGCCAAGCGCGCCCTCGTCGTCGCGGACCTGCCGTTCGGCTCCTACCAGCTCTCGCCTGAACAGGCGCTCGCGACGTCCGTCCGGTTCATGAAGGAAGGCCGCGCGCACGCCGTCAAGCTCGAGGGCGGCCGGCGGTTCGCGTCGCACGTCGAGGCCGTCACGTCGGCCGGCGTGCCGGTGATGGGACATATCGGGTTCACCCCGCAGAGCGAGCACAACCTGGGCGGCTACCGGGTCCAGGGCCGCGGCGAGGCCGGGGACGCGCTGGTCGCCGACGCGCTCGCGCTGCAGGAGGCCGGGGCCTTCGCCGTCGTCTTGGAGATGGTGCCGGCCGACGTCGCGAAGCGGATCACGCACGAGCTGCGGATCCCGACCGTCGGCATCGGCGCCGGGCCTGACTGCGACGCGCAGGTGCTGGTCTGGCAGGACATGGCAGGCCTGCGGCGCGGCAAGACGCCGCGGTTCGTCAAGCGCTACGCCGACCTGGCCGGCGCGCTGTCCGGTGCGGCCTCGTCCTTCGCCGACGAAGTGCGCCGCGGCGAGTTCCCCGCCCCCGAGCACGCGTTCCACTAGGACCGCCCACGGGGGCCGAAGGTGGCCTTCGGATCCTTATTGGCGCCGAAGGCCCCCTTCGGCGCCCGCTCGCGGCGGAAGCGTTCGGCGAGCATCGGGTCATTTTCCCACCAGAGGCCACTGGTGGACTCACCCTGTTGCTCGCTCTCGTCGAGTTCGCGGTCGGTGGTGTCCGCCTGCCGTTCGTCGTCGCGCATCCAGCGGGCGAAGAGCG
>DASZUO010000197.1:0-10250 GCA_035547575.1 Amycolatopsis sp. | reverse complement strand
CGTGCGGGCCTCGGCGGAGAACCCACCGCCGCCCAGCCCGGGCTCGGAGAGGACGACCTGGGTGGTGCTGTCCGGCCCGGAGGGCGGGATGACCGCGCTGAGCGTGCCCTCCGGATGGATGGTCAGCGCGGTCTGGACCTGCTCCGCCAGCGAATGCGCGGGTCCGTTCTCGGCCTCGACGTACAGCTGGTCGCCGTAGAGCAGGTCGGTGATCTGCGGTGTGAACGCATATGCCAGCCCGCTCAGGCACAGCAGCACCAGAAACGGCGCGATGGCCAGTCCGGCCAGGAAGTGCACGCGGCGGGCGAGCATCTTCACCGCCGCACCGGGCCGAAGCGTCTTCGTGGGGCCCGGCGGGGTGATCGGTTCGTCGTCAGGGGGTGAGGACTCGTTGACGGTGGTCGTCATCGTTACTCCACAAAGGACTGTCAAAATCAGGCATGCGGGTACCACAAGTGCGGTGGTGGCAAGGAAACCGGAAGCTCCGGTGGAAGTGTGTGAAGTCGGGTCAGGCCGGCACGGGCGGCCCGCGCAGCACGATCACATGGCGCAGCGCGACCCGGTCGCGATAGCTGCCCGTCACGACCGCCGGCACCACTATCGCGGCGGCAGAGTTCGCACCCGCGCGCGGTGCGCCGCGCAGAAGATGACAGACACAGCGGCAGACGGCTGCCATGCCCCGGCGGGCGCGTGCCCACGCACGTCGCTCCCCGCAGCGCATCCACCAGCCGGCCAGGAGCGCCGCCATCAGGTGGAAAGCGAATACCGACCCGGCCCGCATGCCGCCACCGGTGTGGGCGGAGCCGAACATCAGCGCCGTGTGCGTGATCAGCTGCCCGGACGCGAGCAGTGTCGCGATGCCGGCCAGCGTGAGCTCACGGCGGCTGAGAACCCACACCGGCCCGAGCAACAGCACGGCCACCGCGACGATCGGCGGCGCCGCCCACGCACCCCCGGCGGCGACGTGGCCCACGCTCCCGACGATCAACGGCACCACCGTGCCGCTCGCGACACGCCAACTCCGCGCCGGAGGGGCCGGCACATGCGGGTCATCGGGCCGCCCGCCGGTCCACCTCATGTCCGCCACAGCCCGATCACCTCCTGCCGTTCGGATGAGGCTATGCGGCGGGAGCACCGTTTTGAAGCGCCCGAGAATCAGGTAACACAAACGTCAACGAAATGCCGGGAGCTCGGTCGGCTTATTCGTTTTCGGACGACAAAACCGCTGGTCATCAGCGGTATGACACTCGACGTCGGGCACGGAACGAAAAAGTTCCCGGCAGGACGGGAAAATCAAAGTATCAAAAGCCTCACCGGCGTCACCTCGTTGCTGTCAGACGCGAGGGCGCCCCAAACTCAGCTGCCGGGCCAGGCTGGGGGACGCTTTTCGAAGAAGGCGGCCACGCCTTCCTTCATGTCGTCCGACGCGACGATGACCTCCACGGCCGAAGCGGTGGCTTCCCAGCCTCGCGCCTCCTGCTCGGCGACCAGATCCTGTTGACGTGTCAGGATTTGCTCTACCGACGTGGGCGCGGAGCGGCAGACTCGCTCGGCCAGGGCGACCGCCTTGTCGACGGCCTGGCCCGGGTCCACGAGTTCGTTGACGAGGCCGAGCGCGTACGCCTGTTCTGGTTTCAGATCCTCGCCGGTGAGCATCAGCTGGTTCGCGATCATGCGCGGCAGCGCGACAGGCGCGCGGAAAAGCCCGCCCGAGGTCGGCATGACGCCACGAAGTGCCTCCGGCAGACCGAACCGCGCGGTGGTCGAAGCCACGACCAGGTCGCAGGCCAGGACGATCTCGAAGCCGCCGCCGAGCGCGGCGCCCTCCACGGCGGCAATGAGTGGCTTGCGGCGGCGCCGCCGGATCACGCCGTACTCGCCGCCCCGCTCGGTGCGGGCGCCCTGTCCGTCCTTGAGGTCGGTGCCGGCCGAGAAAATCTTGTTTGTGCCGGTGATCACGCCGACCCGCAACTCACGATCCTCGTCGAGGGTGGCCAGCGCGGCGTCGATGCCGAGCGCTGTCTCGCGGTCGATGGCGTTGCGCTTCTGCTCGCGCTCGATGCGCAGGATCAGGACTTGGCCACGCTGCTCGGTGACGAGTGCCATTCGATGTTCCTTCCGGTGCTGTCGCTCCAGTGCTACCAAGGCAACGGGTTCAGGAACGCTCGGAGAGGGACGGCTCCGCGGCCACGGCCCGGACGAGCGCGAAGCTCTCGGTAATGAGCTCGGCCAGGTCGCGTTTGGACCGAAGCCACGCCTGGTAGGCCCTGTCCATGGCGACCCCGGACAGGGTCGCCGCGATCTGGCAGCGTTCATCGGCGCGGGGCAGCGATCGGCGGGCGGCGAGTGCTTCCGCGACCGCCAGGTTGTGCTTCTTGAAGTCCCGCGTGTGCCGGCCCATCAACGCGCTGGATCCTTCCAGGGCACGAAAATAGAGCCGAATCCGCGGTTTGAGCGGTTCCACGATCGGCGCGAGCGACCGCTGCGTCGCGGCCAGTGCGGCAAGATCGTCCAGTTCGGACGGTTGGTCGGGCAGGCTGCGGATGACAGCGCGGTTGAAGGCGTCACCACCGAAGAAGAGGACGTGTTCCTTGGACTCGAAGTACCGGAAGAATGTCCGCGTCGAGACACCGGCCCACTCGGCGATCTCGTCGGTCGTGGCGGCTTCGTAACCCTTCGCGGCGAACAGCGACAGCGCGGCGTCGATCAGCGCCTGACGGGTGCGAGGCTTGTGCTCGCTACGGCCGTCCGGGCGCGTGCTCGGGCTCTCGTGGTTCGCGGTCATCGTGGACCGTATTCTTCCACACCGTCCTGTCAGGATCCGGACAGCGGCCGGAACACCGGGACGGTGAAATCCCCGCCGGGCAGCGCGACCAGTTCGGCCCGCACCGCCATGCCGCACGCGACGTCGGCCGGGTCAACACCCACGATCCGCGCTGGCAGGCGCAGGCCGGGCTGCTCGTCCAGCTCCACGAGCCCCACGACGTACGGGGTGTTCTCCAGGTAGCCCGGCACGGTCGGCCGGTGCTGCACGATGAACGAGTACAGGACGCCGGTGCCCGCCACTTCTTCGAACGCGGTGGACCCGGCACAGACGCGGCACCGTTCCAGCGGCGGGTGCAACCACACCCGGCAGGACTGGCAGCGGCACAGGGCAAGCCGCCCGGCGCCGGTCGCCTGCCAGAACGGCGCGGTGTCGGGGTCGGGAACCGGCTGCGGCGGCAGCGAACGGGTATCGGTCACAGCGCTTCCGTTCCGTAGACGAGGGCGCCACCGTAGGGGCCGGCACCAGAGGTGACCAGTGCGGTCTCAGCCCCGGCGACCTGCCGGTCCCCGGCCTCGTCGCGGAGCTGGAGGACGGCTTCGTAGTGGTGGTTCAGACCATGGATGTAGCCCTCGGACAGCAGTCCACCATGCGGGTTGACCACGACATCACCGCCGTAGGTGGCCCGGCCCTCCCGGAAGAAGTCGCCCACTTCGCCCTTCTTGCAGAACCCGAAGTCCTCGAACGTCGCCATCACGGTGAACGTGAAGCAGTCGTACATGCAGGCCACATCGATGTCGTCGGGCCGCAGTCCGGTGCGCGACCACAATCGCGGTGCGGTGTCCCTGGAGTACATGCAGGTCAGGTCATCCCACTGGTCGACAGAGCCGCCGAACCGGTTGCTGTCGGCCGCGCCGAGCAGGTGGACCGGCTTGTGCGGCAGGTCCGCGGCACGCTCCGCCGAGGTGACCACGATCGCCACCGCGCCGTCGACCTCGTAGGTGCAGTCGTAGAGCCGGAACGGCTCGCTGATCCACCGGCTGGCGAGATACTCGTCGATGGTGATCGGCGTGCGGCCCACCGCGTGCGGGTTGTTGCTGGCGTGGGCGCGCTGCTGCACGGCGATCGCGCCGAGATCCTCCGACGTGGATCCGTACTCGTACTGGTGCCGCCGGCAGAACATTGCGAACCACTGCGGCGGCACCAGATACCCCTGCGGGCCCGCGAACTGACTCTCCCCCGCCACCTCGACCGCGCCCAGCGCCTGGCCGTAGCGGGTGTCCGACCCGAGCACCCGGTAGACGACCACGACATCGGCCTGACCCGACAGGACGGCCGTCGCCGCGCCGGACACCGTCGTGGTGACGATGTTCCCACCACCCAGGATGCTCAGCGCCCAGCCGAGGTCGTCCACCCCGATGGCGTGCGCGACCTGGCTGGGGCGCGCCGAATCCGCGGTTCCGTAGCAGGTGAAACCGTCGACGTCGGCCGGAGTGAGGCCACAGTCGGCCAGCGCGTTCCGCGCGGCCTCCGCGGCCATCGCGAGCGTGGACCGCCCCGATTTCCGTACATAGGGCGTCCGGCCGATCCCGACAACGGCAGCGCCCCGCAGTGAACGGCTCACCGGATCCTCCCGTCCAAACTTCTGTCATCCAACTGTCATAAGAATAGGGCATCTCCGCGGTTCGAGCCAGCAAGAGATTCAGGTGGCTCTATTCGGTGCCGGTAGCAAAGTGCGGGCGATGACAGCACCGATGCATGCCAGGCAGGTGAGCGTCCACAGAACGGCTCGGTGCCCTGAAAGCGTGGCGTGCGTTGGTGTGATGCCGGAAGCCAGAGCGTGGCTGGTGGCCGCCTGCATGAGCAGGACCGTGCGCGAGCGCTGGAGACCGCCTTGACTCTGTTCTGGGAGCGGGGCTATGACGCTGTGGGGATCAAAGACCTGACGGGGGCTCTCGGAATCTCCGACTCCAGCCTCTGTGCGGCGTTCGGCAACAAGGCAGAGCTGTTCAGCGAGGTAGTCGCGGAGTACGCCCACCGGTACGGCGGCTACCTCGAAGAGGCGGCCCAAGAGCCGACCGCGGCGCGCGCCGTCGAGCGCCTGCTGCTCGGCGCGGTCCACAACCAGACCTTGCCCGACCGTCCGCATGGCTGCCTGATCATCAGGCGGAGCCACCAACCACAGGCCACAGTCAAAGGGCGTCGCCGACAGTCTGCGTCGACGCCGCGATGCCATCGTCGGGATGGTCGCCGACAAGGTCCAAGCCGACGTCGTCGCCGGCGAACTCCCCGAGACCGTGATGCCATCCGTGCTCGCCCACTACGTCGCAGCTGTGTGGGAGGGCGCAGCCCAACTCGCCCGAGATGGTGCCTCCCGGCAGGACCTTCTTGAGGTCGTCCAGACCGCCTTGTGCGCGTGGCCCACCTCCCCGCGTACGAGCCACGGCCTAGCACACCGCACCGAGTGACGCTCACCCACCAGGCCGGCTTCCTGTAACGCAGCCACGCCTGCTTACCGGAGCCAAGATGACCAGCCGGATCGCGTGCGGTCGGGCAGGCCGGGCGCCGGTCCAGGGGGCAGCGCCGGGTGGACGGCGTAGCGGATGGGATGGCCTATCGTGCGGTAGCCGTCCGGGCCGGTGGTGAGCACGCCGCGCTCGCGGAAATGCGGGTGCTCCAGCATCTCGGCCCGGGTGAGCACCGGCGCGACGGGCACTCCCCGCCGCTCCAGGGCCGCCACGAGATCCTTCCGCATGCCGGCCGCGACCGCCGCCGCGATGTCGGCGCGCAATGCCGGTGCGTCGGCCGTGCGGGCGTCCATGGTGAGGCCGACGTGCCGGCCGAGTCCCAGTGTCGCGCACAAGGCGTACCAGAAATGATCTTCGCTGTAGACCCCGAGGACGATCCAGCGGCCGTCCGCGGTCCGGAACGTGCCCATGCCGGGAGCGCCCTGGCGACCCGCCGCCATGCCGGGCCGGCGGGGGTCGACGGGACCCAGCGGCGCTACCCAGGTCGCGAGCAGGTCGGCCATCGAGACGTCGATGTGCTCGCCCTCCCCCGTGCGCCGGGCACACAGGACCGCGGCCAGGATGGCGAACGCCGCCGCGAGCCCGGATCCCTGATCGCCCACCAGCAGGCCCGCCGGAGCGGGCGGGCGGCCGTCGTCCGTGGTCATGGCGCCGGCGTAGGCCTGGTAGTTGGCGTCGTGACCGGTGCTGCCTGCCAGCGGACCCGACTGGCCGAACCCGGAGATCGAACACAGCACGACCGCCGGGTGCACGGCGCGCAGGTCATCGAACCCGACGCCGAGCCGGGCCGCCACACCCGGCCGGTAGTTCTCGACCACGACCTCGAAATCGCCGACCATCCCCAGCAGGGTGGCCCGATCGCGGTCGTCCTTGAGGTTGAGCACCACGCTTTTCTTGTGCCCGTTGAAGTTCACGAACCGGTCGGCCACCGGGCGCATGCGGTCGCCGCCCGGTGGCTCGACCTTGACGATCTCGGCACCGAGATCGGCGAGCAGCTGGGTGGCGTAGTGACCGGGCTGCCACAGGGAAAGGTCGAGCACCCGCAAACCGGCCAGTAGCGTCGTCATCGGCTACATCCCCGCCATGGCGGCCAGGCGTTCCCGGTGCTGACGCACATCGCCGAACAGCACCGCGTTCTGGGTGACCCGCCGCAGGTAGAGGTGCAGGTCGTGCTCCCAGGTGACGCCGATGCCGCCGTGTATCTGCACGCAGTCCTGCACCATGCGAGGGCCGTGGTCGGCGAGGTAGGACTTGGCGACGCTCACCAGCTCGGCCGCCGCGGGCTGACCTTCGGCGACGGCGCGCGCGCTCGCGTCCGCCGTCGCGTGGCACGCCTCCAGCGCCGTCTTCAGGTCGGCGAAACGGTGCTTCAAAGCCTGGTACGAGCCGATGGGCCGGCCGAAGGCGACCCGGTCACCGGCATAGGCGAGCGTGCGGCCGAACACCCGGTCGAGTGCGCCGACCGTCTCGGCGTTCTGCAGCACGAGGGCCGTCCGCAGTTGGCGTTCCACATCCTCGGCGGCCTCGTCCACCGCGCCCACCACGACGGCGGGAACCCCCGCGAAAGTGACATCGCCGAGCCGGCGGACCAGGTCGAGCGACGTCCGTGCCGTCACCGTGACACCCTCGGCGGTCGCGGGAACGAGGAACTGCGTGAGCCCGCCGGACGTGCGGGCAGTCACCAGGAACCAGTCGGCCGAGGGCGCGTCGAGCACGAAGGCCTTGGTGCCGTCGAGGACCCAGCCGTCACCGTCGGGCCGGGCTCGCAACCTAACGCCGGCGGCGTCCCAGGTGCCGGCTCCTTCGTCGAACGCCCAGGTCGCCGTGGCCTCGCCGGTCAGCAGCCTGCCGATCACCGCCTCGTGGCCACCGCCGCGGCTCAGCGCCTCGGCGACCACATTCGCGGCCAGCAACGGACCTGGGGCGACCAGCCGCCCCATCTCCTCGGCCACCAGCGCCAGATCGAGCAGGCCGTGGCCGCTGATGCTCCCGCCGCCGAGGGCTTCCGGCACGAGCATGGCCGTCCACCCCAGTTCGGCACCCCGCTGCCAGTAGTCCCGCTCGAAGCTCGAGCCTTGCTCGTGCAGCCGGCGGGCGTAGGCCGGCAGGTCCTGTCCTTCCAGGAAACGGCGGGTGGTCTTCGCGAAGAGCTCCTGGTCCGGGCTCAGCTCCACATTCATGAGCACCTCACGCTGTGTTCGTGCGAACCTGGCTGAACGGCACGTTCTTGTCGGGCGCGTGCTCGCGGGGCAGACCGAGCACCCGCTCGCTGATGATGTTGCGCTGGATCTCGTTGGTACCACCCATGATCGAGGTGCCCTGGCGGGTGAGCCAGCCCATGGCCACCGCACCGGCCGCGCCGTCGTCGTCCCCCCAGGCCACCGCGGCGGGGCCGGCCAGGTCCAGCCGGACCTCGCTGCGGCGCAGGTGCAGTTCCGCGCTGTAGAGCTTGAGCATCGACCCGGCGGCGCCGGTGAGGACGCCCGTGCGGATACCGGTGGCCACGCGCGCCGCGAGTTGCTCGCCCACGATGGTGGCCGCGTGTACCTCGGCGACGGCCTGGCGTGCCAGCGGATCCGCCGCGCGCCCGGTGCGCGCGGCCAGGTCGACCAGTTCCCGGTCGGTGCGCGCGTCGTCCGTGCCGTGGCTGCCCATGGCGAAGTAGGCCGAGCCGCCACCGAGTGCGTTGCGCTCGTGCACCAGCAGCGCCGACGCCAGCGCCCAGCCCTCGCCTTCCGCGCCGAGCAGGTGGTCGCCGGCAAGGCGGACGTCTTCGAGGTATTCCTGGCAGAACTCGCTGGAGCCGGAGGACTGCGGTAGTGGCACGACGGTGACACCGGGCGCGTGGACCGGCACGATGAACATCGAGAGGCCGGCGTGCTTGGGCACGTCCCAGTCCGTGCGCGCGAGACACAGCGCGTAGTCGGCATGATCACCGAAGGTGGTCCAGACCTTTGAACCGTTGAGGAGCCAGCCGCCGCCGTCACGGGTGGCCCGGGTGAGCACCCCGGCCATGTCCGAGCCGCCGCTGGGCTCCGAAAGGTACTGGACCCACAGCGTGTCGCCGCGCAGCAGGGCCGGCAGGTGGCTGGCCTTCTGTTCCGCGGTGCCGTGCTCCAGCAGCGTCGGGCCGATGACGCCGAGGCTGACACTCAGCGTCAGGTACGGGTTCTCGTAGCCGGACAGCTCTTCGGCAAAGGCGCGCAGGTGAGCCGGAGTGAGTTCCTGGCCGCCGTACTCCTTGGGCCAGGTGATGCCGGCGAAGCCGGCGTCGTAGATGCGTCGCTGCAGGGCACGGGCGCGCACGGTCCGCTCCGCGGAGTCCCGGGCCGGCGCCGTGTCGCCGAGGCGCGGCACGTTGACCTCGATCCAGGACCTGGCCCGGCGCCGGAAGGCCGCGACATCCTCCACCGCGCACTCCCCTCGAAAATCTGGCATCCAACTGACAGAAGTGTAGGGTAAGTCGCATCGCGCAGCCAGCGTGTCGTCACGACGGACGGCTTGCTCAATAGCGTCGCGCGTAAGCCGTCGGGGATTCGCCGAACATCGCCTTGAAATCGCGCGTGAAGTGGGCCTGGTCGGCGTAGCCGAGGTCCGCCGCGAGGGTGGCCCAGTCGATCACCACGCCAGACTCCAGGCGCGCCGTCACCTCGCGGAGCCGGTACCGGCGGATCACCCATTTCGGGCCGATACCCACGTACTCCGCGAACAGCCGTTGCAGTTGCCGGACGCTCATGCCGCCAAGGCGGGCCACGGCGTCCGCACGCGTCAACTCCGGCGTGCCTGCGATCGTCGAGACCATCTCTGCCGCCTCGAAAGCCGGGGCGTCCGGCGCCGGGAGGCGCGCCCGGAGGAAGCGTTCGACCGCCGCGTGGTCGGGTTCCGTTGGCACGGCGCCGAAGATCTCGCGCGCATCGACGGAGCGGTCGGTGATCGTCGAGACCGAGCGGCCCAGCCACGGCCGGAAGCAACCCGGCCGGAAGGCCACCCCGAAGACGCCGCGTTCGCCCTCCAGGACCTTGATCGTGAAGCCGCTCGAGACGCCGGTTACCGTGGCCGCACGATCGGAGAACGTCAGGTGCACATTCGGATACGGCACGATCTTCTGCCGATAGGGTTCGCGGTAGTTCCACGACACGACCCAGTACCGACGTATGGCGCCAGATCCGGCGCCGGCGTCAGGTACGTGTGGCGCTGGAACTTCGTCCACGCACCACCGAGTTCGCGCGAATCCCTGGCCACCCGGCCAGCGTATGTCGCGTTTGTTCAAGACCGCCGCCGGCAGTGCGGATACGGTGGCGGCATGTTCGTAGCACCCGCGGCCACGTGCCTCGAAGACGTCGTCCGCACCATCCGGCCCGGTCAGCTCGACGCGCCGACGCCATGCGCGAAGTACGACGTGCGCGGCCTGGTCAACCACCTGCTGTTCTGGGGCCCGTCGCTGGAAGGCGCGGCGCGCAAGGAAACCGTGCCACCGCCCGGCCCGCCGGAGACGGACCTGGGCCTGACCACGAGCGACCTACTGGCGCAGATCGACCGCACGGCCAAGGCGTGGAGTGAGCCCGCCGCGTGGGAGGGCGTCACGCACATGGGCGGGCCGGCCGAACTGCCCGCGGCGCTGGTCGGCGGGATGATCGTGACCGAGCTGGTCGTGCACGGCTGGGACCTCGCCAAGGCGACCGGGCGGAACCTCACGCCTGGCGACGATCTGCTCGACTACCTGCTGGACGAGGTGGGCAAGACCGCCGAGCAGGGCCGCGCCGGGGGCGTCTACGGACCGCCGGTGGCGGTGCCCGCGACCGCGCCGAAGTTCGACCGCGTCCTCGCGATGACAGGCCGGAACCCGGGGTGGACCGCGTAAAGAGCCCGCGCCGGGGGCCGGGGTCGTCGGCCCGAACGGGCCGGTTCGGCCAGTACTGTGCCGTTCGTTACCGATCCGACCACAGTCACGGCTATCC
>DASZUO010000196.1:0-3554 GCA_035547575.1 Amycolatopsis sp. | reverse complement strand
GGTCGCCTTGTTGAACACCGTTCTCGAGCAGTCGCCGGGCCTGCCCGTCGACCGCGGAATCCAGCTGCGACCAGGTAAAAGCCGTCCCGGCGGTGGTATCGACGACACCGACGGAGGCCGGCCACTGCGTGGCAGCCCCGGCGAGCAGGTTGGCGATGTTGCCCATACACTCAGTGTCTCCCTTCATCCCCCGTCATGGGGAAGCCGGGCGATCGTCGCAGTTCCACAACCGAGAGCACTACCTACTTCCGGGTAACAACCCGTATGCTGCTGAGCGCGTCGGAGTGGTGGTGATCACTCGGGTTCGGGACGGAGGAGTCACCGTGACGAACTGGCTTGCCGCACGCCCCATGGGGCTGCGTGCCGGCACGGTCGCGCGCCCCGTCGACCAGCCGGAGCAGGAGACCGGGGCCTGGGACCTGGTGCGCGCGGCCCAGGAGGGCGACACTGCCGCCTTCGGCGTGCTCTACGACCGCTACGTCGACGTCGTCTACCGCTACGTGCTGTTCCGCCTTGGCGACCGGGAGCTTGCGGAGGACATCACCAGCGAGACGTTCCTGCGTGCGCTGCGCCGCATCACGTCGGTGAGCTACCAGGGCCGTGACGTGGGCGCGTGGTTCGTCACGATCGCTCGCAACATCGTGCTCGACCACGTCAAGTCCAGTCGCTACAAGCTGGAGATCGTCACGGACGAGGTGTCGGAATCCGGGTCGGCACCGTTCGCGGGCCAGAGCACCGGCGAGGTCGGCCCCGAGCAGGCCGCGCTGTCGAACGCGACACGCGAAGCGCTGCTCAGGTGCATCGCCGACCTCGGTGACGATCAGCGTGAGTGCATCGTGCTGCGGTTCATCCAGGGCCTGTCACTCAGCGAAACCGCGCAGATCATGAAGCGCAACGAGGGCGCGATCAAGGCGCTGCAGCACCGCGCCGTGCGCAAGCTGGCGAACCTGCTGCCCCCCACCTGGCAATAACGGCCGTAACGGAACCCGGGTGCGGGTCGTTTCAGACGACGTGGACGTGCCCCGGTGGTCGGCGCGCGACCTGGAAGTCATTTCAGGCCTGCGCAAACTGGGCGACACGGCGACTCCCGACGCGGCGACGCGGGACCGGATGCGTACCCAGGTCCTCCAGCGCCTCGCCGAGGAGGAACGCCGTGCGCCGAGCAGACGACGTCGCGTGCTGGCCGAAGTGCTGGCCGCCGCCGTCGCGCTGGTCATCGCCCTCGGCGGCCTCGGGCTCGTGCTGTCCAAGGACGCGCTGCCCGGCGACACCCTGTACGGGATCAAGCGGGCGGGCGAGACCGCGCAGCTCGGGCTGACCTTCGGTGATTCGGCCAAGGCCGAGAAGCACCTGCGGTTCGCGTCGAACCGGCTCGACGAGCTGACGGCGTTGCGTCAGGCGGACGCGGCCCGCTACGCGGCCACGCTCGCCGATTTCCGCCAGGAGGCCACCGAGGGCGCCGCGCAGTTCACCACCGCGTCGGTGCAGGGCAGCGGGCAGCTGGCACAACTCCAGTCGTGGGCCGAGCAGCAGCGCCTGAAGCTCGCCGACGTCGCGTCCACCCTGCCCGCCGGGGCCATGGGGTCCTACCACTCGTCGGCGGACCTGCTCGGCCGGATCGAGGCCAGGGCCCAGCAGCTGGAGTCCCGGCTCGGTTGCTTCCAGATCACCACCGGCGAGCCCGACGACCTCGGCGCGGTGCCCGACTCGAGCGAATGCCGCCCGCCTGCCGGAGCCGTGTCGAGCGGCGAGTCGGGGGTGCCGCTGCCGTTGCCCGCACCGCCGTCGGTGCAGCAGGCGGCGCCCGCCCCGACGACCACCGCGCCGGCCCCGGCGGGGCCGTCGGAAAGCCTGCCCACCGGATCGTTGGCCCCATCGGGTGGTGTCCAGGTGCCACCGGCCGCCGGCGCTCCCGTCACGGCGCCCACCAGTCCCCGCCCGAGCACCACGGTGACCTCGACGCCGCCGCCGTTGATCTCCCTTCCGCCGCTGCTCCCGGGACTTCCTGGGGTGGGGATCGGCTGAGGTCAATCGCTACTCTTGGCGCACGTACCCGAGTCAGGAGGCGGTCTGCGTGTGGCGCGGCAGGGGTAAGGGCCCGGAACTCGAACGACTCGCCACACTCGCCGGCGAGGCGTCCGCCGAGGCTGCCGTCGCGATGGAGTCCGCCCAGGTCGACGGCATCGCGCCGCCGGCGCCGCCCGCGCCCCCGGACCTGACCGCGGCCGCGTTCTTCGACGTCGACAACACGATGATGATGGGCGCGTCGATTTTCCATTTCGCTCGTGGCCTGGCCGCGCGCAAGTACTTCACCACGTCCGACCTGGCCGGTTTCGCATGGCAGCAGGTGAAGTTCCGCATCGGCGGGCGCGAGACACAGGACAGCGTGCGCTCCAGCCGCGAGCAGGCACTGTCCTTTGTGGCCGGTAAAACGGTCGAGGAGATGAACCGGGTCGGCGAGGAGATCTACGACGAACTGATGGCCGACAAGATCTGGTCCGGCACCCGCGCGCTGGCGCAGATGCATCTCGACGCGGGCCAGCGGGTCTGGCTGGTGACGGCGACACCGGTCGAACTGGCGGCGATCATCTCCCGGCGGCTGGGTCTTACGGGCGCGCTGGGCACTGTCGCGGAACACGTCGACGGCGTGTACACCGGGCGCCTGGTCGGCGACCTCCTGCACGGGCGCGCGAAGGCGCACGCCGTGCGGGCGCTGGCCGCGCGGGAGGGCCTGAACCTACGGCGGTGCACGGCGTACTCGGACTCGTCGAACGACGTGCCGATGCTGTCGGTGGTCGGCACGGCGGTCGCGGTCAACCCGGACGCGGGCCTGCGCGAGATCGCACGGGCCCGCGGCTGGGAGATCCGGGACTTCCGCACGGGTCGCAAGGCCGCGAAGATCGGCGTCCCCTCGGTACTGGGCGCCGGCGCAGTAGCAGGCGCCGTCGCAGCAGGACTGGCCTACCGGCGCCGCTGACGCCGCGCCCCGGCTCCGGCTCCGGCTCCGGCTCGCAAGTTTCGCCCCGCCGGCGCGGCCGCTAACCCCGGAAAACGTTGTGGCGCCGAGACAACCGACGGTACAACGTCTGCTGGATCGACTCACGGATCTGGTCGGTCAGGCTGAAGATCAGCATCGGGTCGTCGAGGTCCTCGGGGGCGTGGCCGTCCGTGCGGATCGGCTCGCCGAACTCGATCGTCCACTTTGTCGGGAGCGGGACGGCACCCAGCGGGCCCAGCAACGGGAAGAACGGCGTCACCGGGAAGTACGGCCAGCCCAGCAGTCGCGCCAGCGGCTTGAGATCCCCGATCTTCGGATAGATCTCCTCCGCGCCGACGATCGAGCACGGCACGATCGGCACGCCGGTGCGCAGCGCCGCCGACACGAAGCCGCCCCGGCCGAAGCGCTGCAGCTTGTACCGCTGACTGAACGGCTTGCCGACCCCCTTGAAGCCCTCCGGGAACACGGACACGCACTCGCCGTTGTTCAGCAGCCGCAGCGCGTCCGGCTGGCAGGCGAGAGTGTTGCCGGTGCGCCGGGCGAGCGGCCCGAGCAC
>DASZUO010000195.1:0-13150 GCA_035547575.1 Amycolatopsis sp. | reverse complement strand
CGAGGTACGAGTCGTGCCAGGCGCCGGCCACGTCATCCACAACGACGATTTCGACGGGTTTCTCGTCGCACTCGACGGATGGCTTTAGCCGTCGGCGACCGCAGTCACTGAAGT
Source organism: Amycolatopsis sp. (assembly GCA_035547575.1). Lineage (GTDB taxonomy): Bacteria > Actinomycetota > Actinomycetes > Mycobacteriales > Pseudonocardiaceae > Amycolatopsis_E. Next base: position 13,036 of record DASZUO010000195.1, on the reverse strand, counting down.
CAGCTCCTGCCGCGGTTTCCGGTGCTCCGAAACACTTCAGGCATGAAGGGAATCGTCCTCGCCGGCGGGAGCGGGAGCCGGTTGCATCCGGTGACCTTCGCCGTCTCGAAACAGCTCGTGCCGGTCTACAACAAGCCGATGATCTACTACTCGCTGTCGGTGCTGATGCTGGCCGGGATCACCGACATCCTGATCATCACGACGCCGCTCGACAAGCCCGCCTTCCAGCGGTTGCTCGGCGACGGGCGCTGGCTCGGCATCAACCTCGCGTATGCGGAACAGCCGGAACCGAACGGCCTGGCCGAGGCCTTCGTCATCGGCGGCGACCACATCGGCGAGGATTCCGCGGCCCTCATTCTCGGCGACAACATCTTCCACGGTCCCGGGTTCTCGAGATTGCTGCAGAGCAAGACCGACGATCTCAAGGGCTGCCTGCTGTTCGGTTACCCGGTCTCCGATCCGCAGCGGTACGGCATCGGCGAGATCGACGACGACGGCAACCTCGTCTCGATCGAGGAGAAGCCCGAGCAGCCGCGCTCCAACCGCGCCATCACCGGGTTGTACTTCTACGACAACGATGTCGTCGAGATCGCTCGCGGCCTCACCCCCTCGGCGCGCGGGGAACTGGAGATCACTGACCTCAACCAGGTCTACCTCGACCGCGGCCGGGCGCAGCTCGTCGACCTCGGCCGCGGGTTCGCGTGGCTGGACACCGGCACGCACGAGTCGCTGCTCGAAGCGGGCCAGTACGTCCAGATGCTCGAGGAGCGGCAAGGCGTCCGGATCGGCTGTCTCGAAGAGGTCGCCTTCCGCATGGGCTACATCGACGCCGACCAGTGTTACCGGCTCGGTGAGCGGGTCGCGAAGAGCGGGTACGGCCGGTATGTCATGCAAATCGCACGGGAGTACCGTCGATCGGGTGTTTCCCGAGCATCGTCCTCGCCGGTTGCGTTCGACCGCCGCGCTTCGGCGGCTCGTCAGTGAGACCACGCTCCGGCCGCGTCAGCTGATCCTGCCGATGTTCGTCCTCGAGGGCGCCGAGCAGCCGCGACCCATCGCCAGCATGCCCGGTGTCGTCCAGCACACGCGGGACACGTTGCGCAAGGCCGCGGTCGACGCGGTCAGCGCGGGTGTCGGTGGGCTCATGCTCTTCGGTATCCCGCGTGAGCGTGACGCGGCGGGCTCGGGCGCCACCGACGAGCACGGCATCCTCAACGTCGCCCTCCGCGACCTGCGCGCCGAACTCGGCGACGACACCGTGATCATGGCCGACACGTGCCTCGACGAGTTCACCGACCACGGCCACTGCGGCGTCCTCGACAGCGACGGCAACGTCGACAACGACGCGACCCTCGCCGTCTACGCCGAGATGGCCGTCGCACAGGCGGAAGCGGGCGCGCACCTGCTCGGTCCGAGCGGCATGATGGACGGCCAGGTCGGCGTCATCCGCCGCGCGCTGGACGAGGCCGGGCACGACAACACCGGCATCCTCGCCTACTCCGCCAAGTACGCGAGCGCCTTCTACGGCCCCTTCCGCGAGGCCGTCGACTCCCAGCTCAAGGGCGACCGCAAGACCTACCAGCAGGATCCAGGCAACGCCCGCGAGGCGCTGCGCGAGATCGAACTCGACATCGCCGAGGGCGCCGACGCGATCATGGTCAAGCCGGCGCTGGCCTACCTCGACGTCCTGCGCGCGGCGGCCGACGCCTCGCCGGTCCCGGTCGCGGCGTACAACATCTCCGGTGAGTACGCGATGGTCGAAGCGGCCGCGACGAACGGCTGGCTGGACCGCGAACGCACGATCCTCGAGGTGCTCACGTCGATCCGCCGCGCGGGCGCCGACATGATCCTCACGTACTGGGCCGGCGAGGCCGCCGCGTGGCTGGCTTAGCAATCCGCCCGAAAGTAGGTTGACCCGATCAACCGGCAGCCGGCCTACGTAACGTCGATCGCCCGTGACTGCCGGGCGGATTGCTAACGACGGCACAGTAAGCTTTGCCACGTGACGGAATCGAACGAGACCGACGACGAGCGCCGCGCGCAGGGCCTGCCGCCCGCACCCAGCATCGAGGGTGAGATCACGACGCCCGTCGAGACCCCGAGGCCGGTGCAGGTCTCGTTCTGGCTGTGGGTGGTCTCGGCAGTCGTCTTCGTCGTCGGCTACGCACTCGTCTTCTTCCTTCGCGGAAGCATCATCGACCAGGCGATCAAGAACAACACGAACAAGGCCGTCACGGCCGACCAGATCCGGTCCGGCACCACGATCGTGTTCGCGATCGTGCTCGTCGGTGCGGTCTGCTTCGCGGCCATGTACGTCCTGTTCGCGTGGAAGGCCCGCCAGGGCACCCGCTCGGCGCGCACCGTCCTCACTGTGCTGATGGCGATCGCGCTCATCGTCCAGCTTTTCCTGGGGCTCGGGAGCATTCCCACGCTCCTGGGGACACTGATCGGCCTAGTCGCACTGGTTCTGATGTACCTGCCGAAGGTCGCGCCGTTCTTCCCGAAGGTCAGCCGCAGGAACCGGTGAGTCAGGTCCGGTACGTCGAGTACGGCGCCAAGTGGTGGGCGCTGCTTTACGGACCGCTGTTCGCGCTGCTGGGCTACCTCGCGGAACTCGCCACCGGCAGCACGCATCTCGTCGCGTGGATCCTGGTCGGGCTCGGGCTCGCCGCCATCACCGCGCCGTGGGTCCACGCCCGGCGCCGCTTCCTGACCGTGAAGGTGACCACCACGGAACTGTGGGAGGGCCAGGAGATGGTCCCCCTGACCAAGATCACGCAAGTCGAGGACGTCGGCGCCCCGGCCGGTGCACGGGTGCTGGGCGGCGGCTGGGGCACCCCGCGCAAGTACGACGAACTCCCGATCCGCCTCGACGACGACACCGTGGTGCTCGCGTGGGCACGGGACGTGGAGGCACTGCGCACCGCGCTCGCCGCGACGTGAGAGTCTGGTCACCGTGAACGACACACCCGCCAAGCTGCACCAGCCGTGGCGCGCGCTGGTCGCGCTGGCCGAGGTGGTGCTCGCCGCCGTCGCCGTCTGGGGCGCCTTCCAACTGTGGGACGCGGGCGTGAAAACGCTCACGGTCACGCTCACCGACGGCACGGTCCTGACCTCGACCCGCTACCTCGGCAGCTGGATGTCGGGTGCGATCGGGCTCGGTGTCGTCGTGGCGATCCTGCTGGTCGACGCCGTGCGCGAGGCGCTGCTCGCGGTCCACGCCAAGCACCGCCGCAAGCGCAAGAACGGCGATGCCGAGGCCACCATCGAGGATTATGTGGCCCACCTGAACGAGGCCTGACAGGGCCTTTGGGAGGATCAGGGTCGTGACGTACGGCTTCGATCAGTCCAGGGCATGGTTCGAGCGGGCAACCGCGGCGACACCCGGTGGGGTGAACTCACCGGTGCGCGCGTTCAACTCGGTGGGCGGCACCCCGCGGTTCATGGTCCGGGGCCAGGGTCCGTACCTGTGGGACATCGACGGGAACCGCTACGTCGACCTGGTCTCATCCTGGGGGCCGATGATCCTCGGGCACGCGCACCCCGACGTGGTCGCCGCCGCGCGCGCCGCGGCGAGTGAGGGTCTGTCGTTCGGCACGCCGACCACCGGCGAGGTCGAACTCGCGGAGGAGATCATCGAGCGCGTCGACCCGGTGCACCAGGTCCGGCTGGTCAACTCGGGCACCGAGGCGACGATGAGTGCGATCCGGCTCGCGCGCGGGTTCACCGGCCGCAGCAAGATCATCAAGTTCGCCGGCTGCTACCACGGGCACGTCGACGCGCTGCTCGCGCAGGCCGGCTCCGGGGTCGCCACGCTCGGCCTGCCGACCTCTCCCGGCGTGACCGGCGCGCAGGCCGCGGACACGATCGTCTTGCCGTACAACGACATCGAGGCCGTCCGCAAGTCTTTCGCAGACAACCCGGGCGGCATCGCGGCGATCATCACCGAGGCGGCCGCAGGCAACATGGGCGCGGTCGCACCGCTCGCCGACTTCAACGCGCACCTGCTGGAGATCGCCCACGAGCACGGTGCGCTGCTCGTCATCGACGAGGTGATGACCGGGTTCCGGGTCTCGCGGTCCGGCTGGTTCGGCATCGAGGGCGTGCCCGGCGACCTGTACACGTTCGGCAAGGTCATGTCCGGCGGGTTGCCTGCCGCGGCGTTCGGCGGCCGGGCCGACGTGATGGGCCGGCTCGCACCCGGCGGTCCGGTCTACCAGGCGGGCACGCTGTCGGGGAACCCCGTCGCCGTCGCCGCCGGGCTGGCGACACTGCGCGCGGCCGACGACGACGTGTACCGCGCCCTCGACGCGAACTCACAGCGCCTCGGCGCGCTGTTCACCGAGGCGCTCACCGGCGCCGGCGTGCCGCACACCGTGGCCTACGCGGGCAACCTGGTCAGCGTGTTCTTCACGGAGCGGCCGGTGCGCAACTATCACGACGCCGCGGCCTCGCAGACCTGGCGTTTCCCGGCGTTCTTCCACGCGCTGCTGGACCGCGGGGTCTACGGGCCACCGAGCCCGTTCGAGGCGTGGTTCGTCAACGCGGCGATGGACGAGGCGGCGTTCGAGATCATCGAAGCCGCACGTCCGGCGGCGGCCGCCGCGGCGGCCGAAGCGAACGAGGCTCGCCAGTGACCACGATCGTGCACCTGCTCCGGCACGGCGAGGTCCACAACCCGGACAAGATCCTTTACGGCCGGCTGCCCGGCTTCGGGCTCTCGGAACGAGGGCAGCGGCAGGCCCTCACCGTGGCCGAAGCCGTGGCCAAGCACGACATCGTGCACGTGGTCGCGTCGCCGCTGCAGCGCGCGCAGGAAACCGCGGCGCCCATCGCGGCGGCGCATCGCCTCGACGTGCACACCGACGAGCGGCTCATCGAGGCGGCCAACGACTTCGAGGGGCAGCGGGTCGCGGTCGGCGACGGTGCGCTGCGGCAGCCGCGGCACTGGTCGAAGCTGCGCAACCCGTTCCTCCCGTCGTGGGGCGAGCCGTATCTGGAGATCGCGCACCGGATGCTGGGCGCCGTGTACCGCGCGCGGGGCGCCGCCGAGGGACACGAGGCGCTGTGCGTCTCCCACCAGTTGCCGATCTGGACGCTGCGCCGGTTTCTCGAGGGCAAGTCGCTGTGGCACGACCCGCGCCGGCGGCAGTGTTCACTGGCGTCGCTGACCAGCCTCGTGTTCAACGGCGAGCAGCTGGTGCAGCTGGTCTACAGCGAACCGGCCGGCGCCACCGACCCGAAGGTCACGGGCGCATGAAAAAGGTGCTCTGGGTAACCGCAGTGGTGCTGTCGCTGCTGGTTGCCGGGTGCTCGACGGGCAAGGACGCGGTGTCGCAGGAAAGCGGCTTCCAGTTCGTCGCGCCAGGCGGCAAGACCGATATCTCCTACGAGGGCGCCGACCGCAAGCCGATCCCGAACCTGTCCGGCGACGACCTGATGAACGAAGGCAAGCAGATCTCGCTCGCGGACTTCAAGGGCAAGGTCGTGGTGATCAACATCTGGGGCCAGTGGTGCCCGCCGTGCCGCACCGAGGCGCCCGAGATGGAGAAGCTCTACCTGCAGAACCAGGCGGCCGGGGTGCAGGTGCTGGGCCTGGACGTGCGGGACACCGACCGGTCCGCGCCGCAGGACTTCGTGCGCGACCGCGGGCTGACCTACCCGTCGATCTACGATCCGCCGGGGCGGGCGCTGCTGCAGCTGTCGGGCTACCCGCTCAACGCGGTCCCGTCGACGATCGTGATCGACAAGCAGCAACGCGTCGCGGCGGTGTACCTGCGGGCCCTGCTGGCCGGCGACATCGCCCCCCTCGTCCAAAAGCTCGCCGCCGAGTAAGCGGCACGTCAGACGGCCCCGAAAAGCTCACACCAAACTCACTGCTTACCCTCAGCAGGGTGAACTCCGTGACCCAGCTGGCGACCTCGGGGCCGCTGCTGCTCGCCGCCGGAGTCGCTCTCGTCGCGGGCGCGCTCTCGTTCGCGTCGCCGTGCGTGGTGCCGCTCGTACCCGGCTACCTCGCCTACCTCGCGGCCATGGTCGGTGCTGACGCGCCCGCCGTCAGCCCGGACGAGGCGCCCAAGAAGGGGCGGTTCGCCGTGGTCGGTGCGGCCGCGCTGTTCGTCCTCGGGTTCACGGTGGTGTTCGTCGCGGGGCTCGGCACCCTCGTGTGGCTCGCCGACGCCGTACTCACCAACCAGGACCTGCTGCAACGCATCGGTGGCGTGGTCACCATCGCGATGGGGCTGGTGTTCCTCGGCCTGATCCCCGCCCTGCAGCGGGATATCCGCTCGCACCGCGTGCCGCGCGGCGGGCTGCTCGGCGCGCCGCTGCTCGGCGCGGTGTTCGGGCTCGGCTGGACTCCGTGCATCGGCCCGACGCTGTCCGGCGTGCTCGCGCTGGCCACCGCGACCGGCGGGGCGGGGGCGCGGGGTTTCCTGCTGATTCTCGTCTACTGCCTCGGTCTCGGCGTGCCGTTCCTGCTCATCGCGCTGGGCGCCCGCTGGGCCGTCCGCGCCACCGACTGGCTCCGCCGCAACGGCCGCCGCGTGCAGGTGTTCGGCGGCGTGTTGCTGCTCGTCGTCGGTGTGCTCCTGGTCACCGGCCTCTGGGGTGAGCTGGTGGGCTGGCTGCGCAACGCCTTCGTAACCGACACGGTGTTGCCGCTATGACCGCCACCCAGGCCCCGCCGGAGCCGAAGCAGCCGTACACGCCGTCGCCGTTGCGGCGCGTGTTCGCGGTGGTGCGCAACACCTGGCGCGGCCTCACGTCGATGCGGACGGCGCTGATCCTGCTGTTCCTGCTCGCGCTCGCCGCACTGCCGGGCGCGCTGCTGCCGCAGCGGGCACTCAACGCGGACAAGACCGCGCAGTACATCACCTCCCACGGCTGGTGGGGCACCCTGCTGGACCGGCTGCAGTTCTTCGGCGTCTACTCCAGTGTCTGGTTCTCCGCGATCTACCTGCTGCTGATGGTGTCGCTGATCGGCTGCCTCGCACCGCGCAGCTTCGACTACGTGCGCTCGATGCGCGCCAGGCCCGTGCTGACACCGCGCAACCTGTCGCGGATGCCGCACTATCGCGAGGCGCACGTCGACCGCAGCGCCGACGACGTTCTCGACGCCGCCCGCACCCGGCTGAAGGGCTGGCGGCTGACCGTCCGCGAGGAGGACGGCGGCGCCCGGTCGATCAGCGCGGAGAAGGGCTACCTGCGCGAGACCGGCAACCTCGTCTTCCACTTCGCGATGCTGGGCCTGATCATCGCGTTCGCGCTGGGCAAGATGTACACCTACGAGGGCCAGGTCATCGTGCAGGCCGACGGCTCGCAGTTCTGCAACTCCGGCATCTATGCCTACGACTCGTTCCAGCCGGGGCTGCGCGTCGACGGCACCGATCTCGAGCCGTTCTGCGTGAAGATCAACGACTTCCAGGCCCTGTACACGGCGGAGAACCAGCCGACGCACTACCAGTCGAACATCCAGTACCAGTCTGGCAAGGACCTGCAGACCAATACGTGGCGGCCGTACCTGCTCGAGGTCAACTCCCCGCTGCGCACCGCGGGCGACCGGATCTACCTCATCAACCACGGGTACGCGCCCAAGTTCACCGTCACCTACCCCGGCGGCGCCACCCGCACCCAGGCCGTGCAGTGGGTGCCGACCGACCCCGCGACCTACCTCTCGCAAGGCGCGACCAAGTTCGACCCGCCGGGCGTGACCGACTCCGCCGAGCGCCGCACCAGGCAACTCGCGATCACCGGGCTGCTCGCGCCCACGCCGTTCACCCATGGCGGGGTGCTCACCTCGACCGCGCCCGAACTGAACGACCCGATGGTCGCGGTCGACGTGATGCGCGGCGACCTCGGCCTCGACTCGGGACAGGGGCAGTCGATCTTCTCGATCGACCAGTCCATGGTGGACGACGGCAGGCTCAAGCGGGTCGCTCGCGAGAACCTCGCCGTCGGCCAGTCGATCACGCTCGACGACGGCACGAAGGTGACCTTCGACGGGGTGCAGCAGTGGGTGTCGCTGCAGATCTCGCACGACCCGACGCAGGGCTTCGTGCTCGGTTTCGCGATCGCGATGCTGCTCGGGCTCGGGGCGTCGCTGCTGGTCAAGCGGCGGCGGGTGTGGGTGCGGGCCGGACCTGCGGGCGACGGCGAAAACGGTACCGTGGTGCAGGTGGCCGGACTGGCTCGCACCGACCAGGCTGGTTATGGCGAGGAGTTCGTCCGGCTCGCGGACGAGCTGCTCACGGGCAGAAAGAGGAACGCGGGGCATGAACGTGAATGAGACGTTGTCTCAGTACAGCGACTGGTCCTACACCACCGCCACGGCGCTCTACGTCGTCGCGCTGGCGTTCTTCCTGATCGAGCAGTCCTTCGGTGCCAAGGGCAGGCAGGCCGCGGAGCGGGCCAAGTCGCGCGTGCTGGTCGGGGCCGGTGGGCCGGAGACGTCCGTGCCGGTCACGCCCGCCGTCACGCGGCCGCCGAGCCGGGCCGAGCGGATCGGCCGGATGGGCGCGGCGCTGCTGGTGCTGGCCCTGCTGCTGCACCTGTCGGCGTTGGTGCTGCGCGGTCTCGCCGTGCATCGCGCCCCATGGGGCAACATGTACGAGTACATCATGGTGGTGACGCTCATCGCCGTCGCCACATGGCTGTACGTGATCAAGAAGTTCCCGGTCCGGCACCTGTCCGGGTTCGTGCTGCTGCCGATCGTCATCCTGATGTTCCTCGGCGGCACCGTGCTCTACACCGTCGCCGCGCCGGTCCAGCCCGCGCTCCAGTCGTACTGGCTGGTGATCCACGTCTCCGCCGCCGCGATCTCGTCGGGCATCTTCCTCGTGCCCGGGGTCGCCAGCATCCTTTACCTGATGCGATCGGCGCACGAGCGCGACCCGCAGCGGTTCGCCCGCTTCGGCTCGAAGCTGCCTGCGGCCGACGTGCTCGACCGGGTCGCGTACCGCACCACCGTGCTCGCGTTCCCGCTGTTCACGTTCGGCGTGCTGTGCGGGGCGATCTGGGCGGAGTCCGCGTGGGGCCGCTTCTGGGGCTGGGACCCCAAGGAGACCACGGCGTTCATCGCGTGGGTGATCTACGCCGCATACCTGCACTCGCGGGCCACCGCCGGCTGGCGCGGCTCCAGGGCCGCCGTGATCAACATCTTCGGCTTCGCCGCGATGGTGTTCAACCTGTTCTTCATCAACCTGGTCACGACGGGCTTGCATTCCTACGCCGGGGTCGGCTGATGACCGATCCCGCTGACCGCGAACACTACTTTTCCGAGGAGCGCACAGACTCCCAACCGCATCCCGCCCCGCCGCAGCAGCCCCAGTACCCGCCGCAGGGGTACGACCCGAACCTGCCGCCGTTGCAGCCGCCTGCCTCGCCGTACCCGCCGTTGCCGCAGCCGTCCCGGATGCGGCAGGAGGTGTCCGGCCGGCACGTCGTCCGACCGCCGAAGCGCACGCCGAAGTCGGGTTGGCGCAAGGCGTTGTACGTCGGCTCGGGCAAACTCATCAACCCGGGGGAGAGCCCGGCGGAGTTGCGGCAGCGTGAGCTGATCGGGCGGGTGAACCAGCCACTGCGGGGCTGCTTCAAGATCGCGATGCTGAGCCTCAAGGGCGGTGTGGGCAAGACCACGGTCACCACCACACTCGGCGCCACGTTCGCGTCGCTGCGCGGCGACCGGGTGATCGCGGTCGACGCCAACCCCGACCGCGGCACGTTGTCGCAGAAGATCCCCATCGAGACCACGGCGACCATCCGGCATCTGCTTCGCGACGCCGACAAGATCACCCGCTACAGCGATGTGCGGGCGTACACGTCGCAGGGTGCTTCCCGGCTGGAGATCCTCGCGAGCGAGCAGGACCCGGCTGTGTCGGAGGCGTTCTCCGAGCGCGATTACCTGCGCGCGATCAGCCTGCTCGAGCATTACTACAACATCGTGCTGACCGACTGCGGCACCGGCTTGATGCACTCGGCCATGAAAGGCGTGCTGGACCTCGCGGACGCGCTGGTAGTGGTGTCGTCAGGCTCGGTGGACGGCGCCACCAGCGCATCGGCCACGATCGACTGGCTCGACGCACACGGCTACGGTGACCTGGTCAAACGGTCCATCGTGGTGATCAACTCGGTGCGCCCGAAGGCCGGCTCGGTAGACCTGGACAAACTCGCCGCCCACTTCGCGGCACGGGTGCGAGCGGTATGCCGCATCCCGTTCGATCCCCATCTGGAAGAAGGCGCCGAGATCGAACTCGACCGCCTGGAGCCCGACACCCGGCTCGCACTACTGGAACTGGCCGCCGCGATGGCGGACGCATTCCCGAATAAGGCCTAGTACAGTCTTTACCTCGCCGCGGAGGCCACGTACCCCGCTCGCCTAGTTCTCGTCGTCCGGGCGGCGGTGCTGTTCGCCCAGCTTGCGCAGGAATTCGGGGTCGTCATCGGGGGCGACCGCGCCCCGGCCGGAGGAGACGCCGACCCGTTCGGGACCGAAGGCCCGCCACAACAGGACAGCGATGGTGAGCGCGCCGATCGCTGCGAGCAGGTAGATCATGCTCGCTCCCTTCCGAGTCGATGCCGCTGTGCTGCCCCGAGGGTAGCCCTTTTGCCGGAATTCCGGCGTGCGGCACCGCGCACGTCACGGGCGCGCTCCTTGGGCCCGCGGCTTCCGGCGGGGTGACGCTCCGCCGGGCCGCGGGTCGCGCCGCAGGTCAGCTGCGCGTGGGCTCGCTCGCGTCCGTAGTGAGCTCGGCCAGAAGCTGGTTGACCTCGGACTCCCGGAACCGCCGGTGTCCGCCAGGGGTCCGGATCGAGCCGATACGGCCCGCCGTTGCCCAGCGCGTCACAGTCTTCGGGTCAACCCTGAACAGCGCGGCGACTTCGCCGGGCGTGAGCAGGCGCCCTCCAACGGTTGCGGTCATTTTCCGCCTCCTTAACGGCCTTACTGCTATACCGGAAGCGTTCTCACACTTCCGCATATCAACACGGCAATCGTTGCATCTCACCCGGCAGGTACTCGAACGGTTGTCGTAGAGTAAAGAGGTAGTAAGGGACAAATCGCCCAGGCCGGGCGGCGTTAAAGTGGCGCTGTGGACGCACTGGACCGCAAAATCATCGCCGAGCTGCGCCTGAACGGCCGAGCCACCTACGCCGAACTGGGCAGGACCGTCGGTTTGTCCGCATCGTCGGTGCACGAGCGCGTCGGCAAGCTCGAGGCGTCCGGTGTGATCACGGGATACCACGCGGTGGTCAACCCCAGCTCCGTCGGTCTCGGCGTGACCGCGCTGGTCGGCATCCAGCCCACCGACGTCGCGGAGAACGACGACGTCGCCGAGGCACTCGGCGGGCTTCCCGAGGTCGAAAGCTGCTACGCGGTCGCTGGCGACGAGGCGTTCGTGGTCAAGGTGCGGGTGTCCACGATGGACGACCTGGAGCAGACCCTCGGACGCCTGCGGCGCATCGCGGGCGTCGCGCGGACGCGCACCACTGTCGTCTTGTCGACACGATTCGAGGGGCGGCCGAACAACAGCGACTTGGACGACGCGTAACCTTGACAGCTGTGAGTAGGACCCCGAACCTGGCCCGCGACCTGACGCTTTACCTTCTGGCGCGCTTCGGTTTGATCGCCGTGGTCGCGCTGGTGCTGGTGCTGGTCAAGGTTCCGTTGCTGGTCGCGCTGGCGATCGGGATCGTCGTGGGTCTGCCGGTCGGCCTGCTGGCGTTCCGGGGCCTCAACGCACGGGTGACGGCCGGTTTGGCGGCGCGCAACCAGCGCCGGGCGCAGGAGCGCGCCAAGCTGCGCGCAGAGCTACGCGGCGAATGAACCGGGCCTGGGTCCGGGAGGCGGTCCGCCTCATCGAGGCCGACGCCAACCGCAGTGCCGACACGCATCTGCTCGTCTTTCCGCTGCCACCCGAGTGGGGCGTGGATCTCTATCTGAAGGACGAGTCGGTGCATCCGACCGGCTCGCTGAAGCACCGGCTGGCGCGTTCACTGCTGCTGTACGGGCTCGTGAACGGCCAGATCGGCCCCGACACGACGTTGATCGAGGCGTCGAGCGGGTCCACGGCGGTGTCGGAGGCCTACTTCGCGCGGATGCTGGGCCTGGACTTCGTGGCGGTGATGCCGCGCAAGACCAGCGCGGAGAAGGTGCAGCTGATCGAGTTCTACGGTGGCCGATGTCACTTCGTGGACATCCCGTCGGCCGTGTACGGCGAGGCGGAGCGCCTGGCCGCCGAATGCGGCGGGCACTACCTGGATCAGTTCACCTACGCCGAGCGCGCGACCGACTGGCGTGGGAACAACAACATCGCGGAGTCGGTGTTCGCGCAGATGCGGTCCGAGCGGCATCCCGTGCCCGCGTGGATCGTCGTCGGCGCCGGTACCGGCGGGACCAGCGCCACCTTCGGCCGGTACGTCCGCTACCGCCGTCACACGACGAAGATCTGCGTCGTCGATCCGGAGAACTCGTCGTTCTACGGGGCGTGGCAGACCAACGCGCTGGACTACACGACCGGAATGCCGTCGCGCATCGAGGGAATCGGCCGCCCCCGCGTGGAGCCGTCGTTCGTCCCGAGCGTGATCGACGAGATGATCGAGGTCCCGGACGCCGCGTCACTGGCGGCGATCAGGCTTTTGCGCGACCGCACGGGCCACTGGGCGGGCGGCTCCACGGGCACGAATCTGTACGGTGCTTTCCAGCTGATCGCCCGGATGCTGACCGCCGGCCAGCACGGCTCCGTCGTGACGCTGTTGTGCGACGGCGGGGAGCGCTACGCACATACGTACTACAGCGACGAATGGCTGGCGGAGCACGGCTTGGATGTGGAGAAACCGTTGGCCGCCATGACAAAGTTCCTCGCGACCGGGCGCTGGCTCAGCTGACCGCCAGCCCGGCTCCGGTGAGGACGGACCACGCGAGCATGGCCAGGCCGGTGTCCTTGAGCACCGGGATCAGACGCGGGCCGGCGCCGCCCGAGGTGATGGCACGGATCGGTGTGGTCAGGAGCGCGGCCGAGATCAGAGCGACGAGGGCCGG
>DASZUO010000194.1:0-6424 GCA_035547575.1 Amycolatopsis sp. | reverse complement strand
GCTTGCCGGTCACCGGCTGCGCGGTGGAAGCGGCGAAAGCCTGGCTGCCGAGCCGCTGATGTCGGCGACAATGGACGTATGGCCATCCAGCAGTGGCGGGACCAGCTGGCCGCGTGGGCGATTCCCGACGAGATCCTGGCCGCGGCGCCGGACTCGCCGTGGGTGCTGCCGCGGCAGGTCTTCGTCCGCCGCGTGGACCGTCAGTTGCGCGGACCCGCGACGCCGACGCACTCAGCTGTGCTCGACGCGCTCGGCAGCGGCGGCACGGTCATCGACGTCGGCGCGGGTGCCGGCGCGGCGAGCCTGCCGTGCGCGAAAGCCATCACGCACGTCACCGCGGTCGACTCCAGCGGGCCTCTGCTCGCGGAGTTCGACAGCCGCGCCACCGAACTCGGCCTCGCCCACCAGACCGTCGAAGGCGGGTGGCCCGAGGTCGCGTCGCAGGTCGAGCTCGCGGACGTCGTCGTGACCGCGCATGTCCTCTACAACGTGCCCGACCTGCCGCCGTTCGTCGCGGCGCTGAACAGGTGCGCGCGCCGCCGGGTGGTCGTGGAAATCGCGGCGGCGCATCCGCTGACCGCGCTCAATCCGCTCTGGCTGCGGTTCCACGGTCTGCGCCGGCCGGAAGGTCCGGCCGCGGAGGACGCGATCGCCGCACTCCGTGAGCTGGGCATCGAGCCCAGCGTGGTGCGGTGGCAGAAGAAGCCGTCGCCGGAGTACCAGCGGTTCGACGAACTGGTCGACGTGACGCGGCGCAGGCTGTGCCTCGGCCCCGAACGTGCGGCGGAGGTCGCCGACGCGTTGCGCGAGGGCGGTGTCGACGAAACCACCCCACCGGACCTCGGTTCGTCCGGCCGTGCCGTCGTGACCCTGTCCTGGTCACCCGAACGGAGTCAATGAACAGCACAAATCAGCCATCAGGCCGACAATGACGGCATGACTCACGCGCAGGAGGGGGAACCCGCGGAGGTCCCCCGCGAGCCCACCACCCCCACCAGCACCGGCACCCCACCGAAACCGCTCAAGCACACGCGGATCAGCGGCACGTGGGTGGCCGTGATCGTCGCACTGATCGTCCTGGTCTTTCTCCTCATCTTCATCCTGAACAACCTCGATTCGGTCACGGTGACCTTCCTCGGGATGACCGGGAACCTGCCGCTCGCGGTCGCCATGCTGCTCTCCGCCGTCGGCGGCGCGTTGCTCGTGGCGCTCATCGGCGCCGCCCGGATCATGCAGCTCCGCCGCGCGACCCGGAAGGCACACAAGGCGCTCCGCTAGCGGCAGCTAGCATCTCCCGCGTGACCAGCGAAGACCTGCCGGCAGTTGCCGGTGACGAGGACAACCTGCTGCGACGTGCCGGCCGGCTCGCGGGCTGGGCCGCGCGCACCGGCGTCTCCCTCACCCGGCGGTTGCCCGGCGTCGAGAACGCCGGCGAGGGGCTGCGCCTCGTCGAGCACCAGTTGATGTCCACGCTGCGCCGCAGGCTGGACGAGGTCGACGACCCGTACGTGGTCGCGCTGAGCGCCGCCTCCACCGAGCACGCCACCAACGGCTCCGGTTCGCTCGTGCTGGCCGGCGAGCCGCTCCGCACGGCGATGAAGGAACTGCTGGATCGCTCGGTCGGCTTCGACCGGGAGCGCGCCCGCGAGTACCTGTACGCCACCGTCCTGCGGCAGCTCACGCCCGACGAGGCGCGCATCATCGCGGTGCTCGCCGGCGGGGAGCCGTATCCGGCCGTCGACGTGGTTGCCCGCGGCAACCGGATGCTGCTGCGCAACGCCTCCACCGTCGGTACCGCCGCCGGCGTCACGCTGCCGGACGAGGTGCCGAGCTATCTGACCCGGCTCGCCGGGCTCGGCCTGGTCGAGATCACCGACGACCTGCCCGAACTGAGCTCGCAGTACGAGATCCTCGCGACAGAGGAGGTGGTGCGCGAAGCCACCGCGAGCACCAGGCGCGTCAAGCTCGTGCGGCACACCGTCCGGCTGTCGCGGTTCGGCGCGCGCTTCTGGGCGGCCTGCGATCCGGCTCCGCGAACTCGCGCCCGCTGAAGTTCGCCACTACCTTGTAACGAAGTCGAGGTCTCCGGCGCTTGTAAGTGGTGACACGGTGAAAGTGCCGGCGGCGGGGCAGGGCTGCGCTTATACCACACTTCGCCCTGAATTGGTACGTTTTTGTTGCTATTGTCACATGTGTTTCGCTGTCTTTGCAGGTAGGTAGCCTGCGCGTTTTGATCTTCGCTGAACGACTTAATGGACTCTGTTAGGTTGTTTTGACATGTCCGGAAAGCACTTGATCGAATCTCCGACCAAGGCCGATGGCGCGGCACTGTGGCGAATCGCACGTGATTCGAAGACGCTGGATCTGAACACGCCATACGCGTATTTGCTGTGGTGCCGCGATTTCGCGGACACTTCGGTTGTAGCCAAAGTGGACGGTGCGGCGGTCGGGTTCATAATCGGCTACCGTAGACCGCAGGCCCCCGACGTGGGGGTGGTGTGGCAGGTCGCGGTCGACGAGTCGCAACGCGGACAAGGCCTGGCCGGGGCCTTGCTGGACGAGATGTTCGGTCGTCTGGTGGGTCAGGGAGTGCGCTACCTGGAGACCACGATCACGCCGGACAACGCGGCGTCGATCAGGTTGTTCTCCTCGTTCGCCAAGCGCTGGAACGCGAACCTGGAACGATCGGAACTGTTCGCGCGGAGCGACTTTCCGGACACCGGTGAGCCGCATGAGCGGGAGGACCTTTACCGTATCGGACCGCTTTCGCGTCAATAGCGCGTAAATGGCGTGCGATAACCAATCGGGGAGTAGGAAATCTCTGTGAGCATCTTCGAAAAGCTCGAATCGGAAGTGCGGAGCTACAGCCGCGGCTGGCCGGTCGTGTTCGACCGCGCCGTGGGTAGCCGCCTGTACGCGGAGGACGGCACGCCGTATCTGGACTTCTTCGCCGGCGCGGGCGCGCTGAACTACGGGCACAACAACCCGATCCTCAAGCAGGCGCTGCTGGACTACATCGCGCGCGACGGCGTGACACACGCACTGGACATGTTCACCGTCGCGAAGCGGGATCTGCTGGAACGGCTCGACGACAAGATCCTCAAGCCGCGCGAACTGGACTACAAGGTCATCTTCCCTGGTCCTGGTGGCGCGAACGCGGTCGAGGCCGCGCTGAAGCTCGCGCGCAAGGTGACCGGCAAGGAGTCGGTCATCAACTTCACCAACGCGTTCCACGGCATGACGCTGGGCGCGCTGTCGGTGACGGGTAACTCGATGAAGCGCAGCGGTGCCGGCATCCCGCTGGTGCACGCCACGCCGATGCCGTACGACCAGTACTTCGACGGCGTCTACCCGGACTTCCTGTACTTCGAGCGGCTGCTGGACGACTCGGGAAGCGGGCTGAACGAGCCCGCCGCGGTGATCGTGGAGACCGTGCAGGGCGAGGGTGGCATCAACGCCGCGGGCTTCGAGTGGCTGCGCGGCCTGTCCGACCTGTGCCGGCGGCACAACATCCTGCTCATCGTCGACGACGTGCAGATGGGTTGCGGGCGCACCGGTCCGTTCTTCAGCTTCGAGGACGCGGGCATCAAGCCGGAAATGGTGTGCCTGTCCAAGTCGATCGGCGGCTACGGCCTGCCGCTCGCGCTGACGCTGATCAAGCCGGAACTGGACGTGTGGGAGCCGGGCGAGCACAACGGCACGTTCCGCGGCATCAACCCGGCGTTCGTCACCGCCGCCGAGGCGCTGCGCACCTACTGGAGCGACGACGAACTGGAGAAGTCCACCCGGGCCAAGGGCGAGCGGATCGGCAACGCGCTGCAGGGCATCGCCGAGGCGTACCCGGACTCGAACGTGCTCGCCAAGGGGCGTGGTCTCGCGCGCGGGCTGGAGTTCCCCAGCGGCGAGATCGCTGGCAAGGTGTGTGCCGCCGCGTTCGACCGTGGCCTGCTCATGGAAACCTCCGGCCCGGACAGCGAGGTGGCCAAGCTGCTGCCGCCGCTGACACTCACCGACGCCGAGGTGGACGAGGGCCTCGAGATCATCGACGCGTCCGTCAAGTCCGTGCTCGGCAAGTAGCAAGTAAGGGAGAGAGTGCTTTGATCGTCCGTACCCTCGACGAGATCACCGACAGCGAAGCTGACATCAAGACGCCGAACTGGCGCAGCAAGCGGATAATCCTGGCCAAGGAGGGCGTGGGCTTCTCGGTCCACGAGACCACTCTCTACGCCGGGACGGTGAACGACTTCTGGTACGCGAACCACATCGAGGCAGTGTTCGTTTTCGAGGGTGAAGGCGAGGTCACGAACAAGGCCACCGGCGAGACGTTCCAGCTCAAGCCGGGCTCGCTCTACCTGCTGAACGACCACGACAAGCACCAGGTCCGCCCCAAGACGGACATGCGGACCGTGTGCGTGTTCAACCCGCCCGTGACCGGTGCTGAGGTGCACGACGAGAACGGCGTGTACCCGTTGCTCGACGAGTCCGGCGAACGAATCGCCTGACCCGGCCACCACCACGAAGAAATACAGAGGGGCAGCCAAAGAGGAGGCGAACCGATTTGACGATCATGGACGCCGGTATCGAGGACGCATATCCGACTCGGGTAGCTGGTACGGCGCAGCCGACCGAGCGGGTGGATCCGACGGTCTGGGGGACCGAGGCCGATGGCCCGGTCGACGCGGCGACGCTGGCCGCGCACGAAGCCAAGGGCTACCACGTCGTCGAGGGACTGTTGTCCCCGGCGGAGGTGCAGGCCTACTGGCAGGAACTCGTCCGGCTCTCGAGCGACACGACGCTCAAGGCCGACGAGCGGGTGATCACCGAGAAGCAGAGCGGCGAGGTGCGCTCGATCTTCGAGGTGCACAAGATCAGCACGCTGATCCGTGAGCTCGTCCATGATCCGCGCATCCTCGATCGCGCCCGGCAGATCCTCGGCTCGGAGGTCTACATCCACCAGAGCCGGGTCAACTACATGCCGGGTTTCCGGGGCACCGGGTTCTACTGGCACTCGGACTTCGAGACCTGGCACGCCGAGGACGGCATGCCGAGACCGCGTGCGGTGAGTTGCTCGATCGCGCTGACCGACAACTACCCGTTCAACGGCGGGCTGATGGTCATGCCCGGTTCGCACCGCACGTTCGTGCAATGCTCGGGCCGGACCCCGGACGACAACTACAAGAACTCGCTCCAGGCGCAGGAGATCGGCGTGCCGACCGAGCACGAGCTCACCGCGCTCGCCGCCGAGTGCGGGATCGACCAGTTCACCGGGCCGGCGGGGTCGGCGCTGTGGTTCGACTCGAACATCATGCACGGTTCGGGCAACAACATCACGCCGTATCCGCGCTCGAACATCTTCCTGGTGTTCAACAGCGTGGAGAACGTGCTCGTGGAGCCTTACGCGGCGAGCAAGCCGCGGCCGACCTTCATCGGCAGCCGTGACTTCACGCCGATCACACGGTGATCGGCGCGGTGTAAATCACAGCATTGAAGTAGTGGGTCGGGTGTAGCGAGCTCGTCGCCGCCTGTTACGGTGTCGCACACCGCATTGGCGACCGCCGTATGCGGTCGAGGTTGTCGTTGGTGGCGTGGGTTCCTCCTTGCTCGGGGTGAGTTCCGTGTGACCGCCGGCTGCCGCAGGTTTCACCGGGTGCGGCCCCGCACCACCAGATCGGGACTGGTGGTGCGGGGCCGCACTCGTTTTTTGGGGTCACGCGCGTTTTGTTGACGCGTCATCCCAGTTCCCGGCCTTGAACGCAGTTAGCGCCGGAGGGTCCCTGTGCGTTAAGGTCAGCCTTAGGCCGTCTGACGCAATGGGGGAGCGTCAGACGGCCGCACAGGCGACCCCTACTCGCGTGGACGCTTCGCGACGTGTGCGGCTCGTATTGTTTTCTGGGGGTGCGACCCCCAGACCCCGCCCGGGGAGGGCCCCGGACCCCCATCGTTGTGGTCGCCTTGGGTGGGCGTCGGCGTGAGCTCATCGCTGGTTGGCTGGGGTGGGTGTGGGCGCGTCGGTGGGTGTTTGGCTCGGCTGGGTGTTTGGCTCGGCTGGGTGGTTGTCGAGGCGCACAGGCCGCCGCTACTCGCGTGGGCGCTTCGCGACGTGTGCGGCTCGTATTGTTTTCTGGGGGTGCGACCCCCAGACCCCGCCCGGGGAGGGCCCCGGACCCCATCGTTGTGGTCGCCTTGGTGGGCGTCGGCATGGCGCTGGGTGTGTGGATCGGCTGGGTGGTCGTCGGCGTGAACTCATCGCTGGTTGGCTGGGGTGGACGTGGGCGCGTCGGTGGGTGCTTGGCTCGTACGGTCCTGGGGAGCCTCGGACCCCGTCGTTGTCGTTGTGGAGGGGCACAGGCGACCCCTACTCGCGTGGACGCTTCGCGACGTGTGCGGCTCGTATTGTTTTCTGGGGGTGCGACCCCCAGACCCC
>DASZUO010000193.1:0-1687 GCA_035547575.1 Amycolatopsis sp. | reverse complement strand
GACGATCTCCTCGCCACCGTCGTCCGGGATCAGCGTGATCTTCCAGAACCGCTCGCTCTCCTCGATGCGCACGCGGCCATCGACGTCGGCGATCGGCGCCTTGCCCTTCGGGACACGGGCCTCGAACAGCTCCGTGACACGTGGCAGACCCGTGGTGATGTCATCACCGGCGACACCACCCTGGTGGAAGGTACGCATCGTCAGCTGCGTGCCGGGCTCACCGATGGACTGCGCGGCGACGATACCGACGGCCTCGCCGACGTCCACCAGCTTGCCGGTGGCCATCGAACGGCCGTAGCAGGTCGCACACACGCCGACCGCGGACTCACAGGTGAGCACGCTGCGGACCTTGACCTTGGTGATCCCGCTGGAGATCAGCTTCTCGATCGCGGGGTCGCCGAGGTCGTCACCGGCGTTGAGCACCACGTTGCCGTCGGCATCCGCGGCGTCCGTGGCCAGCGTCCGGGCGTAGGCGCTCGTCTCGACGTGCTGCGAACGCACGATCTTGCCGTCACCGAGGTCCTCGCCGATCGGCATGTTGATGCCGCGGCTGGTACCACAGTCGGTCTCGCGGACGATGACGTCCTGCGACACGTCCACCAGACGACGGGTCAGGTAACCCGAGTCGGCGGTGCGCAGCGCGGTGTCCGCAAGGCCCTTCCGGGCGCCGTGGGTGGCGATGAAGTACTCGGCCACCGACAGGCCCTCGCGGAAGTTCGCCTTGATCGGACGCGGGATGTACTCACCCTTCGGGTTCGACACCAGACCACGCATACCGGCGAGCGACCGCACCTGGGTCATGTTGCCCGCCGCCCCGGACTTCACGATCATCGAGATCGGGTTGTCCTCCGGGAAGTGGTCCTCCATGACCTTCGCGACGTCGTCCGTCGCCTGGCTCCACACCTTGACCAGTTCGTTGTTGCGCTCGGCGTGCGAGAGCTGACCACGCTGGTAGCGCTTCTCGACCTGGTCGGCCTTGGCCTCGTAGGTGTCCAGGATCTGCTTCTTCTCCGGCGGCACGACCACGTCGGAGATCGACACGGTGACACCGGAGCGGGTGGCCCAGTAGAAGCCCGCGTCCTTGAGCCGGTCCAGGGTCTGCGCAACCTGCGTCATCGAGTACCGCTCGGCCAGGTCGTTCACGATCGCCGCCTGCCGCTTCTTCGGCATCGGCTCGTTCACGAACTGGTAGTCCGGCGGCAGCAACTCGTTGAACAGCACCCGGCCGAGGGTGGTCTCGGCCAGCCACGGCTGACCCGGCTCCCAGCCGTTCTCGGACAGCTTCGCCGCGTCGTCACGGTTCGGCTGCCGGTCGTTGATGCGGATCTTGATCGGGGCGTGCAGGCTCAGCGCCTTGCGGTCGTAGGCCATGATCGCCTCGGCCGGCGAGGAGTACGCCCGCCCGGCACCCTCGGCGTTCTCGTCGAGACGCGTCAGGTGGAACAGGCCCGTGACCATGTCCAGCCGCGGCATGGCCAGCGGGCGGCCCGACGCCGGCGACAGAATGTTGTTCGCCGATAGCATCAGGATCCGGGCCTCGGCCTGTGCCTCGGCCGACAGCGGCAGGTGCACCGCCATCTGGTCACCGTCGAAGTCCGCGTTGAACGCCTCGCAGACCAGCGGGTGCAGCTGGATGGCCTTGCCTTCCACCAGCTGCGGCTCGAAGGCCTGGATACCGAGGCGGTGC
>DASZUO010000192.1:0-11694 GCA_035547575.1 Amycolatopsis sp. | reverse complement strand
AGGCGCCCCTCCGGCATGCCGATGAACTGCACCGCGTGCGCCGCCGCGACCGCCGACTGCAGCGCCGCCGGGTCAGCCATTCCGACGTCCTCGCTCGCGTGCACCACGAGCCGCCGCGCGATGAAACGCGGGTCCTCCCCCGCCTCGATCATCCTTGCCAGGTAATGCAGAGCGGCGTCCACATCGGACCCGCGAATAGACTTGATGAACGCGCTGATCACGTCGTAGTGCTGGTCGCCGTCGCGGTCGTAGCGCACCGCGGCCTTGTCCACTGTGGACTCGACGGTGGCGAGGCCGATCGTGCGGTGCTCGGTGGCGCCTGCCGCGTCGGCGGCGGCCTCCAGCGCCGTCAGTGCGCGGCGCGC
Source organism: Amycolatopsis sp. (assembly GCA_035547575.1). GTDB lineage: Bacteria > Actinomycetota > Actinomycetes > Mycobacteriales > Pseudonocardiaceae > Amycolatopsis_E. Next base: position 11,329 of record DASZUO010000192.1, on the reverse strand, counting down.
GTCGCCGGAGGCCAGCCGGACGAGGTGGTCCTCCGCCTCCTCGGTCAGCGTCAGTCCCCCGCCGAGGCCGCGCTCGTCGGCCAGCGCACGCCGGATCAGCGCGCGCACATCGTCGTCGGTCAGCGGGCGCAGCTGCAGCACGAGCGAGCGCGACAGCAGCGGCGACACGATGGAAAACGACGGATTCTCGGTGGTGGCGGCCACCAGCAGCACCGTGCGGTCCTCGACGGCGCCGAGCAGCGCGTCCTGCTGGGTCTTGGAGAACCGGTGCACCTCGTCGATGAACAGCACGGTGTTCTCGGCGTTGTACTGACGGCGCCGCCGCGCTTCCTCGATGACCCCGCGCACCTCCTTGACCCCGGCGGAAAGTGCCGAAAGCGCGACGAACCGGCGGCCGGTGGCCGTGGACACCAGGTTGGCCAGCGTGGTTTTGCCGGTGCCCGGCGGGCCGTAGAGCAGGACCGACGCGGGAGCACCGCCCTCGACGAGCCGCCGCAGCGGCGCTCCCTCCCCCAGCAGGTGCTGCTGGCCGACGACCTCGTCCAGCGTGCGCGGCCGCATCCGGACCGCGAGCGGCGCGCCCGCCGGGATCACCGGCTCACGCGGCGCCTCGGCCGGTGGCGGCGGCTCCGCCACGTCCGGGTTCACGGTGAAGAGTTCGTCCTGCACCCCTCCACGGTAATCGGCAGGTCCGACAAACCCGGTGCCGGCGCCGCCTGCTGGTCGCGCCACTCCAGGTACGACTGCCGGGCCGAGGCCGCCATGATCGCGGCGGCGTAGGGAAGCAGGTCGCGCCCGCGCCGCCACAGCCACGGGATTCCCTTGATGACGAGCCAGCCAACGTGGTCGATCGCACGCGGCCGCATCCCGCCCGAGCACACGAGGCTCACCGGTTCGGCGATCGCGATTCCCGCCTGGTCGAGCTGTTCCGTGAGCCCGCGCGCCAGCATCCGGTGGCCCAGTTCCGACGGGTGCAGCCGGTCGACGCTCCACGACGCCAGCTCGTACGCGCCGGGCATCGCGTCGAGGTCCAGACAGGGCACCCCGCGCCGCGCCACCACGGCGTCGATCACCGCGTTCAGCTCGTCGATCCGCGCCTTCAGCGCCCGGTACAGCGGGCCGGGCAGCCGGAAGACCTTGCCGTGGTCGTGAAAGCGCACCGGCACGACGACCGCGCCGACGGCGGTCAGCGTGGTCACCACGTGGTCGAGATCGGCGGCGATGGCGGTCGCGTCGAAGTCCGAGCGCAGCGTGTCGTTCATGCCGGCGATGACCAGCGCCACGTCCGGCCGCTGCCGTAGCGCGGCGCCCAGCTGGTCTTCGCGCACACATGCCATCCGGGCGCCGGTGAAGGCGGTGTTGAGGTAGCCGCCGGGGCCGACGCCCAGCGCCTGCGCCACGAACGGCCCGACGCCACGCCAGCCGCGCCCGGGCACCGGGTCGCCGAGTCCGACGGCGGTGGAATCGCCGAGCACGGCCAGCCGCTCGGCACGCCGGGGCAGGGGTCCGGTCAGGGATGGTTGCTCGCTCACCGCGGTCACGCCAAGACCATCGGGCATCCACACTCACCAACGGTGATGTGCGGGTAACGACGCGGAGATCTCTTGACGAATTACCGGAACGCCGGGTACAGCGCCAGGTCGAGGCCCGGCCCGAAGCGGGCGTCCATCGCGTCGGCCACGGCGCGGGCGTGCTCGGCGACCGCCTGCTCACCCTGGCGGTCGGCGTAGCCGTCCAGCTGGCGCCACCACGTGACGAGTGCGGCCGGCTTCTCACACCGCCCAGCGGCCAACGCGCGCCAGCTCTCGACCCACAGCAGCAGCAACTGGTGGTCCAGCAGGACGGCGTCGAGCGCGTCGTTGTCGCCGAGGCCGGGCCACACGCCGGACACCTCGGCGGCCCACGCGGCAAGCATCGCCTCGCTCATCCCGGCGGGCAGCGCCAGCGGCTCGGCGCAGGACGCGAACGGCACGCGCAGGTGCGCGGCGTCGATGAGCGCATTGCGCACGCGGCCCCGCTCGAAGTCGAGGAACCGGACGCCGCCGCTGGTCACGAGGTTGTTGTCCGGACTGAGGTCCGCCGGGCTGAACGCGCGGTAGGCGAGCGACGAGGCGTGCTCGCACGCGCGGTCCGCGAACCGCCGTACCGGCTCCGGCGTACTCACTCGCAGCGACTTCGCCAGCATCGCGGGTAGCTGCGCACACGCCGCCGCGGGGTCCGAGCGGTCGTCCTTGACCGGGCCGCCGAGCCGCCGGAGCAGCGCGTCGAAATCGGCCTCGCGGCCCGCGGTGGTTGCGTGCAGCCGGCCCAGCGAGCGCGCCCACGACAGCAGCGAGCGCTCGGCGGCACGCGCGTCCGATCCGCGCAGTTTGTCCTGCAGCGTCGGGGCACGGCCCAGGTCGTCGAGGACGATGACGCGGTGCCCGCCGTCGTGGGCGAGCAACTCCGGGCACATCCGTTCCTCGGCCGACAACGCCGTGAACAGCTGGTAGCTGACCGCCTCCTGGGCGAACGGGTCGGGCGCGTGCTCCGGCGCCGGCGCCGGGTAGTGCTTGATCACCAGCGTGCGGGGCAGGCCGAAGGGCGAGGTGGCGATCCGGGCGCGCACCACGGTGGCCGGCCCGCTGCCCGCGAGTACCTCGGGCGCGACCAGCGCGATGGCGCTGCCGAACCGGTGCGCCAGCACCGCCTCGGCCGCTTTGACCGCCGCCTCGACGGCTTGCCGTTCGGCCACCGCGTCTCCGCTCAAAGCGGCTGTGCCCTCTTGGGAAGTGTCCACGGTCATCGTCGTCGACCCTACTAGCGGCCGCACCTTAGCGACCACAACGATTTCATTCCCGTGCCGGCAGGCGGCCGTTCGCGCGCCCGCGTTGGCCCCGTTGGCGGACCGCCAATACCACCGCGGCGGCCACCACGATGCCTGCCAGGTTCACCGCCAGCTGGCCAAGCGACTCCAGCGACCGCGCCCAGTCCCCGGTGACGGCCGCGACCGCGACGTATCCGGCTGCCGGAACCGTGGTCACCGAGATGAAGACCCCCACCAGGGCCGCCGATTTCGCGGATGTCATCGCCAGCATCCCCGCCGCGCCCGCGAGCAGCGCCACGATCAGCGAGTACCAGCCGACGTCGTAGACGAAATCGACTTCGTGGCCGCCCGACCGCAGCGCCGTGGTGTCGATCAGCCCGACGGCTTCGGACAGCAGGGTGACGAGACCGGTGATGACGACCGCGAGCGGGAACCCGATCGCGAGCGCGACACTCGCGCGGCGAACCAGGTCCCAGCGCCCGAGCACCAGGCCGACCGCGATCGCCGCGAGCGGGCCGAACTCCGGGCCCACCACCATCGCGCCGACGATGGTCACCGGCGAGTCGGTGATGACGCCGACCGACGCGAGCAGGCACGCGATGGTGAGGAACGCCTGGAACGTGAAGTTGAGGCGCGATTCTTCGCCGGTGCGGCTGACCAGTTCCTGCCACACCACCGCGTCGGCGCCCTCACCCGGTGCGGCCCGCTCGGCCTCGGCGGCCGCGTCCGACAACGCGGTGTCGATCGCTTCGAGCGTGATCCCGCCCTCGTGTTCGAGGTCGAAGTCGCGCAGCACGTCGATGATCTCGTCGGCCGCCTCGCGGGCCACATCGGCCTCGAGTAGGTCTCCTGCCGGGGTGAGCGCGGCGCCGCGATGCAGGATCAGGTGCGCGACGCCCGGCTCACTCCGCAGCCGGGCCAGGACCTCGTCGGTTTTGTCCGGCGGGCTCACCACCCGCAGGTGCAGCATCGCCTGTGCCTATGCCTGCGGCTTGACCTGCGGCTTCGCGTCGATGCCCGCTTCCTTGCGCTGCGCGGCGGTGATCGGCGCCGGCGCGCCGGTGAGCGGGTCGTAGCCGCCGCCGGTCTTCGGGAACGCGATCACGTCACGCAGCGACTCGGCCCTGGCGAGCAGCATCGTGATGCGGTCCCAGCCGAAGGCGATGCCGCCGTGCGGCGGGGGGCCGAACTGGAAGGCGTCGAGCAGGAAGCCGAACTTCTCCTGCGCCTCCTCCTCGGACAGGCCCATCACCTCGAAGACGCGCTTCTGCACGTCGGCCCGGTGGATACGAATGGAGCCGCCGCCGATCTCGTTGCCGTTGCACACGATGTCGTAGGCGTAGGCCAGCGCGCTGCCAGGGTCCTGCTCGAACTTGTCGATCCACTCCGGGGTCGGCGAGGTGAACGCGTGGTGCACGGCGGTCCACTTGCCGGAGCCGACCGCGACGTCGTCGCCGATCTCGTCGACCGGCGCGAACAGCGGCGCGTCCACGACCCACACGAACGACCACTCGTCCTCGTCGATCATGCCCAGCCGGTGGCCGATCTCGACGCGGGCGGCGCCCAGCAGCGCGCGGGCCGAGCCGGGCGTGCCGGCGCCGAAGAACACGCAGTCGCCGGGCTTCGCGCCGACCTTGTCCGCGAGTCCCGCGCGCTCGGTCTCGGAGATGTTCTTGGCGACCGGGCCGGACAGCGTGCCGTCCTCGCCGATCAGCACGTAGGCCAGGCCCTTGGCGCCGCGCTGCCTGGCCCAGTCCTGCCACGCGTCGAGGGTGCGGCGCGGCTGGCTGCCGCCGCCGGGCATCACGACGGCGCCGACGTAGGGCGCCTGAAACACGCGGAACGGCGTGTCGGCGAAGTAGTCGGTCAGCTCGGTGATCTCCAGGCCGAAGCGCAGGTCGGGCTTGTCGGTACCGTACTTGGCCATCGCGTCGGCGTAGGTCATGCGGGTGATGGGCCGCGGGACCTCGTGGCCGATCAGCTTCCACAGCGCGGCGACGATGTCCTCGCCGACGCGGATCACGTCGTCCTGCTCGACGAAGCTCATCTCGATGTCGAGCTGGGTGAACTCGGGCTGCCGGTCGGCGCGGAAGTCCTCGTCGCGGTAGCAGCGCGCGATCTGGTAGTACCGCTCCATGCCGCCGACCATGAGCAGCTGCTTGAACAGCTGCGGCGACTGCGGCAGCGCGTACCAGGAGCCGGGCCTGAGCCGGGCGGGCACCACGAAGTCCCGCGCGCCCTCGGGCGTGGAGCGGGTCATGGTGGGGGTCTCGATCTCGACGAAGTCCTGGCCGTGCAGCACCTCGCGCGCGACGCGGTTGACCTCGCTGCGCAGGCGCATGGTGGCGGCCGGGCCGCTGCGGCGCAGGTCCAGGTAGCGGTACTTGAGGCGGACCTCCTCGCCGACGTCGACCCGGTCGTCGATCGGGAAGGGCAGCACGGCCGACTCCGACAGCACGTCCAGGCCGGTGGCGAGCACCTCGATCGCGCCGGTGGCGATCTCGGTGTTCTCGTTGCCCGCCGGCCGCTTGCTCACCTCGCCGGTGACCTTGACGCAGAACTCCGAGCGCAGGTGGTGGGCCCGCTCGGCCATCTCGCCCTCGCGGAAGACCACCTGCGCGACCCCGCTGGCGTCGCGCAGGTCGATGAAGATCACCCCGCCGTGATCGCGCCGCCGGGCGACCCACCCGGTGAGCGTGACGATCTGTCCGGCGTGCTCGGCACGCAGGGTGCCGGCGTCATGGGTGCGAAGCACTGCGATTGCTCTCCTTGACGGGATCGTCATGCTGTCTGAGATGGAATGACGATAAGGCTAGCCAAGGCGTCGCGGCGAGCAGGGACCAGGTTTCTCAGAGCAGCTTCAGCTGCTCCGCGCGCGGCTCCGGTTCGGTGGTGCGCTGCTCCGGCAACCGGAGGCCGGACTCCGAGCGGTCACGGTCGAACCCGTGACGCCGCAGCAGCGGACCCACGCGCGCGGCGAGCAGGCGCCGGTAGCGACCGCCGGCGTAGCTGCCCGTGCCGTAGATGTCCCGGTAGCGGGGCACCAGATCGGGATGCTCACGCCCGAGCCACTGCGCGAACCACTCGCGCGTGCCGGGGCGCAGGTGCAGTGCGAGCACGGTGGCGCTGGTCGCCCCGGCATCGGCGATCTCGGCGAGCAGGGCGTCGAGCTGGGCGGTGGAATCGGTGAGGCCGGGAACGACGGGAGCGATCATCACGCCGCAGGGCAGCCCGGCGTCGCGGATGCGGCGCACCAGTTCGAGGCGGGCCCGCGGGCTGGGCGTGCCGGGTTCGAGGCTGCGCTGCACGTCGCGGTCCAGCAACGCGATGGACACCCCGAGCCCGACGTCGACCTCCGTGGACACCGAGCGCAGCAGCGGCAGGTCCCGGCTCAGCGCGGTGCCCTTGGTGAGGATGGAGAACGGCGTGCCGGAACCGGCGAACGCGCGAATGATGCCGGGCATCAGCCGATACCGGCCCTCGGCGCGCTGATAGGGGTCGGTGTTGGTCCCCATCGCCACGTGCTCGCGGGTCCAGCCGGGTTTGCGCAGTTGCGCGGCGAGCACCTCGGGCGCGTTGATCTTCACGACGACCTGCGTGTCGAAGTCGTGTCCCGCGTCGAACTCGAGATAGGTGTGCGTGTTGCGAGCGAAGCAGTAGGTGCACGCATGAGAACAGCCCCGGTACGGGTTGACCGTCCAGCCGAAGGGGACCTGCGACTGGCCGGGCACCTTGTTCAGCACCGAGCGGGCCCGGACCTCGTGGAACGTGATGCCCTCGAACTCCGGCGATCGCACCGAGCGGACCAGGCCGTCCAGTCCGATCAGCGCTTGCTGCGCGTCACGGCCCGCGCGCTGGCTCTCCCACCTCACCCCCACAGTCGAACATGCGTTCGATCTACTGTCAAGGGTTGACAGGCAACCTCTGGGTTGCCTATCTTCCAGTTATGCAACCACGAAGTTGCCTGAGCCGATGAGCGACATGGATGCCGTGTTCCGGGCGCTGGCCGATCCGAGCCGGCGGCGCCTGCTCGACAGTCTCAACGCCCGCAACGGGCAGAGCCTGAACGAGTTGTGCGCCGGCCTGGACATGACGCGCCAGGCGGTCACCAAGCACCTCGCCGTGCTCGAGGCGGCGCGCCTTGTGACCACCGAACGACGCGGGCGGGAGAAGCTGCACCACCTCAACACCGCGCCCATCAACGACATCAGCGAACGCTGGATCAGCTCTTACCACCGCGAACGCGCCCACGTGCTCGCGGACCTGAAACGAACGCTGGAGGACACACCGATGAGCAGCCCCGAATTCGTTTACGTCACCTACATCGAGACCACGCCGGAGAAACTCTGGCAGGCACTCACCGACCCGGCCTTCACGCGCCAGTACTGGGGCGCGGAACTGAAATCCGACTGGCAGCCCGGCTCACCCATCATGTGGCGCGAGGGCGACGGCGAATACCAGCCTGTCGACCAGGTGGTGCTCGAATCGGACCCGCCACGCCGCCTGTCCTACACCTGGCACACCTACCAGCCGCAACACGCGGGATACTTCGGCTGGAGCGCGGAATACCTCGCCGAACTCCAGAAGGAGCCGCAGTCCAGGGTTACCTTCGAGATCGAACCGGCGGGAGCGACCGTCAAACTGACCGTCCGCCACGACGGCTTCCCCTCCGAGACGGAGATGTTCAAAGCGATCAGCGGTGGCTGGCCGGCCGTGCTGTCGAGCCTGAAGTCGTTCCTGGAGACGGGAAAGGCCCTGTCCGACGCCGATCCGGCGCGGGGTTCGAAGCAAGCACTGGGATCCTAGGCTCGTCACCCCACCACGCGATCCACGAAACACCAGCGCCAGTTCTCTCCCGGTTCGTGGCTTCTGATGACCGGATGGCGGGTGTCGTGGAAATGCCGCGTCGCGTGGCGCTGGGGAGACGAGTCGCAGCAGCCGACGTGGCCGCAGTCCAGGCACAGCCTCAAGTGCACCCACGTGGTGCCTTCCCGGAGGCAGTCCTCGCAGCCCGTGGCTTCCGACGAGGCGTCGCCGGCCGCCGACAGGTGCTCGCACGAACCGGCGGTGTTGGCCGGCGTGCGCAGTTCGCGACCGGTGGCCGGCCCGGTCTCCTCTTGTGGGTCCAACATCGACTCCTCGATGTCCAGGGTGTCGAGGACGTTGCGCAGCACCTCGTCGTCCACGGTGGCACGGTCCCGCGCGGTGAGCAGCACCTCGCGCTCGGCGTCGAGCATCTCCGCGCGCAGCCGCCGGTACGCCGCACTGGGCGTCTCCTCGAGGCTACTGCCCGCACCGAGCCGTTCCCAAGCGGAATCGGACCGGTAAGCCTGTTTGTCCTTCAGCCGGGCGATGACTTCCTCCGGCTCCGACCCGGTCCGGACCTCGTCCAGCCGCGCCAGGCCCGCGCGCGTCATGTCCTGCAGGAGGGCCGCGGCTTGCAGTGCGTCCTCGCCAGGGTCGGGCGCGGGCAGGTTCAGCCGCCGCACGAGGCGTGGCAGCGTGGTGCCCTGCAGCAGCAGCGAGCCCGCCACGACCACGAAAGCCGACAGCACCAGAACACCGCGCTCCGGCGTGTTCGCCGGCAGCACGAACGCCGCCGCCAACGTCACGACCCCACGCATCCCGGCCCAGCCGAGGACCGTCGAGTACGCCCACGGCAGCCTGGTCGCGCGCGCGATCGCGCGCCGCAGGAGTCCGGCGAGGTACATCCACGCGACTCGCGCCAGCACTGTCGTGCCCAGCACGCAGGCGCAGATCCCCGTGATCGCGCCGCCGGAGAGGTCGCTGTCGGCCACTTCGGACAGAATCCGCCGCAGCTGCAGGCCGATCAGCAGGAACACGACGTTTTCCAGCAGGAACTGGATCGTGCGCCAGTTCATCCTGCTCGCCATCCGCGACGAGCCGGACGCCATGCGCGGCGTCTGCTGGCCGATGAACAGGCCCGCGATGACCACCGCCAGCACACCGGAACCGTGAATCGCCTCGGCGGCGAGGTAGGCCAGGAACGGCACCACGAACGACCATGCCGTGTCGAACAGCGGATCCACGAGCCGCCTGCGCAGTTGCGAGGCACCCCAGCCGACGATCCCGCCGACCGCGGCACCACCGGCGGCCGCGAGGAGGAAGTCGAGCCCGACCTCCCACATCGACACCGCACCGGCGATCGCCGCGATCGCGGTGCGCAGTGCCACCAGCGCGGCCGCGTCGTTGAGCAGGCTCTCGCCTTCCAGGATCCGCACCAGCTGGCGTGGCATGCCGACACGCCGCGCGATCGCGGTGGCCGCGACGGCGTCCGGCGGGGCGACGACGGCGCCGAGCGCCAGCCCGGCCGCCAGCGGCAGCCCCGGGATCACCAGCCACGTCACGAACCCGACGGCGACCGTGGTGAACACGACCAGCCCGACCGACAGCAGCGCGATCGACGACTTGTTCGCCCGGATCTCCACCAGCGACGTGCGGATCGCCGACGCGTACAGCAGCGGTGGCAGCAGCCCGACCAGCACGAGTTCCGGGTCGAGCTCGTAGGCGGGCACGCCGGGCAGGAAAGACCCGCCGACGCCGACGAGTACGAGCAGCAGTGGCGGTGACCAGTCGAGGCGCCGGGCGATCCCGGTCACGACCAGTACCACCACGACGAGGACGAGAATCTGGGTGGCTACGTACATCGGCCGTTCAAGGTGCGGTCGGGGAGGAACAGGTCTCCGTGGCCAGTGGCGCGGCCAGCTCGTACAACCGGAGCGTGGCCCGCCAGAAATGGCTGCGGCCGACGACCCGGCGCGTCGCGTATCCGCGCTGTTCGAGGGTATAGGCGATGGAGGCGGTGGTGGCCAGCGGAATCCTGGTGGCGCGGGACAGTCCGCTCAGCGTGAGCCCGTCGCCGGCCGCCACGAGGGCTTCCAGCACCGTCAGGGTGCGGTCGACCGAGGGGGAAGCCGGTCTGTCCGCGGTCATGTCCACCTTCTGCATTCTTTCGAGATACGGATGATGATATCCGGGAAAGCCGGCCCGGAGGAGCGCAAGTGGCACGACCGTCTGCCGAGGCGTGGGTGCGCGACGCCCTGCCCGCGATCACGCGCGACCTGCGCACGCTGGTGGAGCTGGAGACACCCAGCCACGACAAGGGGCTGCTCGACGGCGGACTCGACGCGATCCACCGCCTGCTCGCCGACCGCCTCGGCGCGCCCGGCGAGCTGCGCAGGCACGACGGGGGCGCGAACGGCGACCTGCTCGAGGTGACCTATCCCGGTGAGCTGCCCGGCTTCGTCCTCTTCCTGTGCCACTACGACACGGTGTGGCCGGCGGGGACGCTCGCGCAATGGCCGTTCACGGTGGCCGGGAACCGCGCGAGCGGGCCGGGGGTGTTCGACATGAAGCTCGGGCTGGTGCAAGCCGTGTGGGCGCTGCGCTGCGTGCGGCAGCTGGGACTGCCCGTGCCGACGGTGAAGATGCTGCTGACCGGGGACGAGGAGATCGGCAGCCCGGCTGGCCGGCCGCACATCGAGCGGCTGTCCGAGGGCGCGCTCGCGACGCTGGTGTTCGAGGCCTCTCTCGACGGCGCGCTGAAGACCGGCCGCAAGGGCGTGGGCCTGTTCGACGTGACGGTGCGTGGGGTCGAGGCGCACGCCGGCCTCGAGCCTGACGCGGGGGTCAGCGCCATCCACCAGCTCGCGGAACTGGTGCCCGTGATCGCGGCGCTGGCCGACCCGGCGCTGGGCACGTCGGTGAACGTGGGCCTGATCGCCGGCGGCACGGGCCGCAACGTGGTCGCGGGCGAGGCGACCTGCGGGATCGACGTCCGGATCGCCGTGCCCGCGGAGACAGCACGGCTGGACGCGGCGTTCGCGGCGCTGGCGCCGTCGGACCCGCGCGCCACAATGACCGTCGGCGGCGAGTGGAACCGCCCGCCGATGGTGCCCAATGCCGGGTCGGAGCGACTGGTCGGGCTCGCCCGTGGGGCCGCCGCCGAACTCGGCCTCACGCTGGGCGAGGTGTCGGTCGGCGGCGCCAGCGACGCCAACTTCGTGGCTGCGTTGGGACGTCCCGTGCTCGACGGCCTCGGGGCCGTCGGGGCAGGCGCGCACGCCCGGCACGAGCACGTGCTGCTCGATCATGTGCCGGTGCGCACCGCCCTGGTGGCGAGACTGCTCGTCGCGCTCGGCTGACCGCCCAGCGCCCGCGCGATGGCCGCGTCGAGTTCGGCGGGTTCGGTGACCACGGCGGCGACGTAGGCGTCCGGCCGGACGAGCCACAGCTCGCCGGGCCGGGCGGCGAGCGCCTCGGTGAGCGCGCCGGTCACGTCGATCGACGCGAGCGGCACGACGGGCACCGGCGCCGTGACGTCCCGGGCGCCGGGCGCGGCAAGCACCAGGAAGCCTTCCCTTGCCAGCTCACGGAAACGCGTGTACCCGGGCGCGGCCACCGGCACGTCCGGCACCAGGATGCCAGGGCCCGCGGGCGGCACGCTGCCGCGCGGCGGCCGTCCCGCGAACGGCCGCGACGCGCACGGCGTGGTGAGCGGCG